>NZ_JAWOTX010000008.1:0-209144 GCF_033339115.1 Vibrio sp. 947 | reverse complement strand
GAATTGGTAGACGCACCAGATTTAGGTTCTGGCGCCGCAAGGTGTGAGAGTTCAAGTCTCTCCTTCCGCACCATTATCGGAAAACCCAGCATGACTTTGCTGGGTTTTTTCTTTTTTTGGTTCTGGACTCGGGAAATCATTAGATTTGCCGAATTAAAAAAGCGAGCTCATGGCTCGCTTTTTTTCTATCTGTGATTTGAGTAGCTTACTACATACCTAACGCGTATTTCAGTACTTGAGCCTTAATTGGCCCTGAGTTTTCAGCAAGCTTCAATGCAGAATTACGTACGAACTTCAATGGCCCTAGATCGTTGCTAAAACCTTTATAGAAAAAGTCCATGCCCGTCTGCATGAGTAAGTTGTCAGGTCGACGTGCGCGTTCGTATTTCGCGAGTAAGGTATCTTCCAGCTTTTCTTGTTGTTCTGTTACCGAAAGGAGAACGTCTACATCTTTGAAGCCTAAGTTTACCCCTTGCCCTGCAAGCGGGTTGATCGTATGGGCAGAGTCACCCACTAATACGCAATTTTTGCTTGAGTAGCTTTGCGCATGACGACGAGTGAGTGGGAATGAGCCAAACTGTAAAACTTCAATATCGCCTAATTCTGCAGGGAAATGACGTAAGATTTCTTCCCTTAGTTGAGGTTTACCCATCGCACACAGTTGTTTAATACGTTTAGGCGAGTCATACCAAACCAAAGAACCTTGGCCTACTATTTGACCATCGTCGTTACTCAAAGAGCACAGAGGTAAAAATGAACGTGGGCCTGAAGGTGTAAATTGTTGCCAAGTAATATCTTGCTGAGGCAATTCTGTTTTCACGTTAATCAACATGCAGTGTTGTCGGTAATCCCACGCAGTTACACCAATTCCAGCCAATTGACGAACTTTAGAGTTTGCACCATCAGCACCAATCACCCAGTTAGCTTCAAACTGCGCCCCACTTTCTAGTGTCACAAGATTTACATCTGCAAACTCAATGGCTTTTAATCGCTCAGGACACATCACGGTTAGATTTTCATACTTAGAGAAGACTTGCCAAAGACCTAATTGGATTAGGCGATTTTCAACGATGTAACCTAGCTGATCCAATGACAATTCATCAGAGTGAAAACGAGTACGGCACTCTGGGTGCTCCCAAGTTTCTAACCGCCGATAAGGACAAACTCGCATGCTCTTGATCTCTGACCATGCTCCGAGTGAATCAAGTAACTCCACCGACTGGTGCGAGATTGCAGATACACGAATATCCATCGCCTGAGCGGCATCAAAAACTTTAGGTTTTGTACCTTCAACCAAGACAACGCTTCTGCCCTGCTTGGCAAATCCAACAGCGACGGCTGCCCCGACCATACCGCCACCGATCACGGCGATGTCATACTTGTTCATTTTTCACTCTTCATCGTGCTGATTAATTGGCGTTTTTTATTGTACTTTCCATGGCTATTTTTACAAAATTGTTTAACAAAAAACCTTGTTCTGCATAGGGCGAAAAACTAGATTTCATCAGGCTTTGCAGAGAATTAGCTAGATCACTAGTCAGGTGCTTTTTAAAGCAGTACAATACGCCGCTTACCGCCGTGATGGCGGCTATAATTTGAGCAATAGCTCTCCGATTTAAGTACAACTGAACGAGCGAAAGTGAGATGAGTAAGAAACTGCTAATTAAAACCTGGGGCTGCCAGATGAACGAATACGATTCATCAAAAATGGCCGACCTGCTTAATGCTGCAAACGGCTACGAGCTGACGGAAGAGCCAGAGGAAGCAGACGTACTTCTACTTAACACCTGTTCGATCCGTGAAAAAGCGCAAGAGAAAGTTTTCCACCAGTTAGGCCGCTGGAAAACACTAAAAGATAAAAAACCTGGCGTAGTTATCGGTGTAGGTGGTTGTGTAGCAACGCAAGAAGGTGACCATATTCGTGAGCGTGCACCATACGTTGACGTTATTTTTGGCCCACAAACTTTGCACCGCCTACCTGAGATGATCAAACAATCTCAGTCCGATGATGCACCAGTTATGGACATTTCGTTCCCAGAGATCGAAAAGTTCGACCGCCTACCTGAACCTCGCGCTGAAGGTGCGACAGCATTCGTTTCTATTATGGAGGGCTGCTCTAAGTACTGTACTTACTGTGTCGTACCGTACACTCGTGGTGAAGAAGTAAGCCGTCCAATGGATGACGTACTGTTCGAAATCGCCCAACTTGCTGAACAAGGCGTACGTGAAGTAAACCTTCTGGGTCAAAACGTAAACGCGTACCGTGGTCCTATGCACGATGGTGAGATCTGTTCATTTGCAGAACTGCTTCGTTTGGTTGCGTCTATCGATGGTATCGACCGTATTCGTTTCACGACGAGCCACCCGTTAGAATTCACAGACGACATCATCGCAGTATACGAAGATACGCCAGAACTTGTGAGCTTCCTGCACTTACCTGTGCAAAGTGGTAGTGACCGTATCCTAACGATGATGAAACGCCCTCACACCGCTATCGAATACAAATCGATCATCCGTAAACTGCGTAAAGCTCGTCCTGATATTCAAATCAGTTCAGACTTTATTGTTGGTTTCCCTGGTGAGACAGACAAAGACTTCCAAGACACCATGAAGCTAATCAAAGATGTAGACTTTGACATGAGCTTCAGCTTTATTTTCTCTCCACGTCCAGGTACGCCAGCAGCGGATTACCCTTGTGATGTGTCAGAACAAGTGAAGAAAGAGCGCCTTTACGAACTACAGCAAACTATCAATGCTCAAGCGATGCGTTACTCTCGCTTAATGCTTGGCACAGAACAACGTGTTCTAGTTGAAGGTCCTTCGAAGAAAAACCTAATGGAACTACGCGCTCGTACAGAAAACAACCGTGTAGTAAACTTTGAAGGTAGTGCAGACCTAATTGGTCAGTTCGTTGATGTGAAGATCGTAGACGTATTTGCAAACTCACTGCGTGGTGAGCTAGTACGTACTGAAAAAGACATGGATCTTCGTAGTGTGATTTCCCCAACGCAGATGATGGCGAAAACACGTCGCGAAGATGAGCTGGGTGTAGCTACTTTTACGCCGTAAGCTCGTATAAATAGCCATAGAGAGCCTGGTCGTTATCAGGCTCTCACTAAGTGGCAAAAAATGAGAGGCAACATTGAGCAATAAAATCGTAACTCTAGAAATTAACCTAGAACCTTCAGACAACCGCCGACTAGCTAGCCTGTGCGGTCCATTCGATGACAACATCAAGCATTTAGAACGTCGTCTAGGCGTTGAAATTAACCACCGTAGTGACCACTTTACGATTGTCGGTAAACCTCATACCGCATCAGCTGCGCTGGATATCCTGAAAACTCTATATGTTGATACCGCACCTGTACGAGGTGAGATCCCAGATATTGAGCCTGAGCAAATCCACCTAGCGATCAAAGAGTCTGGTGTTCTTGAGCAGAATACTGAGTCTAATATAGAGCACGGTAAAGAAGTCTTCGTCAAAACCAAGAACGGTGTGATCAAACCACGTACGCCAAACCAAGCGCAGTACTTGGTTAACATGGTCACGCATGATATTTCTTTTGGTATTGGCCCGGCCGGTACAGGTAAAACCTACCTTGCAGTAGCAGCAGCTGTTGACGCACTAGAGCGCCAAGAGATCCGTCGTATTCTACTTACTCGTCCAGCGGTTGAAGCTGGAGAGAAATTGGGCTTCCTACCTGGTGATTTAAGCCAGAAAGTCGACCCATACCTACGTCCGCTATACGACGCCCTATTTGAAATGCTGGGCTTTGAGCGCGTAGAGAAGCTGATTGAACGTAACGTGATTGAGGTTGCCCCTCTTGCTTACATGCGTGGTCGTACTCTAAACGACGCCTTCATCATTCTTGATGAGAGTCAGAACACCACTGTTGAGCAGATGAAGATGTTCCTAACGCGTATTGGTTTTAACTCTCGCGCGGTTATCACTGGCGATGTCACGCAGATTGACTTACCTCGTGGTGCGAAATCGGGTCTTCGTCATGCTATTGAAGTACTAAGCGAAGTTGACGACATCAGCTTTAACTTCTTCTTAGCCGACGACGTTGTACGTCACCCTGTGGTTGCTCGTATCGTTAACGCGTACGAGAAGTGGGAAGCACAAGACCAGAAAGAGCGTAAAGAGTTCGAGAAACGCCGTCGTGAAGAACGCGATGCGAAGTTACTAGAAGCAGCAAAAGCCGAACTGAATGCACAAGTTGCTTCAACTAAGGAATAACCATGGCGATTGAACTTGATCTGCAACTGGCAGTCGAAAATGAAGAAGGTTTGCCTTCGCAGCAAGATTTCCAATTGTGGCTAGATAAGACCATTCCTCTCTTCCAACCACAAGCCGAAGTCACCATTCGTATTGTTGATGAACAAGAAAGTCATACGCTCAATCATGAATATCGCGGCAAAGATAAACCAACTAATGTGTTGTCGTTTCCATTTGAAGCACCTCCTGGTATGGAAATAGATTTACTTGGTGATTTGATTATTTGCCGCCAAGTTGTTGAAAAAGAGGCGGTTGAACAGAGCAAGCCTCTGCTAGCACATTGGGCGCATATGGTTGTACATGGCAGCTTGCATCTGCTAGGTTATGATCATATAGAGGATGACGAAGCCGAAGAGATGGAGTCCCTCGAAACCGAAATCATGCAAGGTATGGGTTATGAAGATCCTTACATTGCTGAAAAAGAGTAGCTATTGGCCACTCGACAGGGAAAGGCGAACCACCTAAATGACTCTCGTGTTCGCCTCTCTATGTGTGCTATCACACTTCTGATAGCGTTACTTAATTGAGAAACAATGAACGAAGATAATTCTCCCTCTTCTAACGAAGATAAGAAAGAAAAGGCAGAAGGTCCGAGTAGAAAGTCCTTCTTTGAACGTCTAGGTCAACTATTTCAGGGCGAACCAAAAGATCGCCAAGAGCTTGTGGATGTTATCCGCGACTCTGAAGTTAACGACCTGATTGACCATGACACTCGCGATATGCTCGAAGGTGTTATGGAAATCTCCGAAATGCGTGTGCGTGACATTATGATCCCGCGTTCGCAAATGGTTACCGTTGAGCGTACTCACGACCTTGATACCTTGGTTGCTTTGATTACCGATGCTCAACACTCTCGCTACCCTGTGATCAGCGAAGATAAAGACCATGTGGAAGGCATACTTCTAGCGAAGGACTTACTTAAATACTTAGGCTCAGGCAGCAATCCATTTGATATCGAAGAAGTCATTCGACCAGCGGTTGTAGTACCGGAAAGTAAACGCGTTGATCGACTGCTGAAAGAATTCCGTGAAGAACGTTATCATATGGCCATTGTTGTCGATGAATTCGGTGGTGTTTCTGGTCTTGTGACCATTGAAGATATCCTTGAGGAAATCGTCGGGGATATTGAAGATGAATTCGATGAAAGTGAAGAGACGGACATTCGTAAGCTGAGCAAGCATACGTTTGCTGTCAGAGCGCTGACAACCATCGAAGAGTTTAATGAGACATTCGGAACCAACTTCAGCGATGAGGAAGTTGATACCGTTGGTGGTATGGTCATGACTGCCTTTGGTCACTTACCTTCTCGTGGTGAACTGGTTGAAATTGAAGGCTACAACTTCAAAGTCACCGCTGCCGATAACCGTCGTGTCATTCAACTCCAAGTGACGATCCCAGACGAAGAAACCCTGGTTGAAGCCACTCAAGAGTAACGCGATACCCATTGGGAATCTCAGAAAATTACAATGATGAATGAACTCTTTCATCGCCTTAAGCGGCCCTTAGTGGCCGCTTTTGTTGGCGCCCCTACTACACTCGCTTTCGCTCCTTACCAGCTGTGGCCTATTGCCATTCTTAGCCCTGCAATTCTACTGATTCTTCTTGCTAACCAAACTCCGAAACGCGCACTATGGATTGGTTATGCTTGGGGGTTAGGTCAATTTGCAACTGGCGTTAGCTGGGTTTACGTCAGTATCTCCGGTTTTGGCGGTATGCCGCTCATTGCCAATTTATTTTTAATGGGCTTACTTGTTGCCTACTTGGCTGTTTATTCAGGCTTATTTGCTTGGCTCAACAACAAGCTGTTTCCTCAATTTACGCTCACAAAAGCACTTCTCGCTGCACCTGCTTTATGGCTGATAAGTGATTGGTTGCGTGGTTGGGTGATGACCGGCTTCCCTTGGTTATGGCTAGGCTATAGCCAGATAGATGCTCCACTCGCAAGCTTTGCACCAATTGGCGGCGTAGAACTGCTTACTCTATTTATCCTTATCAGCGCAGGGGCGTTAGCCTATGCCTGGATTCATAAGCAGTGGCTGATGGTGATTATCCCTGCGGTGCTACTCAGTACTGGCTTTGGGATTCGCAACTACGATTGGGTAACACCCCGACCAGAAGACACGACTAAGCTCGCACTAATTCAAGGTAACGTAGACCAAAACCTAAAGTGGCTACCAAGTCAACGCTGGCCAACCATCATGAAGTACGCTGACTTAACTCGTGAAAACTGGGACGCTGACATTATCGTTTGGCCAGAAGCAGCAATTCCCGCTTTTGAAATTGAAGTGCCTTCATTTTTGAGCAATATCGACAGCGCTGCAAAAATGAATAACAGCGCAATCATCACCGGTGTCGTCAACCAAGCTGAAGATCGACAGTTCTACAACAGTATTCTGTCCCTAGGCATCACACCATACGGTGACTACAGCTTCGATTTAAGCGAACGTTACCATAAGCATCACCTACTACCATTTGGTGAGTTTGTACCATTTGAAGATATTTTGCGCCCATTAGCGCCATTCTTTAACCTACCGATGTCGTCGTTTAGCCGTGGGGCTTTTGTGCAGCCAAACATCGTTGCGAATGGCATGCACATGGCACCAGCGCTTTGCTATGAGATCATCTTTAATGAGCAAGTGCGTCAAAATGTGACTGACGAAACAGACTTCATTCTAACGCTTTCAAATGATGCATGGTTTGGTCACTCTATCGGTCCTCTTCAGCATATGGAGATCGCCCGTATGCGTGCCTTAGAGTTAGGTAAACCGCTCATCCGCTCGACTAACAACGGATTAACAGCGGTAACCGATCACAAAGGTAAAATCGTTGAGCAAGTACCGCAGTTTGAAACTGCAGTACTGCGCGCAGAGCTCACCCCAACCGATGGGAAAACGCCATATCGAATCGTTGGTACTTGGCCATTGTATATTTGGATAGGGTTAAGTTTAGCTCTGGCTTTCGGTTTAAGAAGAAAACAGAGCTGATAACAGCTTGAAAGTAGAAAAGACAAAAAAGAGGCGACTAAGCCTCTTTTTTATTCATTGCATTATACAGTCGTTACTCGCCATTTATGGTTTTAATGACTGGCGAGTAAAGCCTTTGTGACCACATTTAATACACGGAATGATTACAGTTGGGTGGTTATACGTTGTCTTGTGACCACACTCATCACAGACCAAAGTGCCTAAGCCTATCACCTCTCCTGCTTCATATAGCCCTTGATGCTCTAAGTCATCGAACAACTCAACCCACTCAACTTTAGTTCGGTCTGTAATCTCTAACAGCCCTTGCCATATCGAATCCGCAATCGTTAAGTAAAACGGACCGCTTTTGCTATCCTCGTAACTCTCTGAAAACTCTTTTAAGTCTGCTTTAAGGTACGCTTTGATTAAAGCCAATTCATCTTTGGTCAAGTCATTAGCAGCATCCACCACTTTGCCCGACGTCTCAATCGCTTTGTTAACTTCTTCCGGACTGTGCTTCAAGGTTTCAATCACATCCTCGAGCATTTCCTCATAACCTGTTTTACGTTTAGGCATAACTGACCTCCATCTTTCTCCTACCTGCGTCACTTAAGGGCGCATGGGTACAGATTGGCTATTGTTGTGATCCCTAGCTTTAGGTATTCTATGACGATCTATTTAAGTCTGTTCTAACCGAACTCACAAATTCCAAGATAACGGATACCATCGATGCAAGAACAATACAACCCACAAGATATTGAACAAAAAGTTCAAAAGCACTGGGATGACAACAAAACCTTTGTTGTAAGTGAAGACCCAAATAAAGAAAAATTCTACTGTCTGTCCATGTTCCCATACCCAAGTGGTCGACTGCACATGGGTCACGTGCGCAACTACACTATCGGTGATGTAGTATCTCGTTTCCAACGCCTACAAGGCAAAAACGTGATGCAACCAATCGGTTGGGACGCATTCGGTCTACCTGCAGAAAACGCAGCAGTAAAAAACAAAACTGCGCCAGCACCTTGGACTTACGAAAACATCGAATACATGAAGAACCAACTTAAGCTTCTAGGCTTTGGTTACGATTGGAACCGTGAATTCGCAACATGTACACCGGAGTACTACCGCTGGGAACAAGAGTTCTTCACTAAACTTTACGAGAAAGGTTTAGTTTACAAAAAGACTTCTTCTGTTAACTGGTGTCCTAACGACCAAACTGTTCTTGCAAACGAGCAGGTTGAAGACGGTTGTTGCTGGCGTTGTGATACGCCTGTAGAGCAAAAAGAAATCCCTCAATGGTTCATCAAAATCACTGAATACGCTCAAGAGCTACTAGACGACCTAGATAAGCTTGAAGGTTGGCCTGAAATGGTAAAAACCATGCAGCGCAACTGGATTGGTCGTTCTGAAGGTGTTGAACTGAAGTTTGAAGTTAAGGGTCAACAAGACCTAGAAGTTTACACAACACGTCCAGATACGCTAATGGGTGTGACTTACGTGGGTATCGCAGCCGGCCACCCTCTTGCAGCTCTTGCAGCAGAGAACAATCCAGAGCTTGCAGCGTTTATCGACGAATGTAAGAACAACAAGGTTGCAGAAGCTGAGCTAGCGACAATGGAGAAGAAAGGTATGGCAACTGGCCTTACTGCTATTCATCCATTGAACGGCCGCGAAGTACCAGTATACGTAGCAAACTTCGTTCTGATGGACTACGGTACAGGCGCGGTAATGGCTGTACCTGCGCACGACCAACGTGACTACGAGTTCGCAACGAAGTACGGTCTAGACATCGTGCCAGTTATCAAGCCTGCTGATGGCAGCGAGCTAGACATCTCTGAAGCAGCATACACTGAGAAAGGTGTACTGTTCGATTCAGGTGAATTCGATGGCCTAGAATTCCAAGCGGCATTCGACGCAATCGCAGCGAAGCTAGAAGCAGAGGGCAAAGGCACTAAGACTGTAAACTTCCGTCTACGCGACTGGGGTGTATCTCGTCAACGTTACTGGGGCGCACCAATCCCAATGGTAACGACTGAAGACGGTGAAGTTCACCCAGTACCTGCTGACCAACTACCAGTGATTCTTCCAGAAGACGTGGTAATGGACGGCGTCACTAGCCCAATCAAAGCAGACAAAGAGTGGGCGAAGACAACCTTTAACGGCGAACCTGCTCTACGTGAGACAGATACGTTCGATACGTTCATGGAATCTTCTTGGTACTACGCGCGTTACTGTTCACCACAAGCGGACGACATCCTAGACCCAGAAAAAGCAAACTACTGGCTACCAGTAGATCAATACATCGGTGGTATCGAGCACGCTTGTATGCACCTACTGTACTCACGCTTCTTCCACAAACTACTGCGCGATGCGGGTTACGTAACTTCTGACGAACCGTTCAAGCAACTACTGTGTCAAGGCATGGTACTAGCTGATGCGTTCTACTTCGAGAACGAGAAAGGCGGCAAAGAGTGGGTAGCTCCAACAGACGTAGCCGTTGAACGTGATGGTAAAGGCCGCATAACTTCTGCTAAAGACACTGAAGGTCGTGATGTAACGCACTCAGGCATGATCAAGATGTCTAAGTCTAAGAACAACGGTATCGACCCTCAAGAAATGGTAGACAAGTACGGCGCTGACACAGTACGTCTATTCATGATGTTCGCGTCTCCGGCGGACATGACACTTGAATGGCAAGAGTCTGGCGTAGAAGGTGCGAACCGCTTCCTAAAACGTGTTTGGAAACTAGTGAAAGAGCACACAGCGAAAGGCGCAGCAGAAGCAGTAGATACCGCAGCGCTTTCTGGTGATCAAAAAGCACTTCGCCGCGACGTTCACAAAACTATCGCGAAAGTGACGGACGATATCGCTCGTCGTCAAACATTCAACACCGCGATCGCAGCGATCATGGAGCTGATGAACAAACTAGCGAAAGCGCCTCAAGAATCTGCGCAAGATCGTGCAATCCTTGACGAGGCACTGAAAGCTATTGTTGTCATGCTTTACCCTATCACTCCGCATATCTCATACGAGCTATGGGCAGCACTAGGTGAAACAGACATTGATAACGCGGCATGGCCGACGTTTGACGAAAAAGCGCTAGTTGAAGACGAAAAAACTATCGTTGTTCAAGTTAACGGTAAGCTGCGTGCGAAGCTAACAGTCCCAGCTGATATCTCTAAAGACGATATCGAACAGCTTGGTCTAAACGACGAAAACGTGGTTAAGTTCACTGATGGCCTGACTATTCGTAAAGTTATTTACGTTCCAGGTAAACTGCTGAACATCGTTGCAAACTAATCGCAGCTGTCAATTTGTCTCTGTGTAGCGAACTTATTTGTTAACCAAGAGTCATTAAACAGGGTAGTTTTCTACCCTGTTTATTTACCTCAAACCATTCACATGAGTGGTTTAAGGTAAATAACCCCTTCAATTTAGGATGAATACAATCAATGCGCTTTTTCTCTTTGATTAAACTACCAGTGGTATTGGTATTAGCGGGGCTTCTTTCTGCCTGTGGTTTTCACCTTCGCGGCGAGTATTCCGTACCGGAAGAGCTGCACACTATGTCTTTCTCCAGCTACGATGAATACAGTGAATTAACTCGCTATGTTCGCTCTCAACTCGAACTGAACAAAGTTGAACTTGTTCAACCATCATCGACGGTACCCAACCTTCATTTGACGGAAGCGACAATCGATGAGCGTACACTATCGCTTTATCAAAATAGCCGTGCAGCAGAAAAAGAGCTGACATACGTAGTAAAATACCGTGTGACAATTCCTGGCTATGGTTCTAAAAACTTTACGACAACAGTAAACCGCAACTACCTAGACAACCCGTTGACCGCACTTGCAAAATCTGTTGAGCGTGACGTAATTGAAGACGAGATGCGCTTGCAAGCTGCAAAACAGATGATGCGCCAGTTGGGCCGTATTCGTGCCGAATATGAAGCAGGACAAATCTCTGAGCCAGCGAACAAAAACTCTTAGTCACTATGCGAATTTATGCCGATAAGCTAACGGATCATTTAACTAAACAAGTTAAACAGGTTTACTTAATCTTTGGTAATGAGCCGTTACTGATTCAAGAAAGCCGCCAAGCAATCCAAAAGGCAGCGTTTCAGCAAGGTTTTGAGGAAAAACACCGTTTTGCGGTGGATGCTAGCCTCGACTGGAACCAAGTTTACGACTGTTTCCAAGCGATGAGCCTGTTTTCAAACCGTCAATTGATCGAGTTTGAAATTCCAGAAAGTGGCGTGACAACAGCCGTCAGCAAAGAGCTGCAAACACTGTGTGATATGCTTCATGATGACATCATGCTCGTCATTGTTGGTAGCAAACTGACCAAAGCCCAAGAAAATGCGAAATGGTTCAAAGCATTAAGCTCAAAAGGCGATTGGGTAAGCTGCTTGTCGCCAGACCTTCAACGCCTACCTATGTTCATTCAGACACGTTGCCGCACGTTGGGACTAAAGCCCGATCAGCAATCACTGCAAATGTTGGCTCAATGGCATGAAGGTAACCTATTTGCATTGTCACAAAGCTTAGAGAAATTGGCCCTACTCTACCCGGATGGTGAGCTGACTATCATACGTTTAGAGGAAGCCCTAAGTCGCCATAATCACTTTACTACGTTTAACTGGATCGACGCCTTACTGGCAGGTAAAGCAAACCGTGCACAACGTATTCTTCGCCAACTTGAGGCGGAAGGGGTCGAGACCGTGATCTTGATTCGAAGTGTACAAAAAGAGTTGAGCCAACTTTTAAATATGCATCAAGACTTAACTCAAATGGGAATGAACCAGGTATTTGAGAAATATCGAGTTTGGCAAAACAAGCGTCCACTCTATAACGCAGCACTGACCCGCTTATCGGCGAGTCGTATTTGTGCATTGCTCTCCTTGTTGGCTCAAGCAGAGATAAAAGCCAAAACTCAATATGACGAGTCTGTATGGCCAACTATTCATCAGTTGAGCTTAGAAACCTGCTCTCCTGATATTAAGCTGGCAATTTAAAAATCAAAGCGTGATATAGTGCGCGACCTGTTTTGCAAGCAAGAATGTAAAACACTGTAGAGATAAGAGACAAACCGAGGAAAACCGAGTGCTTCGCGAAGAACTGAAAGACTTTTTAGCTGATAAAGCCGACGACATGAAAGCGGAAGACATTATCGTCCTAAATGTGGAAGATAAATCAAGCGTGACAGATTACATGATCATCTGTACTGGTACATCCAAACGCCACGTTTCATCCATCGCTGACCATGTTGCAACAGAGGTGAAAAAAGCCGGTCTTGAGCCACTAGGAATGGAAGGTGAAAACGAAGGTGAATGGGTAGTTCTAGATATGGGCGACGCCATGCTTCACGTGATGCAAGAAGAGCACCGCGAACTCTACCAGCTAGAAAAACTCTGGGGTTAATCTTTTGAAAATTCAACTAATTGCTGTTGGCACAAAAATGCCAAAATGGGTTGAGGAAGGCTTTCAAGAATATCGTCGCCGTTTCCCGCATGATATGCCGTTAGAGTTGATTGAAATCTCTGCTGGCAAGCGTGGTAAGAATGCCGATATCGCTCGCATCCTGCAAAAAGAAGGAGAAGCGATGCTCGCGGCGGTACCAAAAGGCAACCGTATCGTCACGTTAGATATCCCAGGTAAAAAATGGGACACTCCTCAACTCGCTGAGCAGTTAGAAGCTTGGAAATTAGATGGCCGTGATGTATCAATATTAATCGGCGGTCCCGAAGGACTCGCTCCTGCATGCAAAGCTGCAGCAGACCAAAGCTGGTCATTATCTGCCTTAACGCTACCCCACCCTCTAGTGCGTATCGTAATGGCAGAAAGCTTATACCGAGCGTGGAGCATCACCGCTAACCACCCTTATCATCGCGAATAATCGTTGTTTAACTTTAGAGCCAAGCGTTAATGATTCGTAAACGCCGCAGTCAAATCCGAGATTATCAAGCCGAAGCGCGTCTGTTTGCCAGCCGCGCTATTGTTGCTTTTATCGGCATTGTTGTCTTGATGGGAGCTCTGGTTGCCAACATGTACAACATTCAGGTGAACCAGTTTCAAGACTATCAAACCCGCTCGAACGATAACCGCATCAAAGTGGTGCCTATCGCGCCTAACCGAGGTCTAATTTATGACCGAAATGGCGTTTTACTGGCAGAGAACCGTCCCGTCTTTAACTTAGAACTGACCCCAGAAAAAATTAAAGACATTGATGCAACCATCCAAGAATTACAAACTATTCTGGAAATTACACCAGACCAGATTGAACGTTTCCACCACGAGCGTAAACGGACTCGTCGATTTAAATCGGTCCCACTGCTTACCCAACTGAACGAAAAACAAGTAGCGGTATTCTCCGTCAATCAGTACCGCTTTCCAGGTGTGGAAATAAGTGCGACCTTAAAGCGCTACTACCCTTTCAGCGAAGTCTTAACCCACGTGATTGGGTATGTTTCTCGAATCAATGATCGCGACATGCAGCGCCTGATCCGAGAAGAAAAAGACGCAAACTATCAAGCCACTCGCGACATTGGTAAGCTGGGTATTGAAAAATACTACGAAGACCTCTTACACGGTACAGCCGGATATCAAGAAGTCGAGGTAAACAGCCGCGGCCGAGTAATTCGTACCTTAAAGTACGTTCCACCTGTACCCGGAAAAGACATCGTTTTAAACCTTGATATCAACTTGCAGTTGTACGTACACCAATTATTGGACGGCCGCCGAGGCAGTGCTGTAGTGATCGATCCTAGAGACAACGGCGTACTGGCTATGGTTTCGAGCCCTAGCTACGATCCTAACTCGTTCGTGCACGGAATCTCAGGTAAAGACTATCGCGCCCTTTTGAACGATAAAAACCGTCCTTTGGTCAACCGCACTACACTTGGCATTTACCCCCCTGCGTCTACCATCAAACCATTTATGGCGGTAGCCGCGCTGCAAGAAGGTGTCGTCACACCTAACACCACGCGAAATGATCCTGGTTATTGGCGCATACCAAACTCCAACACTCGCCCATTCCGTGACTGGTTGCGTTGGGGGCACGGACGCGTCGATATCATTAAGTCGATCGAAGAGTCTGTTGATACCTTCTACTATCAAATCGCTTATGACATGGGTATTGACCGTATTTCGAATTGGATGATGATGTTCGGCTTTGGTGATTACACTGGCATCGATATCTACGAAGAAAGTAAGGCGAATATGCCGACTCGTGACTGGAAAATGTCTCGCCATAAAACCCCATGGTATAAAGGTGATACGATCCCTGTGGGTATCGGCCAAGGATATTGGACAGCAACACCAATGCAAATCGCCAAAGCAACCTCCGTATTAGTAAACGAGGGAGAAGTGATCGCACCTCACTTGCTCAAAGCGACGATAGAAAATGGTAACGACTTCGAAGAGCAACAAACGACAGAATACGTGACTTACCCACCAATCAAGAATGTGCCTAAAAAGTACTGGGATATGGCGAAAGAAGGCATGCGTCGGGTAAACCATGGCACGCGCGGAACAGCTCGCCGCTCATTCTACAAAATGAATTATGAAACAGCGGGTAAATCAGGTACTGCACAGGTCTTCGGTCTGGGTGAAAACGAAGAATACAACGCCGATGAGATCGCCGAGCACTTACGTGACCATGCGTTATTTACTGGCTTTGCACCATTTGATGATCCTAAAGTGGTCGTCACTGTAGTACTAGAAAATGCCGGTGGTGGTTCTAGTAACGGTGCCCCAGTAGTAAGGAAAATTTTTGACCGAGTCGTTCTTGGTCCAGAAGAAATTGAGCCTGAAAACAATGCGAAGAAAGAGGTAAAACAGTAATGAAGATGGATCCCTCTACAGGTAAAAATCGCGCCCTGTTTGAACGCTTCCATATCGACTTACCACTCCTACTTGGCATACTGGCCCTGATGGGGTTTGGCCTGGTGATCATGTACAGCGCCAGTGGCCAAAGTTTACTGATGATGGATCGCCAAGCCATGCGAATGGTGCTTTCACTCGTTGTGATGCTCGTCCTTGCGCAGCTTTCTCCACGAACTTACGAAAGCTTGGCACCTTTGATGTTCGTTGGTGGCGTTATACTGCTTTTCGGCGTGCTGTTTTTCGGTGAAGCATCGAAAGGCGCGCAGCGTTGGCTTAACCTCGGTTTTGTGCGCTTTCAACCGTCAGAGCTATTAAAGCTCGCAGTGCCATTAATGGTGGCTCGCTATGTCGGTAGAAAGCCCCTTCCACCAACGCTAAAAACACTCATTGTTGCACTGATTATGGTCTGCTTACCAACCATTCTCATTGCAAAGCAGCCTGACTTAGGTACCTCGATCCTGATCGCCGCTTCCGGTATTTTTGTTATCTTCCTCGCCGGCATTAGCTGGAAAATCATCGCTGGTGCTGCGATTGCATTAGGTGGTTTCATTCCAATTCTGTGGTTTTTCTTGATGCGAGAGTATCAAAAAGTGCGAGTTCGTACTCTATTTAACCCGGAATCTGATCCGCTAGGAGCGGGCTACCACATTATTCAGAGTAAAATTGCGATTGGCTCCGGTGGTATTTCCGGCAAAGGTTGGTTGCAAGGTACGCAGTCACAACTAGAATTTCTTCCAGAACGACACACTGACTTTATCTTTGCAGTAATTGCTGAAGAATGGGGTATGATTGGCTTCCTTTGCCTTTTAGCCATCTATCTATTTATTATTGGACGAGGTTTATATCTCGCCAGCCAAGCGCAAACCGCATTTGGACGAATGATGGCAGGCAGTATTGTACTCAGCTTCTTCGTGTATATTTTTGTAAATATTGGCATGGTAAGTGGTATCCTACCTGTAGTAGGTGTACCGTTGCCACTCATCAGTTATGGCGGCACATCAATGGTAACCTTGATGGCTGGTTTTGGTATTCTGATGTCGATTCATACGCACCGAAAAGCATTCTCTAAGGCGACCTAGACATGCAAAAACGCGCTTTATATTCCTTGGTTTTCTCTGCTCTTATTTTGGCAGGCTGTTCATCAACTAGCCAAAAAGAACAAGAAGGCCGTTACGAACTCGAATCCGATGTTGCACCGGATACACCGCTTTCAGTCGAACACATCGAGGATGCGCATCCTAAATATGAACCGTACAGCCTAGGTGGGAACAAAGATTACCACTTGCGTGGCAAAGACTACAAAATAGTTCGCAATGCGAAAGGCTTTAAAGAAAAAGGCCGCGCATCTTGGTATGGGAAAAAATTCCAAGGTCATTTGACTTCTAATGGCGAAATCTATGACATGTACTCAATGACGGCAGCGCATAAAACGCTACCGTTACCAAGTTACGTAAAAGTTACCAATACTGACAACGGCAAAACCACCATAGTACGAGTTAATGACCGAGGTCCTTTTCACGATGGCCGTATCATTGATTTAAGCTATGCCGCCGCGCACAAGTTAGATGTCATAAAAACAGGCACCGCGAACGTGGAAATTGAAGTGATCAGTATCAATCAGCCCACGGACAAAAAATCATTAGAAGCGCACCCTAGGTACGTTATTCAAGTGGCATCATCAAAAAATGAAGAACGCGCACGAACTTTAGGTACCGAGCTTGGTCAAAAATTGGATACAGAAACTTTCCTAGAGAGTGCGAAAGAGTCTTATCGCTTGTTGTTAGGGCCATTTACTGACTATTCCCTGACGCAAGCCACATTAGATAAAGTAAAGTTGCTCGGCTATTCGTCTGCATTTATTAAAAAACACAACACTGCCAAATGACCTCGTGTCATGAATTTCTCTTTGATCCCCCTCTTACATAACTAGGGATTCTGATAAGATGTCTGCAGTTAACCCAAAAATTTGAATTACCATGAATAAAAATAAGTTTGTGAAATCTATTCTCGTTTCTTCGGTTGCCCTTTCTGCAACTTTCGCTCAATCTGCTCTTGCATCACCTATCGTTGTTCCAGATGCCCCTCAAATCGCGGCGAAGGGCTACGTGCTGATGGATTACCATTCAGGTAAAGTACTGGCAGAGAAAGAGATGAACACAAAATTGTCTCCAGCTAGTCTGACTAAGATGATGACCAGCTATGTAATCGGCCAAGAGCTAGCGCGTGGTAATATCTCAGAAGATGATGATGTCACCATCAGTAAAAATGCGTGGGCGAAAAACTTCCCTGATTCATCAAAGATGTTCATTGAAGTAGGCACAACAGTTAAAGTACGTGACCTGAACCGAGGTATCATCGTCCAGTCAGGTAACGATGCCTGTGTTGCGATGGCAGAACATATTGCAGGTTCAGAAGATGCATTTGTTGACCTAATGAACGCTTGGGCCAACACATTGGGTATGACTAACTCGCACTTTGCCAACGTTCATGGCTTAGATAACGCAGAATTGTACTCAACACCATACGACATGGCACTGCTAGGTAAAGCACTTATCCGTGACGTACCAAATGAGTACCGAGTGTATTCAGAGAAGAAATTTACTTACAACGGCATCACCCAATACAACCGTAACGGTCTACTTTGGGATAAGAGCATGAACGTTGACGGCATCAAAACGGGTCACACAAGTAATGCGGGTTACAGCCTAGTAAGTTCAGCAACTGAAGGTCAAATGCGCTTGGTTGCGGTCGTTATGGGTACTAAAGATGCCAATGCTCGTAAGTCAGAAAGCAAAAAGCTGCTAAGCTACGGCTTCCGTTTCTTCGAAACAGTGGCACCGCACAAAGCAGGTGAAACGTTCGTAGAAGAAAAAGTGTGGATGGGTAACAAAGACACCGTAGCACTGGGTCTTGACCAAGATACTTACGTAACACTACCGCGTGGTGAAGCGAAAAACTTAAAAGCAAGCTTCGTCCTTGAAAAAGAGCTAGAAGCCCCAATTAATAAAGGTGATGTAGTTGGTAAGCTATACTATCAGATCGATGGTGAAGATATTGCCGAGTACCCACTAATGGCACTAGAAACCGTAGAGCAAGGTAGTCTATTTAGCCGCATGTGGGATTACATCGTATTGTTATTCAAGAGCTTCTTCTAAAAAGAACGTTAGAGTAGCAAACTTATTCGCAAAGCCGCCTGAATGGGCGGCTTTTTAAGTTTGAGCTCCTCGTCTTGAGTTCCCCCTAATTTGACTGTACTATTTCGCACCGCAACGAATATCTACTGGAGTTATCGATATGCTAACCATCAACTCTGATGCAAAATTAAAAGACCTGCTTGAGTTCCCTTGTTCATTTACTTACAAGGTAATGGGTCATGCAAAGCCTGAACTTCCAGAGCTTGTTCTTGAAGTTATTCAGCGCCATGCTCCAGGTGACTACAGCCCGACCGTTAAACCAAGTGCTAAGGGCAACTACCACTCTGTGTCAATCAACATTACTGCAACCTCTATCGAGCAGGTTGAGACACTGTACAAAGAGTTAGGTGAAATTGACATCGTACGCATGGTTCTATAATTTTTTGATAGATTAAATTTTTTTTGAAAGCAGCTTTGGCTGCTTTCTTTTTATTTATCAAAGAGATAACGAGGATTTACATCGCTTTCAGTTAAAAATCTGTTACGCAGCGGTAGAGCATCAGGGTTATCCGGTTTATAATCCAAAAACTTTATATATTAGCAACAGGAATTCCCATGCAACACCAACTTGTTGTAAAACGACTTGGCCGCCAAGACTATGAGCCTGTATGGAAGGCGATGCATGAGTTCACCGACCAACGCACAGAAGAAACCCGTGATGAAGTCTGGTTGGTAGAACATAACCCAGTATTTACGCAAGGACAGGCAGGTAAAGCTGAGCACTTGATTAACACTGGCGATATTCCTGTTGTACAAAGTGATCGCGGAGGTCAGGTTACGTATCATGGCCCTGGTCAGTTGGTCGCCTACTTCTTGATCAACCTACGCCGCAAAAAATTAGGTGTACGAGATCTCGTTACCACAATCGAGAACCTCGTGATCAACACGCTAAAAGCATACAATATTGACTCAGCCGCGCGACCTGACGCACCAGGTGTCTACGTTGCCGGTAAGAAAATATGCTCTCTCGGTTTACGCATTCGTAAAGGATGCTCGTTTCATGGTTTAGCCTTGAACGTAAATATGGATTTAACACCGTTTCTGCGTATTAACCCTTGTGGTTATGAAGGTATGGAAATGGTTCAGGTCAGCCAATTTGGCGGCCCAGACAATGTAGAAGCCGTAGAAAAACAATTAATAGAAGAACTCGTTACTTTGCTCGATTATGAGCAAGTAGAATTCAGCACAGAAGCACCTTCTCAAGGTAATAAAGCATGAGCAAACCAATCCAGATGGAAAAAGGCGTTAAATATCGTGACGCCGATAAAATGGCATTGATTCCCGTAAAGAACATGCCTACAGAGCAGAAAGAAGTGCTACGTAAGCCTGATTGGATGAAGATCAAGCTACCAGCCGACAGCCAACGAATTCAAGACATCAAAGCGGCGATGCGTAAGAATAAACTTCACTCCGTATGTGAAGAAGCATCTTGCCCGAACCTAGCGGAATGTTTTAACCACGGTACAGCAACCTTCATGATCTTAGGTGCTATTTGTACTCGTCGTTGTCCTTTCTGTGACGTTGCTCATGGCCGCCCATTACCACCGGAAGCAGAAGAGCCTCAAAAACTGGCGAAAACCATTGCCGATATGAAGCTGAAATACGTAGTAATCACTTCTGTTGACCGTGACGATCTGCGTGACGGCGGTGCACAACACTTTGCCGATTGTAACCGCGAGATCCGTGCGTTAAACCCGCATATTAAGATTGAAACACTGGTTCCTGACTTCCGTGGTCGCATGGATGTAGCGCTTGATCTAATGAAAGACAATCCGCCAGATGTCTTCAACCACAACTTAGAAACCGCGCCACGTCTTTACCGTAAAGCTCGCCCAGGTGCGAACTACAAATGGTCACTTGAGCTCCTTAAGAAGTTCAAAGAGCAGCATCCAGATGTACCGACCAAGTCTGGTTTGATGATGGGCCTTGGTGAAACCAAAGAAGAAATCATCGAAGTACTGAAAGATCTACGCGCACACGGCGTAACGATGCTGACTCTAGGCCAGTATTTAGCGCCAAGCCGTCACCACTTGCCAGTAGAACGTTACGTTCCACCATCAGAGTTTGACGAGCTAAAAGAAGTTGCACTAGAACTTGGCTTCACGCATGCAGCGTGTGGTCCATTTGTGCGCTCTTCTTACCATGCCGATATGCAAGCTCAAGGTATCGAGATTAAATAAGCTCTCGCTTGTTTTGAAAAGCTTGTTTTGAAGAGAAAAGGTTGGCTCAGTGCCAACCTTTTTTGTATCTGGCAAATGATGATAAAAAGCCATTCTACCACCGTCATTCTGAACAGCGAGGTACGAACGTGATTCAGAATCTGTTTTCAGAATACTGAGGATTTTTAGGGAAACTCTGAGTAAAAGAGTGTGCCTCAACAAGATTCCTGATCTCGCCTCGGCTCGTCGGAATGACGTGGTTTGGGTATATTGAAAAGGGACAGTGTTGGTAGCCATCCCCTTATCACACACTCTCGCTATATCTCATTCCAAACGCCAGACAAACAAAAAGGCCCTCAAATGAGGACCTTTAGTATATCAATGTTCAAAATAGACGAGTCGAGTTCTAGGAGAACACACGGAGTTTGCGCGAGCAAATGAGTATGTTCGACACCGAAATCGACTCATTCTATGAAGAACAGTTAGGCATAAACCGGTAGACGCTTACAAATTTCTAGCACTTTCTGTTTTGTCGCTTCGATAACTTCTTCGTTGCCGATGTTATCTAGAACGTCACACATCCAGTTTGCTAGCTCTTTTGCATCTTCTTCAGTGAAGCCACGGCGAGTGATCGCTGGCGTACCTACACGAATACCAGACGTTACGAATGGGCTGCGTGGGTCATTTGGTACTGAGTTCTTGTTTACAGTGATGTTTGCTGCACCTAGTGCCGCGTCTGCGTCTTTACCAGTGATATCTTTGTCGATTAGGTCAACAAGGAACAAGTGGTTTTCTGTACCGTTAGATACGATTTTGTAGCCACGCTCTTGGAACTGACCAACCATTGCTTTTGCGTTTTTCACTACGCGAGCTTGATAAGCTTTGAACTCTGGCTCCATCGCTTCTTTGAACGCTACTGCTTTACCAGCGATAACGTGCATTAGAGGGCCACCTTGACCACCAGGGAACACTGCTGAGTTCAATTTCTTGTACATATCTTCGCCAGCATTTGACAAGATAAGACCACCGCGAGGACCTGCTAGTGTTTTGTGCGTCGTTGTTGTTACCACGTGAGCATGCGGTACTGGTGTTGGGTATTCACCGGCGGCGATAAGACCAGCTACGTGCGCCATATCAACAAATAAGTAAGCACCTGCTTTGTCAGCGATTTCACGCATGCGTTTCCAATCAACGATTTGCGAGTAAGCAGAGAAACCACCGATGATCATCTTAGGTTTGTGTTCAAGTGCTAGCTGTTCCATCTCGTCGTAGTTGATTTGACCAGCTTCATCGATACCGTAAGGGATAACGTTGTAGTGCTTACCCGAGAAGTTTACTGGTGAACCGTGAGTTAGGTGACCACCGTGCGCTAGGCTCATGCCTAAAACTGTATCGCCAGGGTTAAGAAGCGCCATGTAAACTGCGCTGTTTGCTTGAGAACCTGAGTGAGGCTGTACGTTAGCGTACTCACAACCAAATAGTTGGCATGCACGCTCAATTGCTAGTGCTTCAGCTTTATCTACGTACTCACAACCGCCGTAGTAACGCTTACCTGGGTAGCCTTCAGCGTATTTGTTCGTTAGCTGAGAACCTTGCGCTTCCATTACACGTGGGCTTGTGTAGTTTTCAGAAGCGATAAGTTCAATGTGTTCTTCCTGGCGAAGAGTTTCTTCCTGGATAGCTGCGAACAGTTCCGCATCGTAATCTGCGATGTTCATATCACGCTTAAGCATCTGTATCTCCTGACTCAGATTAGTACTGAAAGTTGCAAAAAAACTGTTGAATGACCCGACGCAAACGTTTTCATCACCCTAATGGCGCGCATTCTACATAATTTGATTTAGGTCATAAAGAGAAATTTACAATTTTTCTCATGCAGTTTTTTCATGATGACAAGCAATGTTTATCATGCCAGCATTGCAATCGCATAACGACAATCTATTGCCTGTCAAATTTGTGCTTTACACCCTGTAAAACAGCAATTACATAGGTTTACCGTAAATTTTACCCTCTAGCTACCGAAAAGATCATCTTTTTACTACTATGCACGCCTTATTTATCACTAATGACTGCAACATTGATGGAAAAACACTCATTAAAAGAAGACTGGATAGCGATTCTCACGGGTACCTTTTTAGTAGCTCAAGGCGTTTTCTTTCTCCAATCCGCGAACCTTCTAACGGGAGGCACGACTGGATTGGCTCTGCTTATTAGCCAATTTACACCTTTTACCTTTGGTGTGCTGTACTTTTTAGCAAACAGTCCTTTTTACTTACTAGCATGGAAACGCTTCGGCCGTCATTTCGCCATTAATAGTGCCATTTCTGGCGCGTTGGTTTCTATCTTTGCCGATCATCTTTATTTGCTAATCTCGCTCGAATCGGTAAATGAAGTTTATTGCGCCGTCGCAGGCGGACTTTTAATGGGGCTTGGTATGCTGATCCTATTCCGACATCGCTCCAGCTTGGGTGGCTTTAACGTGCTGTGTTTGTTTATCCAAGACAAATTTGGCATTTCAGTTGGCAAAAGCCAAATGGCAATCGATGCATGTATCCTGTTTGCTTCATTCTTCTTTGTCACACCAGAAGTGATTGGCCTTTCAATTTTGGGGGCGTTTGCACTCAATCTCGTGTTAGCGATGAACCACAAACCGCACCGCTATTCCGTGACCTACGGTTCATAAATTTTTGATAATGATTGAAGCGCGATTTATAAGATTTCGCGCTCCAATCGCTATATAATACTTCGCGATTTCCAAATAGATCGGTACGGTATGCGCGACTTTCTGCAACAAGCTAAACAGACTCACAGTTGTATTGCGATTGGAGAGCTGATCTATAACCCGAAGACACAGACCCTTCATCAAGATGCTATCGCGATTGATCTTGAACCTCGCACCATTGAATTATTAGAACTGCTGTTAACAAGCGTTGGCCACCCACTCTCTGCTGACACCATTATTGAAACCATTTGGCAGAGCAAGTTCATCTCTAAGAATGTGCTCACGAACCGCATTAGCACCTTACGTGCCCTGCTACAGCAGTACTTACCCGAATACGATGCCGCTAAGCTCTTGGTCACTTACCCCCGCAAAGGCTACTTTCTTAACCCTGCCAATATTCGTTTAGTGCCACCAGCGAAAAACCATCGGCGCGTTATCTCAACCCAGGTGGCGAGTAATAAGAACTTCAAGCTGATTTTTGCTTACAGCTTATGTGCCATACTTGCGGTATGTAGCATGACACTCGCAAGCTTGTTATGGCAACGCCAAGAAATCTCAACACAACAAACACGTCATCAACTACTGATTCCCAAAGTCGAGCTACTACTCAACCGTGTCGATTCAATCGGCTCCCAGGCGCGAAAATACCGCATACTGGTCAAAGCCATCTTGCTGCAACAACAGGTCGAATATCCATACACCGACATCGCCAACCAAGATGCTCCCAGTTACTTTCTTGATCCTATCGGTCATACGCCATATTTCCCTGGCGCACGAAACATGCAGACCAGCGACTACGAGCTCAATATCGAGTTAAAAGACGGCACAAAACAGGGCATCTTGAAAGCGCAGATGAACCTTATTTATCCTGCGACGGGCAAGCTGGCGTTTCGCAATGAGTACACACTGCGTTTATCTGCCTTACAATCGGATATTTTCCAAATGCACTCGGATGTCGCGCAATACTTCAATCTGCCTGCACCTTCGGCAAGTTCGTGGCAGCTTTCGAATATTCACAAAAAAATGTTATTCGAGAATGCCTTTTCTAGCCAACCTCTCCGACAATCTGATGAGTTTGCGGCTATAACAACGGCAAGACATCTCGCCTTATACGAGCACGAACATCAAAAGCTGGAAGCGTATTTAACTCAAGTACAATCGTCGTTTGATGTTTTGCCAGATGAGCTGAGCCTCTGGTTAGGTCTATTGCATTTCAAATTAGGTAACTTAGACAGGGCAAAAGCTCTGTTAACGACACCAGATGGCGACTCACGTATCCAAAACGCACTGATTTATACCTTTGTGTCTCACATTGCTTATAAGCAGAACAAACTTGAACAGTTCCGTCTCAACTACATGGAATCACTGGTGGCGCTGCTGCGCGTTTTACCTTCCGAAACCTTGTTTGAGCGTCTTTCTCAATCTGAATCAAAAGAGACTTGCCTCCAACCGTGGAAAACGTTGCATGTTAGTGTGACCGATCAAGAAATCATAAGCCGATGGAAAGCGCTCATTAACGAGTATTGCACTAATGTGGTCAACGAAATAACCCCAAATAAAACAAAGACCTAAATATAAAATTAAGCTTTCATTACCCCCTGTTATCTTTTGTTTTTTGCCCTTTTTCTCTCACTGAACTTAGCATGCTCGCATTCAAGCAACGGCCCAACATGAAGCGGCCTTATCAATCAGGAATGTAAACCATGCTAAACAAAATGACGCTTATCGCAGCAGCAACTCTGGCTCTTTACGGCTGTGGCGGAGGTTCGTCTTCTGGCAGTGCGAATCCAAACAAAGTGCCTCAAGAAAGTTTCGACGTCTCGATTCACAACTCAATCTTCGCTCCCACGCCAAGTACACAGCTAAACTACGCATTTAGCTTGGATGGCCAACCAGAAGGCGACATGAAACTGAGCTTCCAAGCGATGGATAGCGAGCAAATATTGGCAGCATTGGCACAAATCCCAAACAGCGAAGCAATGGTCCAGTTGGTTAATGACTTGGTGAACTACGGCGCCGAACAGTTCTACTATTCAGACGAGCAGTACAACGACGACGAAGAGAGCAATACGCTTTACTTTGCAGGATCAGATGGTGCACTCCATGAAATCACTGACGCTTATTTCATTGGTCATCAGTTTATTGCCATGCTTATGCACAGCAGTCCGATTTTCCGCCTAAACGGTGACGACGTAAAAGAGAAAAGCCCGAATATTGACATCGGTGAAGAAACTATGTCTCTGCAAACCACTCTTACAGGCTACGCAGTTCACAACCTTCTAGACCGTTTTGAAGATCATGAGTGGGTACAAAACCTTCCTATGACAGCATCTTGCCAAGTGGTTTGGCAACAGCAAATCCGAGAGACTGGTATGCGTAAAGCGTTCTCGATCTCAGGCAAGAAAATTGAAGCGGCATACCTGATGGAAGAGAACATCTACAACCTAAACTGTGATGATATGGACTCAATGGAGTTCGCCACTTCGGCAGAACGTTGGTTTAATCCGAGCTTAGGTCTGATAGAACAAATTGAACTGCTGAAAGTACAACAAGTACAAATCAACGAAGAGAAAGTGCAGCTAACAGCGATTGAAACAAAATAAGCTCGCATTTTTTATAGATATCTCAATAAAAGAAGGCTTTGGGGAGCACACCAAAGCCTTCATCTCGAACATCAATCTTAGGGGTGATGACACCCGAGTTTATTCTTCTATCAATAAAATACGAGTTTCGTAAGGTCGTAACACTTGATGGTTTGACGCGACTGCGCTCGCTGAGTTTTGATAGTTAGATAGCAAGTTTTTCGCCTTACTCATATCAAAACGTTCTGGCAGAACGCATTCCACCTCTTCAGCGTAGTAGTTATTGATACACAGCAGCGTTTGCTTATCGTTCTGACGAGCGTAAGCGAAAATACGTTTGTGCTCTGGCAGTAAATCTTCATAACGGCCATCGGTGATGACTGGAACCTGTTTACGCAGTTCAATCAGACGCTTGTAAAAGTAGAACACCGAGTTCAAATCGGCAACCGCAGCTTCAGCATTGATTTCAGAGTAATTCTGCGCCACTTCAAGCCACGGCGTTCCCTCAGTAAAGCCCGCGTGTTTTGCACTGTTCCATTGCATTGGTGTACGTGAGTTATCACGCGACTTCTGTGCCAAGATCGCCATCATATCGTCATGAGATACACCATCACGGTTGACCATAATGTCGTACATGTTAGTACTTTCAACATCACGATATTGGCTGATTTCGGTATAACCCGGGTTGGTCATGCCGATCTCTTCCCCCTGGTAAACATAAGGTGTCCCTTGCATCATGTGCACTGATGCCGCAAGCATCTTGGCAGATTCAACACGGTATTGCTCGTCGTTACCTAATCGGCTCACAACGCGTGGCTGGTCGTGGTTACACCAGAACAGCGCCCCCCACCCTTTGCCATTTAAGCCCGCTTGCCAATGATTGAAGATCTGTTTTAGCTGAATGAAATCAAACGGCGCTTTGGTCCATTTTTCACCATTTGGATAATCGACTTTCAGATGATGGAAGTTGAACACCATGGATAGCTCTTTGCCGTCTAGCGAAGAATATTGCTGGCAGTGATCTAGTGTGGTGGAAGACATTTCACCCACTGTTACGCTGCCGTATTTTTGAAACACAGATTCGCTAATCTCTTGAAGGTATTCGTGCACGCGTGGGCCGTCGGTGTAGAAGCGGCGACCATCACCAATATCGTCACTTGGAAAATCTTGCTGCTTGGAAATCAGGTTGATAACGTCGAGACGGAAACCATCGACTCCCTTCTCTGCCCAGAAGCTGATGACTTCTTTCACTTCTTCACGCACTACTGGGTTTTCCCAGTTTAAGTCCGCTTGCTCTTTAGCAAAAAGGTGCAAATAGTACTGACCTGTTTTTTCATCCAGCGCCCAAGCGTTGCCACCAAACTTTGATTGCCAGTTGTTTGGTTCAGCACCATCTACCGGATCTTTCCAGATGTAGTAATCACGGTATGGGCTGTTTTTATCACCCAGTGCGGATTGGAACCACTTGTGTTCTGTCGACGTGTGGTTCACTACAATGTCCATGATGATACGAATACCCAACTGATGCGCTTCTGCTAGCAAAGTATCGAAATCTTCCATAGTGCCGAACTCAGGGTTGATCGAGTAGTAATCGGATATGTCATAACCGTTGTCGATCATTGGCGATTGGTAAACCGGCGTCAGCCAAATCGCATCCACACCAAGATGCTTAAGATAATCCAGCTTAGAAATGATCCCTTTGATGTCGCCCGTGCCTTTACTGCCACTGTCACAAAAGCTTTTTGGGTAAATTTGATAGATGGTTGCGGTTTTCCACCAGCTCTCATCATGCTTGGTCATAGCCATTTCTAACACTCACTTACCAGTAATCGGAAACTTAAAATTTGAAAAGAAAAATAGGAGGAGGCAGCCCAGTCACTGCCTCAAATAGAATTACGCGTTTGCAGGCTCAAGCTCACCTTTGGCTTGTGCACGCTTATAAAGAATTAACGTTAATGCAGCAGGTACTAGCATTGCGACTAACATAGCCAAAGCAAAAATGCCCCAGAACTGCGGTTGGATAGACAAGATGCCCGGCAAACCGCCCACACCGATACCGTTCGCCATTACGCCCGCACTACCACAAATAGCAGCAGCACACGCACTACCGATCATCGCGCTCAGCATTGGGAACTTGTATTTCAAGTTGATACCGTACATCGCCGGCTCGGTCACACCAAGGTAAGCAGAGATAGCCGCAGGCACCGAGATATCACGCTCGCCATGTTTTTTACTGATGATAATGATGCCGACGACCGCAGACGCTTGAGCAATATTTGAAAGCGCAATCAGAGGCCAAATTGGCGTGCCGCCTAGCTCTTGCATTAATTGAAGGTCAACCGCGTTGGTGGTGTGGTGAATACCAGTAATGACCAATGGCGCGTATAGGAAGCCGAAGATGGTTGAGCCAATCATTGCGAAGTCACCTGTCATGGCTGCTTTTGCTGCGAAAGCAACGCCGTCACCCAACATACGGCCGAATGGACCAATAATAGAGTGCGCAAGAATCACAGACACGATGATAGAGACAAACGGCACAACCACTAGGTAAAGGTAAGACGGAATGATGCGTTTTAAGTTGGTTTCAATAAACGCCAGTGCCATACCAGCGAGCATTGCCGGAATCACTTGCGCTTGGTAGCCCACTTTCTCGATGGCGAATAAGCCAAAGTCCCACACTTCGGGTACTTGCTTACCAATCAGGTAGGCGTTCATCAACTGCGGAGAAACCAATGTCACACCAAGCGTGATACCCAGAATCGGAGTACCGCCGAGCTTTTTCACTGTCGACCAACACACGCCAACTGGTAGGAAGAAGAAGATCGCCTCACCAATCAGCCATAAGAAAGAGTGTACCGTTGCCCAAAACTGGCTGATTTCCGTTAGCGTTTGACCATCAAACATCTTGATGTCGCCAATCACGTTACGGAAACCAAGGATCAGACCACCGGTGATGATCGCTGGTAGCAGTGGTACAAAGATTTCTGCAAGGTGGGAAATACCACGCTCAACGATATTCATGTTTTGACGAGCAGCGTTCTTCGCTTCGTCTTTGCTGGCTTCACTTTTACCCGTCAGTCCGATCAGTACCTTGTAAACTTCATCCACTTCAGTACCGATAACCACTTGGAACTGGCCTGCGTTGGTAAAACAGCCCTTCACCATCGGTAATGCTTCTAACTGTTTCGTATCTGCTTTGTCCGTATCATTTAGAACAAAACGCAAGCGAGTTAAACAGTGACTTACACTGGCAATATTGTCCGGCCCCCCGACCAGCTCAATAAGACGCTCCACGTCTTTACGCGCAATCTTACTCATAACTTTGTCCACCCTGTATTGGATACATTCGATTCATCATTTTGTTTTTATAAATGGGAACATTCCCATTTCTTGATTTTAATATTGCCATCCGAAGGCAAAAAACAAAATGGGAACAGTCCCATTAATTGAGAGTGATCACAGTATAATTTTAGAGCAGATCGTTTTAGTGTGGGTCAATAAACGATAGGCTGTTGAGTAAAGTGAACCACTTCCTCATCGCCATTTAATTGATTGATCAGCATGTTAGCGGACTTCTCACCTGCAAGGGTATAACCTGGGTCGACACTAAATACTTTAGGGAAAAGGAAAGAGAGCAATTCATTACCACCAACACCTGTCACAACCACGTCTTCACGTCCTAACTCTTGAAGACGCTTAATCACGCCCAACGCGATAGTGTCACTGGCGCACACGATGGCCTGAGTATCAGATTGAAGGACTTTGTCTACCAACTGATAAGCACTTTCATGGCTCAACTTACCCGTTTGGAAACAAGGTGTAATTTGCTTGCGTTGACACCAAGCTTTATAAGCATTTAGACGAGCTAAGCCAGTGGTTTTGTCTTCAGGATCAACACCAATATAAGCAATGCGAGATAAAGATTGCTGCTCAAGGTGCGACAAAGCCATGTCTATCACACCTTGGTTATCGTAGTTGATCGAGGAAACCATTTGCGTGTCCATCGCGATCACGACGATACGATTCCCCCACTCCGCCAATGCTCGCTCATCACATCCAGTAAAGCCAAACACGATCACCCCATCGACGTTGCGACGTTTAAGCACATCCAAATGTTCATTGGTTTTATCGCGATCGAATTGGCTCTCCATGATCACCGCATCATAACCAGCGGAATACAAAGCATTGAGCATGGTACCAACGGCGCGATTTTCTGATGGTGAATCCAAACGGGAGATGATAACCCCAATGACTTTTTGGCTGCCACCACGCATCGACTGCGCCGACTTTGATGGGACGTAGCCTGATTCACGAATGATTTGCTCTACCTTCTCTCGCGTTTGGGGTTTCACTTTTGGATCGTTAGTAAGCACACGGCTTACTGTCGATTTGCCCACGCCTGCCAATTTTGCGATATCAAGAATGGTGAGTTTTTTGCTCATAAGTGTTCAGATTAAAAGAAGGAATCAAACAAAAGGGAAGCAGTGGCTTCCCTTATCTCAGTCAGTAATGAATATTACTTGTTTAAGTACGCAGGCACATCTGCAATGCTATCCAATACTACCGTTGCAATGGCTTCGCCCTGTTCCGTTACTGGCTTACCAGTGCGAACCAAAATCTTAGTGCCAACGCCTGCCGCTTCTGCTGCCATCATGTCTTCAGCTTTATCGCCGATCATCACAGATTTCTCCATGTCGATCTTCAAGAAGTCACGCGCAGAAATGAACATACCTGGTTTTGGCTTACGGCACTCACAATCTTGCTTGTACTCGCCAATGCCATGTTCTGGATGATGTGGACAGTAATAGATACCATCGAACTCAACACCATTATCAGCAAAGTTCCAATCCATCCATTGAGTCAGAGACAAGAAACGGTCTTCACTGAATTTACCGCGTGCGATGCCCGATTGATTCGTCACTAACACTAGAAGGTAGCCTTTATCTTTTAGCGCTTTCGTCGCTTCAAATACACCATCAATGTACTCAAAATCATGTTCGTCATGAACGTAGCCGTGGTCAACGTTTATCACGCCATCACGATCGATAAAAACAGCAGGTTTTGCCAAAACGTATTTCTCTATTAACTCGGTTTAATCAGATTATTACATACCTTATAAACTTCAACACTATCTAATTCATTCTAGGCCTCGACAAAACGGTTGATTTGTTGGGCAAGAATCGGTAAATCTGAGGGTGCCCCGCCGTCTACCTCCTGCTTGTTATCTATACATCTTCGTTTCAAAACAGAACATCCATACATTTAGACGTCTAGACGTAAAAATATCTATTGACTTCATTCTGCTTAACCCATAGCATCAACTGAAAATTGAGATAAAGCTCAACATTAAGTTCTGTCAAAGGTCGTTTTTGACAGCGAAGTTCCCCGTATCTTTGGGCAGGTTGAAACATGATAGAAATAAAAAACGTCAATAAAGTGTTCTACCAAGGCAGTAAGGAAATCCTTGCCCTGAAAGACATTAACCTACACATCGACAAAGGCACCATCTTTGGTGTTATCGGTTCATCAGGTGCTGGTAAAAGTACGCTGATTCGCTGCGTAAACATGTTAGAAGCGCCGACCTCTGGTTCCATCATCGTTGATGGTGTGGATCTAACCAAACTCAGCAAAAAACAACTAGTCGAAACACGCCGTAACATTGGCATGATCTTCCAGCACTTTAACCTGCTTTCGTCTCGTACTGTGTTTGATAATGTAGCACTGCCACTAGAACTGGCAGGTAAAGACAAATCGCAAATCACAACAAAAGTAACTGAGTTGCTAAAGCTTGTAGGCTTAGCCGACAAACACGAGAGCTACCCATCTAACTTAAGTGGCGGCCAAAAACAGCGTGTGGCAATTGCTCGTGCATTGGCATCCGATCCTAGCGTGCTGCTTTGTGATGAGGCCACTAGTGCGCTAGACCCGGCAACAACTCAATCTATCCTTGAGTTATTGAAAGAGATCAACCGCAAACTCAACATCACGATTTTACTTATCACTCACGAAATGGAAGTCGTAAAAAGTATCTGTCACGAAGTAGCAATCATCGGTGGTGGTGAGCTGGTGGAAAAAGGCACCGTTGGCGATATTTTTGCGCACCCTAAGACAGAGCTGGCACACCAATTCATTCGCTCAACGCTGGATCTTTCCATTCCTGAAGATTACCAAGCTCGTCTGCAAGCAGAGCGTGTTGATGGCAGCTACCCGTTGGTTCGCTTAGAGTTTACTGGCGCAACCGTCGATGCACCGTTAATGTCGCAAATTTCTCGTAAATACAATATTGATGTGAGTATTTTGAGTTCCGACCTTGATTACGCTGGTGGCGTGAAATTCGGCATGATGGTCGCAGAGCTATTTGGTAACGAAGAAGATGACAACGCAGCTCTTGAATACCTGCGTAAGCACAACGTAAAAGTAGAGGTACTTGGTTATGTCCTTTAATACGATTTCTGAATGGCTGAGCTTAAACAGCAAACTACTTTTAGGTGCAACGTGGGAAACGCTTTACATGGTTGCGGTTGCCGGATTAGTCGGCTTTGCTGTGGGTATTCCATTAGGCGTAATCCTCCATATTACTAAGAAAGGCGGCCTACTTGAAAACACCAAACTAAATAGCGGCTTAGGCGCTATCGTTAACATTGGTCGTTCTGTGCCATTCCTCGTACTGATGGTTGCGATTATTCCAGTGACAAAAATGCTAGTTGGAACCTTTATCGGTACAACCGCAGCAATCGTCCCACTGACTATTGGCGCCATTCCTTTTGTCGCTCGTCTTATTGAAGGTGCTTTATTAGAAGTACCGACAGGCTTGGTGGAAGCAGCGCAGTCAATGGGGGCGACACCAACACAGATCATCACAAAAGTTCTACTACCTGAAGCAATGCCGACTATTGTTAACTCAGTAACGATTACCTTGGTCACTCTCGTTAGCTACTCAGCTATGGCGGGTACGGTAGGCGGCGGCGGCCTAGGTGACGTAGCCATTCGTTACGGTTTCCACCGCTACGATGTAACTATCATGGCCGTGACTGTCGTGATGTTGATTGTTCTAGTACAGATTATTCAGTCTATCGGTGACGCAGTGGTGCGCCGTGTAGACCACAGATAAGTATCAAAAATACAAATTATAAGGAGATAAAGATGAAATTTAGCCTTAAAGGTCTTTTGACTGTAGCAACGGCTGCCTCTGCTCTTGCTCTAGCGGGTTGCGGCGACAAAGAAGTAGACGTAAACAAAGTAAAAGTTGGCGTTATTGCTGGTGCTGAAGCACAAGTAGCCGAAGTTGCCGCTAAAGTAGCAAAAGAGAAATACAACCTAGACGTTGAGCTAGTAACATTTACCGATTACGTAACACCAAACGCCGCTCTGGATGATGGTTCAGTAGACGCGAATGCGTTCCAACACAAACCATACCTAGATCAACAAGTGAAAGACCGCGGCTACAAACTGGCTATCGCGGGTAACTCATTCGTTTACCCTATTGCTGGTTACTCAAAGCAAGTAAAATCAATTGATGAAATTCAAGATGGCGCACGCATCGCAGTACCAAACGACCCAACTAACCTAGGTCGCTCACTACTGCTTCTTGAGCAACAAGGTTTGATTACGCTACGTGATGGCGTTGGTCTACTCGCTACAGTACGTGACATCGTAGGCAACCCTAAAAATATCGAAATCATTGAACTAGAAGCCCCACAGCTTCCGCGTTCATTGGATGACGTAACGCTATCTATCATCAACACCACTTACGCAAGCTCTATCGACCTATCGCCAGAGCGTGACGGCGTGTTCGTTGAAGATAAAGACTCACCATACGTAAACCTAATTGTCGCTCGCGAAGAAAATGTTAATGCGCAAAACGTACAAAACTTCGTAAAAGCTTACCAAACGGAAGAAGTTTACGAAGCGGCAAAAGAGCTGTTCAAAGGCGGTGTTGTGAAAGGTTGGTAATCCCACTTTTCAAAACATGACTGAAAACAACGTTCTAAACATAAACGTTCTAAACACAAAAGGGCTGATGTGAAAACATCAGCCCTTTCTATTTGTCTATCTACCCATTTAAGTAGCTTCAATTCGCTACTTAAGATGGTCCCAAGAGATATTCGACACGATTCGGCAGTCATCACACTTAAAATGAAATATTTCATGTAGTGGCTCATCGAGTAGCCACTCGCCATCGCATTTTGGACACTTGCGCGCTTTCTCGCTCTCCAGCGACTGACCACCGACACGATACTGGTAATAGTACGTAGGGATCTTCGTGATGTATTCGATACGGCCACGTAAGTCCCAACCTCGGCGAAACAGCACACTATCCACATCGCAAATTTCGTGCAGCGCCGCATGTTCCGCTCGGCAACCCCCTGCCATTTGGATTTCATCACACGCTTGCCACTCAGTCTGCCACTTAATGACGGCTTTATGGTCTCCATTAAGTGTTGGCTCATTACGATACAAAGGAATTGGCAACAGGGTTTCACCACTTCGCAAAGGCGAACACGTATGAACATAAGTCGTGTACAACACTTGCCAGCTAGGTGTCTCTTCTTCGGCTGCTTGTTCTGAATTCAAATCACGCCCTAGCATACGCATTTTCGGAGCAAGCAAAGACGCATCCGACAAACGGTTCATGCACACTTTGACGAAATCTGAGTGATAACGTGGATGCAAGCTGTCTTGTTCTGGGCAAACAACACGAACGAAAAATTCACCTTCTCCCATCACTATCGGGAATTCACGACCTAATACTTGGCCGTTGTAACGCAGAGCATCCATCAAGCCATTAATGGCTTTGTCTACCGCGCTGACGGTGGTGTTATCAAAACACTCAAACTGCAACTCAACAACATACATACTTAGACGACAGCCTCTAACTTATTCAAGAACTCAACCAATGAATCTGCCAATACATCACGTTTAGAGGTGCCCAAACGCTCTAGAATCACATTGCCAGTGAGGTTACAAATAGAAATCACATCCATTTCCTCATCTGTCGCTGCGATAAATACTGTTGGTTTAAGTTTCAAGCGGCGCTGCGTCACCAAATGACCAAGAATATTTTCTTGTAGACGCACGAAATCGTCATCGCTCCAGACTTGCAGCAGCGTCAACGAATTACCTTGCCAAGTTGCCTCCATATCGGCGCAGTATTGAGAACCATAAAAGGCTTTAACATCATCTTGCAGTGACAACTCAATCGCATTTTCCACATTGGTGAAATCGGCCATTTCATCACGTGCGACCGCTTTCCAAAGCACCTTTCCATCACGCTTCTCTTCGACACAAGGAGAAACAAACTCTGCAAGCTCTTCACTGCTTGGCAACTCATTGTGCTTAGCTTGCCAAGCTTGTTGGTAGCGCAGGCTGAACTCTTGTAGCGCCTGAGTAACGTTTTGGGTCATGAAGGTCTCCTCATTCCTTATTTATCAGATAGCCGTACTTGCCGGATGGCAATTGACCAGCGGATTCAGTAAAATTCTCGCCATTCTAATCGAAAACGACCACAAAGTATGAGCAAATATTCTGACGCTAAAGAGCTTGCTGGCCTAACACTAGGTAAAACGACCGAGTATGCGAACCAGTATGACCCAAGCTTGCTGCAACCAGTCCCTCGCAGCCTGAACCGAGATGACCTCCAGTTAGGCGATACTCTGCCTTTCATGGGGCACGACATTTGGACGCTGTACGAACTGTCTTGGTTAAATAGTAAAGGTTTACCACAAGTGGCCGTTGGCGAAGTATACATTCCAGCCACCAGCGCAAACTTGATTGAATCGAAGTCTTTCAAACTGTACTTAAACAGCTATAACCAAACCCGCTTTGCAAGCAGGGAAGAAGTGACTGAGCGTTTAACACAAGACCTTTCTGAATGCGCAGGTGAAAAGGTGCTGGTTGAGGTGAATCCAGTGACCCACTATACCAATCAACCTATCGTGACAATGGACGGTGAATGTATAGATGACCAAGACATTGACATCACCAGTTACGATTTTGATGCCGATTTGCTTGAAGGTGCGGCAGGTGAAATACAAGTTGAAGAGGTGCTACATAGCCACCTATTGAAATCAAACTGTTTGATCACCAACCAGCCAGACTGGGGCAGCGTAGAAATTCGCTACAAAGGCGCAAAAATAGATCGTGAGAAGCTGTTACGTTACTTAGTGTCTTTCCGCGAGCACAATGAGTTCCACGAACAGTGTGTAGAGCGTATTTTTACGGATCTAATGAAATACTGCCAACCAAGCAAACTGACCGTATTTGCCCGCTATACGCGTCGTGGTGGCTTGGATATCAACCCTTACCGCTCAACGGAACAAGATAAGCCAGCTCACAATCACCGTATGGCTCGTCAGTAAGCGCATAGGCAACAGAAATAAGTTCGGCAATCTAAAGGGTTGCCGGACGTTTTTATTGTCCAGGCATGTTACTATATCAAATGGCTTCAACCCGCATTTAAACGGCTAATTGAGGCTTTTCGCCGTTATCGCCATATCTAAAAACAGTTCGAGGGAACGAAAGGATGTTTTGGGACAGTTCGCGTCTATTCAAGTTGATTGGCTCTCTTTGCTTGCTGTTTGTACAGCCACTTCATGCAACCATTTTATCGTCCGCGTTACTCAACGAAGCACAACAATTGGCGGAAATAGAGCCATCACAAGCAAAACAAGCGGCAACCAACTATTTGTCACAGCGTGAACTAACAGAACGCAAAGAAAGTGACAGCCCTTCAGCCATGTCTCGCGACGAAACAGATCGTAGCGTTCGCACACCAAGCAGCACCATCGAAGCGCACAAGATTATCGCTCAGGCAGATTACGCCATGGGTAATGTTCGTTCGGCTATCGAGCACCTAAATAAAGCGGAACGCTTAGCGCAAGAATATCAATTGCCGTACATGGACTTAGATCTCCAGCTGATGCGCAACCAAATGATTTGGATGTACGACGAAAACTACTCAAAAGCGGAAGACACGCTTAACCAAATTGAACAACAGCTCGATGAAGCCGATGCCGTATTACAACGCACCGACAGCGTTCGCTACCGACTAGTGATGCAAAGAGCACTCCTCGCTTCACATAGTGGCGATATCATTAAAGCGGAAAACTTGTACTCTGAAGCAAAGACCATGCTTGACGATAGCCGCTCTGAGTTAGCCTTGATCGACTACTACACTGCCGTCGGCGAGTTTTACCTCAATAGCAAGAAGTACAATTTGGCTTTGTCAGAACTGCTATACGGTTATTGGCAATCTATTGAAAGTAACAGTGGTGCAAGATTAGCAAAAGTGAATCGCCTTTTGGCTAGGCTCTTCCAGGAGCGACGAGTGTACGACAAAGCGATCGAATACTTATCCCAAGCCGCAGATTTTTATGACTCCTACCCTAGCTCTCCGATCCTAGCGGACGTCCTAGAGCAAATGGGCGACATCTACTTTTATCAGGGTAAGTTTAACCTTGCGTTAGTGCATTACTTCAACGTGCTTGACCATGAAAGTACCAGTAAGAACATCAATAGAATCATTAAAATTCGCTTAAGCTTGGCGGCTACCTACCTACAACTCTATAACTACGCGCTAGCAGAGCAGTACTTAGACCGCTCTAAAGAGCTTTTAGAATACACCAATATTCCTAAGCTTGAAGCAAAGGCTGCCCTGCTTCAGTCAGGTCTGGCTTATCATCAAAATGACAGTAAAGACGTCATTACTAATGCAAAGCTGGCGTTAGCGCTTGCTGAAAAGTCACCTGAAAATAACAACTTCATTAAGCAGCAGTCATACCGTTTACTTGGGTTGGGTTACGAGCAGGCAGGCGAATACAAACTTTCTCTGCAAGCTTATAAAAAATACACCAACCTCGTTCGTCTAGAACAAAAGCAGCTTAACCAAATCAGTGAGGATGCGTTCCGTCAGCAAAAAGAATTTGCCGAACAAACCATCCATTACATCGGTCAATCAGAACGCTTAGAGCAAGTGGAAAGAGAGCATCGTAAATTCCAGAAAATCTCATTTGCATTGTTTATTACTGTCTTGGTCATGTTTTTGTTCATTATGCGCCGTGGTGTCATTATGCAGCGCCAAGCAAGTGAAATCGAAAAACTGCGTAACGACCTCTTCACCCACTCTCGCTCTCGTTTACGTAACTTGCGTATGCTGAATGTTAAGCTTTCTCGCTCATTGAAAAAGTCGAGCGAAACTTTCGAGCAATGGCAAATGGGTGAATTGATCCACGAACCACTTAATGATCGCCTACGCTTTGTTATGATCGATTTGCCATTCTTACGAAGCATGTACGTCCATAACGGCTATAAGGCAGGTCTAGAACTAGAACGGGCATTTGGCGACTTCCTTGCGGAAAAAATAGAAAAACCGTCGCGTCTTTACCATTTCTCAGATGCGAACTTACTCTACATAGAACCGAACGCTGACCGTGATGCTTCTGCCGAAGTCATGTTCGAAAAATTCCAGACTTGGGTGGATGAGTTCGCACAGCAGCACAACGTCAATCGTATTATTCGTATGGGCATCAGTGATTATCCGTTCTTACCCCGAGCCTACACTGCAATTAACGATGAGGAATTACTCGATCTGTTGCTGCTTGCGACTCACATCGCACGAGAAGTCAGCTTGAAGGATAAGCAAAGCCACTGGGTGTTCTTAAAAGCCATCGATAATGCGCCTGCTGCTAGCTTTGCAACAGGTAACATAAGAACTGCCTGTCAACATGCCATTAGCCAAGGCCTGATCAAGATCCATTCGTCCTACAAGAATGAGGACGACATCAAGAAAATATTAAAAAATGGATAATTAAACGCCTGTTGAACGTAATAACTAATGACGCTATAAAGTTTTTTGTTATTATCGGATAATTGTCAGTAGTACATGGACTTAACCGTAGTCACTTCATGGGAATCTTGGAATCCGATATTCAGTCGCAGCTGCATCAGCTGAGTTGTCAACTTGACCAACTCAGACTGACTCATCGTGATACTTCACTCAAATTCAAACGTGAACAACAAGTTCTTAAACGCGTTGTGGCATCATTGTCTTCAGCTTGCCAGGGTTCGAATACTCAGGTATCCAACTACCTATTTGAAATCCAACAAGAGCTGCAACATCAAAAAGATATCAGCACTCTTATCCCGCGTTTAGCGGTATTAGAGAGGATGCTCAAACAGCAGTCGAAGACGATGGATAAACAGAACGGTTACCTTGACGAACAAATCAAGCACAGTGGTGAAACACTGCAACGTGTCACTGGCTTACCTGCGCAGTTAAAACGTGAACTACGGAACCTGATGAGTTTCTCTGAAGTTCACGCCAGCAATAAAGCTGATCAAGCCACTAAGCTACTGAGTATTTACGAACGCGCTCTGAAAATCATCACGTCTAATTCACGTCTACATCTTAGTGAATTTGAAAACAATCCCGACAGATCTCAGCTTGAGTGCTTAGCCAGCGACCTCCAACATACTATTACAGAGCTGGATTTCGAGGGAGAATCAGGCGATAGATTGCTGGATATTCGCGCTAAGTTGCTCCTTGGCGTGAGTGCCGAGTCTCTCATTGAGCTTACGCTCTCAACGCTGAAATTGGTTGTCGAAGCAACAAAGTTCGAGCGCGAGGCGTCTAGCCAATTCCTTGATCAGCTGAACACTTCTCTCGCAAGTAACCTAAAAACCGTTCATCAGAACGTCGACCAGCATCATACCTACTTTGAACACCGCCAAGAGCTCAACACAGAAATGAACAGCTTGGTTGAATTAAGCCAAAAGTCACTTAATCAAGCTCAAGATATCGCGGTTGTGAAAAAAGAAATCACGCCTCTTCTCGAAAAAATGGCGTCGCTGACAGAGCGACTGAAAATGACGGAAGAGCGAGAGCAAGCGCTGCAAGAGCGGTTAAGTTACAGTAAGAACCAACTCGAAGCGGTATTTGAAACTACGCAAGATTATCGTCGACGCTTAGATGACCAAGCTCAGCGTATGTTGCTCGACCCGCTGACTAAAGTTTATAACCGCACTGCATTTAACGATCGACTAGAGCTAGAGTATCGCCGTTGGATTCGCTCTCAGCAAAACCTTCGTGTTGTGCTATTTGATGTAGACAACTTCAAAGCGGTGAATGATAGCTATGGTTATACGGCTGGCGATAAAGCGCTGAAGATCATCGCTCGTACTATTAACAAGCGCGTATCAGAAACGGAAACAGTAGCTCGCTTTGGTGGCGAGGAGTTTATTCTACTCGTCCCGGAACAATCTGAAGAATACACACTGGATCTGATTAAGCATATCCAGCGTGATATTAGCCAATTACCCTTTAAGTTCCGTGAGCAAAATATCATGATTACCTTAGCTGCTGTATCGACGTCTTTCAAAGAGTCCGATACGCCAGAGTATGTGCTCGATCGTCTTGGCAAGATGCTTGCGGACGCTAAAAAACGTGGAACAAACCAGCTTAACTGGAGCTAAGATTCGTACAAAAAGCGAGCAAACAAACCAAATTTGGTGCAATCTACGCTTTATAACCACCAATTTTCAACGAGTTATCACATTTCTTCCCTTTTAGTCTGCTAAGCTGTAAAAACCCAAGTCACTTCAAGATGATGTATTTATAGAAGGCAAATGTATCATCTTGAGGTTGCTTGGGAGTTGATAACCATAAAACCAAATCGGCCAACTACCTTTCATCAAACCATACGTATAACACCCAAAAGGTAAGTTGGTACTTTCCCTCAAATTAATGCAACACAAGGAGGCGTTATGATTACCCATATAAGCCCCGCTGGTAGCATGGACTTGCTATCTCAACTAGAAGTAGAGCGCTTAAAGAACACAGCCTCGAGTGAACTTTATCAGCTGTACCGTAATTGCACATTAGCGGTGTTGAACTCCGGTAGCCATACCGATAACTCGAAAGAACTGCTCGATAAATACCAATCGTTTGATGTCAACGTCGTGCGTCGTGAGCGTGGTATTAAGCTTGAGCTGACTAATCCGCCAGAGCACGCTTTTGTTGACGGCGAAATAATTAAAGGTATCCAAGAGCATCTGTTCTCCGTATTGCGTGATATCGTTTACGTAAACATGCATTTGGCAGACGCCCAACGGCTCAACCTTACTAACCCAATTCACATTACGAACCTCGTATTCGGCATTCTTCGTAATGCAAGAGCATTAACTCCAGGTATCGCACCGAATCTTGTCGTATGTTGGGGTGGTCACTCTATCAATGGAGTGGAGTATCAGTACACACGTGAAGTGGGTAACGAACTGGGCCTGCGTGAACTTAACATCTGTACAGGTTGCGGCCCTGGCGCAATGGAAGGGCCGATGAAAGGTGCAGCGATTGGGCACGCAAAGCAACGTTATACTCAGCAACGTTATCTTGGTTTAACCGAGCCCTCGATTATTGCGGCCGAGCCACCAAACCCAATAGTAAATGAACTGGTCATCATGCCCGACATCGAAAAGCGCTTGGAAGCCTTCGTCCGTATGGCTCATGGTATCGTTATTTTCCCAGGAGGCCCAGGCACAGCGGAAGAGCTACTGTACATTCTTGGCATCATGATGCACCCGGATAACGCCGATCAGCCAATGCCTATCGTATTAACAGGACCAAAAGAGAGTGAAGAGTACTTCCGCTCTATTGATGAGTTCATTCGCGACACACTTGGTGAGGAAGGGCAAAAGCACTACGAGATCATCATTGACGACCCGGCAGAAGTCGCTCGTATTATGAAACGCTCCATGGACTCGGTACGCCTTCACCGAAAAGAGAAAGGCGATGCGTACAGCTTTAACTGGTCATTGAAAATTGAGCCAAACTTCCAACTGCCATTCGAGCCTACTCATGAGTCGATGGAACAATTGGATTTAAGCCTAGATCAAGAACCGCAAGTTTTAGCGGCCAACTTGCGTCAAGCCTTCTCTGGCATAGTGGCAGGTAACGTAAAGGCTGAAGGCATTCGAGAAATAGAACGTAGAGGGCCTTTCACCATTCATGGCGACGCAGTCCTCATGAAAAAACTCGATAAGTTGCTAAAAGACTTTGTCGAACAGCACCGAATGAAATTACCTGGCGGTTCAGACTACGAACCGTGTTATCGAATCGCTCACCCGGAAATTGGTGGTCGATAGTCAGGCTAGCATTCGTTACACTAGGGGCATTACGCCCCTTTTTTATTGCTAAGTCATTATGTCTATTCATCTTGTTATCATTGATGCCCTAAACCTGATCCGCCGAGTGCACTCAGCACAACCAGATCCAACCGACATAGCAAGAACCATAACCACAACGCAAAGAACCCTCACTCGCATTCTGTCAGAGGCCAACCCGACACACATCATCGCGGTTTTTGATCACCACGAACAAGACAGAGGTTGGCGTGCTGAAATTCTCCCTGACTATAAGCAAAACCGAAAACCAATGCCTCAGCCACTACTGCAAGGGTTAGATGCGATTCAACAAGCGTGGTGGGAGCAAGGTATTGATTCATTGCTTTCTGAAGGCGATGAAGCAGATGATTTGGTTGCTACACTCGCAACGAAAGTGGCCAGCCATGGTGAAAAAGTCACCATCGTTTCCACAGACAAAGGTTACTGCCAGCTACTTTCCCCTACCCTACAAATCCGTGATTATTTCCAACACCGTTGGTTAGATGAACCATTTATCGAAAAAGAGTTCGGCGTAAAACCAAATCAACTAGCGGACTACTGGGGATTGACAGGGATAAGCTCTAGCCAGGTTCCGGGCGTACCTGGAATTGGCCCGAAAGCAGCGAAAGAGATTCTCACTCAGTTTGAGAGTATTGAAGCTGCCTACGCTAGTGAAGACCTCGTACCGAAATACCGTAAAAAATTGGACGAGCACATTGAGTCTGCTCGTTTATGTAAACGCGTCGCCGCTTTAAAGTGCGATATCGAACTAGGCTTTAACTTGCAAGATATTCGCTTTTTAGGGCCAAACAAAGCGAAGTAGTGCCCGATGGTAGTTTCACACCATGAAACCCTCAGATATTAAAAAAGCGCCATTTGAAGGCGCTTTTTCTATTCTAATCACTATTCCCAAAAGACTCGGGGAATAAAGTTAGTAAGGTGAAATATTCGACAGACATTGGATATGAATCGTGATCTCTTCACGATCATGATACAAATGTTTAGCTTGTAGCTTGAACTTTACCTTATTATCAATGAGGAACTGCTTCAGATTTTCAAGGTCTTGCAACACTTCGTCATAACGCCCTTTCATTGGCAGCTTAAGGTTAAAGATGGCCTCTTTTGCCCAACCTTTTAACAGCCACTGTCCCATCAGGTGAGCAACACGAGCTGGCTTTTCCACCATGTCACAAACAATCCATGTTACGTTCTTGCGGTCTGGTTCGAACTTAAAGCCATCCACCATATGGTGTTTGATCTGGCCAGTTTCCATCAAACTGTCTGCCATCATGCCGTTATCAACGCAGTGAACGAACATTGAGCGCTTCACTAATTGGTACGTCCAACCGCCTGGACATGCACCTAAATCCACACCCCACATACCTGGTGCCAAACGCTCATCCCACTCTTCACGTGGAATAAAGACATGAAATGCTTCTTCCAGTTTAAGTGTTGAACGACTTGGAGCGTCTGCTGGGAATTTAAGGCGAGGGATACCCATGAAGAACTGTGAGTTGTTGTCAGTGTAAGAGTAACCAACGTAACAGTGGCCAGGCTCAACAAAGCAAATGTGCAGTACTGGTTTTTTCGCGTTATCTTTGTTCAGCATTAAGCCTTTGCCGCGCAACGCTTGACGCATTGGGACGGTAAACTTACGGCAGAATTTCAGTAGCTCTTTCGCTTCATTTGTATCTGGCGTTTCAATTCTCAAATCACCACAACGAGGGAATGCTTCGATGTCTGCTAGTTCATTCAAAATTGGACTAATTCGGTCATCACTTGGCAACGATTGAAACTCAGCTGCTACCGCAAACATTTGTCGAGCAAAAATTAAAGACTTAAAGTCTAAACCTCTCGCAAGTTTGTCGGCATCTCCATCTTGGTAACACTCGAAGACAACATAACCTGAGTTTCTCTTCACACGAGGGAAGCCATACACTTCCAACTGTGTCGCTTTGTCCTGAATTTCACCAGCACACTCTTTCTCAAAGCCAGAACGGCAATAGAGCATTAGTTGTTTCACTTGGAGACCTCTTTGATATTGAACGCAGCAAAAAAGAACAGACACCAACCAATCATGAACAGTAATCCTCCCACAGGAGTAATTGGCCCAAACCACTTAATGCCCGTCAGCGCCAGCGCGTAAAGACTGCCGCTAAAACAAAAGATGCCGATAATAAAGCAAATCGCCGCAATGAAAAAATATTTTTGTGCTTTTTGTCCCAAATTGAGCAGAAGCAGAATGGCACAAAACACAATCGCCAACGTGTGAATAAATTGATACAGAACTCCGGTCTCAAATACACCGAGCAAATAAGGGGCCAGTGTCGCTTTTAGCCCATGAGCAGCAAATGCTCCAAGAGCGACCGAAAGCAGCCCAGACAGACCAGAGAATGAGAGTAACCACTTACTTTTCACTGTACACCTCTTTTATAAACGCCGCTAACTGCTCTATCGCGAGTGCAATGTTACCCACTTCAGTATGACCTGAGCTCTTGCGCGGTTTGAAGCTGTGGTCACCATCAGGTAAAAAGCTCACCGTTACTTGTGACGAAAGGACGAAATCATCGAATTCCTCACGCTTACCAAAGGTGTCTCGTTCCCCTTGCAGAATCAGCGTAGGTTTCTCAATGGTTGCTAAGTGCTCGCCTTTGTATTTCTCTGGCTTTCCTGGCGGGTGAAATGGAAACCCTAAACAGGCAATGCCCGACACCAGCTCATTTTCAGCCAACAAGCTCGACATACGACCGCCCATTGACTTACCACCAATAACCACGGGAGAAGAAGTAAAGTGAGCGATCACTTCGCTGTATGCTTCGAGCAACTTTGGCGCGCGATCGGGCGGACGCTTTTTGCCATCTTCCGAACGTTTCACCATGTAAGGGAAATTAAAACGCACTACACGAATACCTTGCTCCACTAATCCTTTGGCGACAGCTGTCATGAAGTCATGCTCCATCCCCGCACCTGCGCCGTGAGCAAAAATAAACAGCGGTCCGTTTTCAGGTCCCTCAGCTATCCAGTGATTCATCCAATACTTCCTCTTGTTCTTTTCTCGCGGTTGCTAACATCCAGTCTCTAAACGTTGCGATTCGGCCCATATCTGCCTGCTGTTCATGACACACCACATAGAATGCATTCTTAGATATCAACACCTCGTCGAATGGTGCAATGAGTCGTCCGGCTTCCATTTCAGGTTTGGCGAGTACGTTGTTACCGAGCGCGACCCCCTGACCGTGCGCAGCAGCCTGTAGCACCATCGTTGAGTGACTAAAAATAGGACCGTGGTTTACGTTGATGCCTTCAATGTTGTAATGACGAGCAAACTGCTTCCAGTCTTTACGCGAAGTATCGTGTAACAAAGTATGTAATTTGAGGTCACTTAAAGATTCTAATGGTTTGTTACCCAAAAGTAATGAAGGTGAACAAAGTGGGATCAAAAACTCTTGGTACAATTTATCTGCTCGCAAACCTGGCCAGTTCCCACGGCCATAGTAGATCGCCACATCAACATCATCAGTCAGTGAGCCTTCATCCATATCTACGGCTTTAATACGTACATCGATATCGGGCTCTTGAGCATTAAAATCGGCCAAACGAGGTACAAGCCATTGGATAGCAAAACTCGGCGGTAGGCTAATCGTCAATGCCCCTTTTTCGCTACGTTCCAACACCTTATCTGTCGCTTCCGCAATCGAGGTGAAAATATCTTTGATATCGAGAAAGTAACTTTGGCCTTCTTCTGTTAACAACAAAGAACGATTACGTCGACGGAAGAGCTTCAATGATAAGAACTCTTCAAGCGCTTTAATCTGGTGACTGACCGCGGCTTGAGTAACAAATAACTCTTCTGCTGCTCGTGTAAAACTGAGATGACGAGCAGCCGCTTCGAAGACTCGAAGCGAATTTAATGGAGGCAATCTGCGAGACATATGGGACCTCTAATAGGATTAGTTTTTTTAATCTGAAACATTATAAAATGTCCGTTGTCGAACAGCCAGATAAATTCTATATTTCACCCCGCAACACGGGCCTGAACGGCTTGATTTCTTTGGAAATCAATTGGCTTCGTTGTTGCGATGTTGTGTTTGCAAACTCGTATTTCGAGTTAGGTAGATTTCTACCATAATGTTTTGTCCACACTCCCTGTGACAAAACATATACTTCCTGTATTTATTTTTGACCTGTCTGTCAAATTTGTTACACCGCCTAAATTAGGCGGTGTTTTTTTATCTATCAAAAATCTCATCCGCATATCTGGCAGCAATATCACTTTATTACTCTTCTTTCGGATTAATTATCGTTATATCAACACAAAGTGTATGGCTTTGCGATGAGCCTCAACATTATGCTAAGTAATGGTTGTCTGTAACGCGATCAAAAACAAAAAAGGCGCAAATTGATGTCTCAATTTGCGCCTTTTAACGTATTTTAACAGTCAGCTATGGACGGTAAACTTTTACGTTGCTGAAGCCTTGCTCTTGCAAGTAAAGCGCTTGCAGACGGCTCATCACACCGCGGTCACAGTAAAGTAGGTATGTCTTAGACTGGTCTAAGTCACCAAACTGTGTACCCAGCTTGTAGAAAGGGATATGTTTCACATCCACACCTTCGATTTCAAGTGGGTTATCGTCTTCCTCTTCAGGACTACGAATATCTAGCACAACCGCGTGCTCTTCTACCGCTTGAACTTGCTCTACTTCTGGTGCGGCTTGCTCAGACTCTTTTGCGATATCACGAATGTCCATCATGCGAGCTTCTTGAACCACTTGCTCAAGGATACTAAAGTCGAATTTCTCTTCTTCAGCTTCTAGCTTGCCTTTCACCGCTTTCACGGTTGGCTTCTTAGAGATAACACCACAGTATTCTGGCATTGTCTTTGCGAAATCTTCTGTGCCGATTTCACGTGCTAGATTGATGATGTCTTCTTTATCCCAGTTGATAAGCGGACGCAGAATCAGCGTGTCTGTTACGTTATCGATGTGGCGTAGATTGGTTAGCGTTTGGCTCGATACTTGACCTAGCGCTTCACCTGTTACCAATGCTTCGATCTTCATCTTCTGGGCGATCATGCCTGCTGCACGCATAAACATACGCTTCAAGATCACGCCCATTTGGCCGTCATCGACTTTCTCTAGGATTTCCGCAACCACAGGCTCGAAATCAACTGAGATAAAACGTACTTTTGCTGAAGAACCGTATTTGTTCCATAGGTAGTGAGAAACCTGCTTAACGCCGATTTCGTGTGCTGGACCACCTAAGTTAAAGAAGCAGTAATGTACTTTTGAACCACGCTTGATATGAAGATAGCTTGAAACACCAGAATCGAAACCACCCGAGATCAGGCTTAACACGTCTTCTTGCGTACCCAGTGGGAAACCACCTAGGCCTTTATGACGAGACAATACTTGGTTTAGCTTGTCGTTCGAGACTTCTACCTTGATCGTCACGTCTGGGTTTCGTAGCTTAACACTAGCGCTTTCAATCGCTTGATTTAAACCACCGCCTACATAACGCTCTAGTTCAATAGAGGTAAAGTCATGCTTGCCACGACGCTTCGCACGTACAACAAAGGTTTTATTTTCGAGTGCAGCACGGTTGAGTTCTAGCACTTGCTCGAAGATATCGTGCAAGTCTTTAAATTCAGTTTGCTTCACTTCCAGTACGTGGTGAATGCCTGGTGTATGAGTCAAAACCTCAAGAACTTCAGCGTGGAATTCGTTACTCTCAGAGGTCACTTCAATGTGATCACGACGGTTAAATACCGCGACAGACTCCGTGCGGCTCTTAATGATGTTACGAATGTTGCACTCTAAAATCTTTGTGAAGCGCTTACGCACAGATTCACTTTTTACAAAAATTTCTGGATGGGGCTTTACAATAAATTTCATAGTCTAATTCGCAGGTTAGTTTCGCAATCAACAAAGAGTGACACTCAACTTCAATACTTCATACGCAGTAAAACCGCGTTTCAGTCACAAAAAGTAGTCTGAGCTCACTTTTAAGGCGCAAGATTATACACCCAAGCGGATTGGAAAAACAAAAAAAGCGAGCAATCTGCTCGCTTTCTTACCTCTTTACTGACTTAAAACTAAAGCCTAGTTATTGAATTACTGGCACTTCTTCACTGTAGAGAGGCTCGCCTTGCATAATGCTGATTTCAACCCGTCGGTTAAGCGCACGATTTTCATCAGAATCATTCGGTAACAAGGGCTCCGTATCCGCCATACCCCGCACTCTCAAACGTTGATGAGAGAAGCCTCTCACTTTCTCCATCTCTTGCGCGACTGATACTGCACGCTGAGAAGAGAGATCCCAGTTAGAACGATAAAGTTCCGAGTCTAGCGGTCGATTGTCTGTATGGCCAGATACTCGAACAATGCCTGGCACGTCTTTTACTAGCTCTGCAATCTGACGAACTAAAGGACGAAACTTAGGCTGCAAGAAAGCCGAACCTTCTGGGAATGCACCTTTTTCACGCATACGTATAACAATCTGCTGACCGAGATTTTCAACTTCAATGGCGCCTTGTTCAATCTCTCGTTCTAAGGCTTTCTTGATGCTTTCCATCAAGGTTTCCATCTCTTGCGACATCTCTTTAGATTGCTGTTGTTGCATGTCCGCTTCGGCAGACTCATTGTTTTGAGTTGACGTTTCTGCCGATTGCCCACCCGTTAACTTGCCTTCATCACGTTTTGTGCCACCAGCTCGATCAGACTCCCCTTCATGAAATTCGAGCGTCTGCTGAGTGATGTCCATGGTTTGCTGCATGATGACATCAATCGGAGTTGGTTCCGGCCGACCCGGTCGAAACTCTTGGGCAATAATGCTAGTACCTTTGGGAATGTCTTTCACTTCAAGCTGATTTTGCACACCGAAAGCAAATTTCATTGATCCTGCAATTTGTTTGAACTTCAGTACATCCATCTCAGAAAACGAGAGCAGAAGAACAAAGAAACACATCAGTAGCGACATCAAATCTGCGAATGTCCCCATCCATAACGGGAGGCCAGGTGGCGGACAATCGCATTTGTTATCTTCATCATCCATCACGACTCTCCAAGTTACTCGTCAATCTCAAGGGCACGTTTACCTTCATTGAGGTAGTTCTTCAAGTAACTATCGATCACTCGCGGGTTTTGGCCATCTTGAATCGCTAATACGCCATCCATGATCAAACGGCGATTTAGCGTTTCTTGGTCACGACGAAGAGAAAGCTTATCCGCAATAGGGAAAAACACCATATTGGACAGGATCGCGCCATACAATGTGGTCAAGAGTGCAACGGCCATTGCTGGTCCAATCGCTTTTGGATCATCCATGTTTGAAAGCATCGCAACAAGACCAACCAAGGTGCCAATCATTCCCATCGCAGGAGCAACGTCGCCAAAGGCGCGAAATACACCAGTACCTTGCGTATGTCGTTCATCCGTAAGCGCGATGTCTTTTTTGAGTGCCGCTCTCACAACGTCGGCATCATGGCCATCAACCAGTAGATCAATGCCTTTCTGCATGAATGTGTTGTTTATTTCCATCTCTTCAAGAGCAAGAAAACCACCTTTACGCGCCGCATCGGCCATTTCCACAATTTTTGCGATCAGGTCTTCGGGTTCATCCGCTTTAAACATGAAGGCTTTGCCAGCAATCTTTGTCGCACCAAAAAACTGTCCCATTGTGAACTTCATCAACACGACGAATATTGAGCCACCAACGACAATAAGGATCGACGTGACATCGACAAACATGCCGATGCTGCCACCAAGCACCATCGCCATAATGACGAATGCAAAACCACCAATCAAACCTAATAGGGTTGCTAAATCCACAAAGCACTCCTCACGCTATACTCAAATACTGCCATTGGGCGGATTATTACCTGTATCGACAACTCGCGCAGAATTTTTAGAAAAATCTTAGCTAATGGATCACAAATTACACTTAACAACCTCAACCAAAATATGGGGTTTCACCGCTTAGACTCGTTGAACGCTAATTTTGTGACAATTATATAAGGTTAAATTTGACCAAGTTACTAGGCTAAGGTAACTTTCGTGCATCTTACCCGAGGCTTGATTAAGGCAGAAAAAAGATGGCGGTCAAGAAACCAGAAAACATGACCTTTGAAGCAACCATTGAAGAGCTTGATAGCTTGGTTGATCAATTAGAAAATGGCGATCTTGCTCTAGATGATGCCCTGCGTAAGTTTGAACGAGGCATTGCCTTAGCTCGTGCAGGCCAAACTAAATTAAGCGACGCCGAACAGCGCGTGAGCATTCTTCTTAGTGAAGATGATGAAGCACCACTGAGTGACTTCAAACCAGATTCAGAATAACAATCAGTAGTGAGCAATGTGATGCAACAGACATTGACGTCTTTTCAACAAAGAAACAATCAGCAATTGAATTTGTGGCTCGATCAGCTTCCATATCAAGAGCAGCCATTGATTCAAGCAATGAAATACGGCCTTTTGCTAGGTGGGAAACGCGTTCGCCCTTTTCTTGTTTACATCACAGGTCAAATGCTCGGCTGTAAACCTGAAGACTTAGACACCCCCGCCGCTGCTATCGAATGTATACATGCCTACTCACTCATTCATGATGATCTGCCAGCCATGGACGATGATGAACTGCGTCGAGGTCAACCAACTTGTCATATTAAGTTTGATGAAGCAACCGCAATACTGACAGGTGATGCACTACAAACCCTTGCCTTCACTATTATTGCTGATGGTCAATTAAGCCCGGCGGCAGAAGCTCAACGCATCAGCATGATCAAAGCCTTAGCGCATTCCTCTGGTGCCAGCGGCATGTGTGTAGGGCAAGCCTTAGATTTAGGCGCGGAAAATCGCCAAGTTTCTCTTGAAGAAATGGAAGAGATACACCGTAAAAAAACCGGAGCTCTGATTGATTGTGCGGTAAAATTAGGTGCATTAGCTGCTGGTGAGAAAGGTATCGAGGTTCTACCTCACTTGGAGCGCTACTCAAAAGCAATTGGTTTGGCGTTTCAGGTTCAAGACGATATTCTTGATATCATCAGTGACACAGAAACACTGGGTAAGCCTCAAGGTTCCGACCAAGGTCTGAATAAGAGCACTTATCCTTCCCTGCTGGGTTTAGAGGGAGCCATAGAGAAAGCTCACACTCTGTTACAGGAAGCACTTCAAGCATTGGAAGCTATCCCATACAATACTCAGTTACTCGAAGAGTTCGCCCGATATGTCATCGAGCGCAAAAATTAACACTATAAGCGCGCATTTATATGACTCTTGATATTTCAAAGTACCCAACACTGGCGTTAGCAAATACACCGGAAGAATTACGTCTTCTTCCGAAAGAAACATTACCAAATCTGTGTGATGAACTGCGAACGTATCTGCTAAATTCAGTGAGCCAATCTAGCGGACACTTAGCGTCTGGCTTAGGCACCGTAGAGCTAACTGTCGCTCTGCATTATGTTTACAACACCCCTATCGACAAATTGATCTGGGATGTTGGTCATCAGGCTTACCCGCACAAAATCCTCACCGGACGTCGCGATAAAATGCCAACAATTCGCCAAAAGGATGGTCTACACCCTTTCCCTTGGCGTGAAGAAAGTGAATATGACACCTTATCTGTCGGCCACTCTTCGACATCGATTAGTGCAGGTCTTGGCATGGCCATCAGCGCACAAAAAGAAGGTAAAGGTCGCAAAATCGTCAGTGTGATTGGTGATGGCGCAATTACAGCAGGCATGGCATTCGAAGCCATGAACCACGCTGGCGACGTTCATCCTGATATGTTGGTGATTTTGAACGACAACGAAATGTCTATTTCAGAAAACGTCGGCGCCCTGAATAACCACCTTGCAAAAGTACTTTCTGGTAGCTTGTACACTTCTATCCGTGAAGGCGGTAAAAAAGTGTTGTCTGGTGTTCCACCTATTAAAGAGTTGGTTCGCCGTACGGAAGAACACCTAAAAGGCATGGTGGTGCCTGGTACTCTGTTCGAAGAGTTCGGCTTTAATTACATTGGCCCGGTTGATGGGCACGACGTCAATGAACTCGTCAAAACGCTGAAAAATATGCGTGAGCTCAAAGGTCCTCAATTCCTACACATCATGACCAAGAAAGGCAAAGGTTATGAGCCTGCCGAGAAAGATCCTATCGGCTACCATGCAGTGCCGAAGTTCGCACCGGCAAACAATAGCTTACCGAAGAGCAGTGGCGGTAAGCCAACTTACTCAAAGATCTTCGGTGACTTTTTATGTGACATGGCGGCCCAAGATCCTAAGCTAATGGCAATTACGCCAGCAATGCGCGAAGGATCAGGTATGGTGCGTTTCTCAAAAGAGTACCCAGACCAATACTTTGATGTGGCGATTGCTGAGCAGCACGCAGTGACACTGGCAACAGGCATGGCAATTGCGGGCGATCATCCAATCGTTGCTATCTATTCGACTTTCTTGCAACGTGGTTATGACCAATTGATCCACGACATCGCGATCATGGACTTACCAGTGATGTTTGCGATCGACCGCGCAGGTCTCGTTGGCGCAGATGGTCAAACTCACCAAGGTGCGTTCGATCTAAGCTTTATGCGCTGTATTCCGAACATGGTGATCATGGCGCCAAGCGACGAAAACGAGTGCCGACAAATGCTTTACACTGGCCATAAGCATTCTGGCCCGAGTGCGGTTCGATACCCTCGTGGTAGCGGCATGGGCGTAGAAATCGAAACTGAGTTTACGGCGTTAGAAATCGGTAAAGGGCGCATGGTTCGCCAAGGTGAAAAAGTTGCTATTCTGAACTTTGGTACTTTCTTGGGTAACGCGCTAGAAGCGGCAGAATACCTTAACGCCACTGTTGCTGATATGCGCTTTGTGAAGCCGCTCGATGAAGCATTAATTCGTCAATTAGCCACAGATCATGACGTGCTCGTGACGTTAGAAGAAAATGTTATCGCGGGTGGTGCTGGTGCTGGTGTCGTTGAGTTCATGATGAAAGATAAAATCATTAAACCTGTGTTGAACCTAGGTTTACCAGATGAGTTTATTCATCAGGGAACACAAGATGAACTGCATGAAGAGCTTGGTCTCGATGCAAAAGGAATTGAAAAATCCATCTTGGATTATTTAGCAAAATAGAATGTAAAAAGGGATGCTCATAGCATCCCTTTTTTTACGGTCAACGTTTAATTCATCCAGCCCGCATATTTTGCGACTAGAAACAGGGCAACACCGGCCATAACTCCCGCCACGATATCATCAACCATAATACCCAGCCCACCGTGAACTCGCTTATCTAGCCACCCAATTGGCCAAGGTTTTACCATATCGAAAAAACGAAATAAGATGAAGCCAGTGATCAACCACTTCCATTCAGTGAGTGGAATATTCAGTGCAGGTACAATGCTCATCGTAATCCAAAAGCCTGCAAACTCATCCCATACGATTGAACCATGATCATGTACTTTCATGTCTGCAGAGGTCACTTGGCATATTTGAATGCCGATCACACACGAAATCAGAACAACAATGACATACGCCGTAAATGGTAATTGTGCCAACAACAAAAAGAAAGGCACGGCCGCCAGTGTGCCCATTGTTCCAGGGATAAACGGGGATAATCCACTGCCAAAACCCGTCGCCAATAGATGCCACGGGTTCTTTAATGAAATCAGAGAAAGAGGGTTGGTCATATCCTTAAACCTATACTGCTAGTTTGGTTTCAATCGTCATGCCTGTGAGTTGCTCAATAGTAACAGGCTCTTGGCTAGAGCTTAGCTCAGATCATTTAAAGTGGTCGAAGCCACTTAAGTCCCAATCAAGTGGTTGATTGTTATCATGCAGCTCGAAGGTTCCATTTGGTCGGATTTGACCAATACATGTGACCTTACAGCCAGTATGAGATAAAGCGCTTTGTAACGAGCCTCGATTTTGCTCCGGCACGGTAAAACACAACTCGTATTCTTCGCCACTTGCTAAAGCATACTGCTGCGCGCTGATCTTATCATCTAAAAACTGGACTAATTCTGAAGAGATCGGTAGCTGAGAGACATCAATACTCACCCCAACCTGAGATCGCTGTAAAATGTGCTTAATATCAGAGATTAAACCATCTGAAATATCTATCGCCGAAGAGGCTAGGCCAACAAGAGCTTGTCCAGCAAGCACACGCGGAGAACTAAGGTAATGAGCTCGCTCTAGTGCTTCCGCGCCGGCTCTGCTGCGCAGAGAGTCATCTAGAATCACATCCAAGCCAGCTTTTGCATCGCCAAGGTTTCCCGTTACATATACCCAATCCCCAGGCTTTGCGCCGGATCGCGTGAGAGCTTTACCTTCAGGTACAAAACCTTGCACCGTGAGTGTCAGACACAATGGCCCTTTGGTGGTATCACCGCCTATTAACTGAATACCATAGTAATCAGCCAGTTCGAAAAATGCATCACAGAAAGGTGCAAGCCATTCTTCATCTGGCTCGGGCATCGTTAATGCAAAGCTCACCCATGCAGGCGTTGCTCCCATCGCTGCCAAATCACTGATGTTAGAAGCCAATGCTTTGTGTGCGACCCATGCTGGGTTCGCGTCGGCTAAGAAATGCGTTCCAGCTACCAATGTATCCGTGCTAATCGCAATCTGAACATTAGCTGGCGCTTTGACCAAAGCACAATCATCACCAGCGGCTAGATGGACATCTTTACGTTGGCTCTGACGACCGACGAAGTACTTGTCTATCAGATTAAATTCACCAGACATAATTCACTTACTTTTTGATGTAAAAGCTTTTGATACAAAAAAGGTCAGCATGTGCTGACCTTTTCATTGAAGAAATCGTTATTTCTTACGAATGTGAGGTGCTGCTTTATCAAGTACACCATTCACAAACTTGTGGCTATCTTCTGCTGCGAAAACTTTTGCAAGTTCAATCGCTTCATTGATAACAACTTTGTAAGGAACATCTTCGCGACGAGTCATCTCGTACATAGCAAGGCGAAGAAGAGCAAGTTCCATCATATCTAAATCCTGCATAGGACGAGAAATGTATGGACGAATTTTGCTATCTAGCTCAGCGTGGCTAAGTACAACACCGCTTAATAGTTCACGGAAGTAAGCTACGTCTGTCTCTGGAGCAGCAAGCGCTGGCTCAGATGCATGAAGTTCTTCTTCATCGTATTTGTCGCCAGACAAAAACTGTTCTTCAATCTTGGCAACATTCTCTTTAGTAATTTGCCATGAGTAGATCGCCTGTAGAGCGAATTGACGTGCGTTACGACGTGCGGCTGGTTTCACACTGGCCCCCATTAGGAATCAATTTCAGATAGTACATTAATCATTTCAAGTGCGCTTAGTGCAGCCTCTGCACCTTTATTACCAGCCTTGGTTCCTGCGCGTTCAATCGCTTGATCGATCGTATCAACAGTCAAAACACCAAATGCTACTGGAATGCTGAATTCCATAGACACTTGTGCTAGACCTTTGTTCATTTCACTACAAACATAGTCAAAGTGAGGCGTTCCACCGCGAATAACAGACCCTAGAGAAACAATAGCGTCGAATTTGCCAGTTTTAGCAACACGCTGAGCTACTAGAGGTAGTTCTACGGCACCTGGACAACGCACAACCGTGATGTTGTCTTCGCTTACTTGTCCGTGACGCTTTAGTGTATCGATCGCACCAGAAAGTAGGCTTTCGTTAATAAAACTGTTGAAACGAGAAATAACGATAGCAATTTTTGCATTTGGCGCTGGGAAGCCACCCTCGATCACTTTCATAAGCTTTCCTTTAACTCTATTTATAAGTGAAATATGTTCATCAAGTGAGAATCGCCGGATTCTAGCACAAATTTGTGAGCAATATCTAATGGAAATTGGAGGCAAATCACCGGTTCCTAGCCATTGACGAGTTAAGCACGTCAAAGACTAGGAACTTATTGTTCGGTTGTTACTCGCAGACGTACTCAACAACGTTCAGACCAAAACCACCTAACGCGTGGTACTTTTTGTTGGTCGATGACAGAAGGCGCATATCATGTACACCGAGATCCGCAAGAATCTGTGAACCAACGCCAACACGGCGAGACGTGCCTTGTTTTTTAGCAAGCGTTGGGGCTTCACCTTTGTCTTGCGCTTCGAACATCTTCACGCGATGAATAAGTAGATCGGTCGATTCTTCATGGCCAAGAACAACCAGCACACCGCCTTCTTCACCAATGCGTTTCATTGCCTTATCTAGTGTCCAGCTGCGCTCTGCATTACGATCGCTACGTAGTAAGTCGGTAAAAACGTCTTGAAGATGAACGCGAACCAGTGGCGCTTTTTCTTTCAAATCGCCCTTGCACATTGCGTAGTGCACTTGGTTATCAATGGTGTCTTTGTAAGTGACTAACGTGAACTCGCCAAACTCTGTCGGTAGCTTGCACTCTGCCACACGTTCAATCGTTGTCTCAGTGTTATTGCGGTACTCAATTAGGTCGGCAATAGTGCCCAATTTAATACCGTGCTTCTCTGCAAAGATCTCTAGATCTGGGCGACGAGCCATGGTGCCGTCGTCATTTAAGATCTCAACAATCACCGATGCTGGCTCTAAACCAGCAAGACGAGCCAAATCACAGCCAGCTTCAGTGTGACCTGCGCGAGTCAGTACACCGCCGTCTTGAGCTGCGAGAGGGAAGATGTGACCAGGCTGCACCAAATCCGCAGCTTTAGCGTTTGGCGCGACTGCTGCTTGAACGGTACGTGCGCGATCTGCGGCTGAAATACCAGTCGTTACCCCTTCTGCTGCCTCAATCGAAACAGTAAAGTTGGTGGTGTATTGCGCATTATTGTCTTGCACCATTGGTGGCAGACCTAGACTTTCGCAACGATCTTTGGTCATGGTTAAACAAATCAGGCCACGGCCATAGGTTGCCATAAAGTTGATGGCTTCCGGCGTAATATGCTCGGCAGCCATGATCAAGTCACCTTCATTCTCGCGGTCTTCATCATCCATTAGGATGACCATTTTGCCTGCGCGAATATCATCAATAATTTCTTGTGGCGTACTGATTGGCATAGTCTGTTATCCCGTTATTCTAAATTTGTTATTGCGACAGCAATGAAAAATTACGTTGCAGTGAATGCTAGTTAGGTCAATAGTTTGAGCTTTGCATTAAGCAAGTCAATGAATCTCGCGGTGTTCTGTGAGTCTGCTCTTTATCGCATGCCTCACGCAGCCACTCCCAAGACTTATGCAAAACCGTTTTGCTGTAAAAAGTCCATCGTGATACGAGACTCGGCCTTATCTTCTTGTTGTCCTTGCAGTAAACGCTCCATATAACGCGCAAGTACATCAACTTCTAAGTTGACTTTGCGCCCCACTTGAAACTGGTCAATCGTAGTTTCTTCACTCGTATGAGGAACGATCGTCAGCTTAAAAGCATTTTTACGTAAGTCGTTGACGGTTAGGCTAATACCATCAACAGTAATCGAGCCTTTCTCTGCAACGTACTTGCTAATTTCCGCAGGCATTGCAACCCAAAACTCTATCGCACGGCCAACTGAATTGCGTTCGACAATTTCACCAACCCCATCGACATGGCCAGAAACGATATGTCCACCCAATCGCGTTGTTGGCAACATGGCTTTTTCTAGATTCACCTTATCGCCTACTTGGTAATCAGCAAACCCAGTTTTCTTCAAGGTTTCTAATGACAGATCAGCACTGTAATAGTGGCTTCCGAAGTCAACTACCGTTAAGCAAACACCATTGGTCGCAATGCTATCGCCTAACTTAACGTCTGACATATCAAGCGTACCCGTTTCAACCGTGACGGTGATGTCTTCGCCCTTCGGCGTAATCGCAGCTAACTTGCCCACTGCTTCTACTATTCCTGTAAACATACTATTTCTTATCTAATTTCATTACGTTTTATGGTGGCGGTGATGCGAATGTCTACCCCAACCATACGAACGTCTGTAATGTTTAAATCTATGACGTCAGCCATAGCGCTTAACCCTAAAGCACCGATAAGCCCCCGACCATCGCTGCCCATGAGTTTTGGCGCAAGGTAAACAATGAGCTCATCTACAAGATTAGCCTTTATCATCGCACTCGCTAGCGTAGCTCCAGCTTCAACCCATAAGTGATTGATGTGGTGCTCATCCGAGATACGTTTTAATGTCGTTGATAAGTCAATTTGGTCAGCGCTGTCCAATAGAGGGATACAGTCTCCATCAGAGCGAACAATAACTCGTTCTCCATCGGTATGGAACAGCTTGAGCGCATCAGTTAAATGGTTCTGACGGTCTAAGATTACACGTACTGGTTGACGAAGCTCTTCTTGTAAATACTGCGCTTGAACACTATTAGGTAAGTCATCCCAGCGCACATTGAGTGATGCATTATCATCAATCACCGTTTTGCTAGTAGAAAGAATGCCACCACTTATCGCTCGATAACGCTGCACATCTTGGCGGGCCGCTGGGGAGGTGATCCATTGGCTCTGACCATTACTGAGTGCGCTTTGCCCATCCAAACTGGCTGCCATTTTTAATTGAACAAACGGCATGCCTGTACGCATGTACTTTATAAAACCAGGGTTAAGGGCAAGGGCATCTTGCTCTAACAAGCCGATTTGTACTTCAACTCCGGCATCACGCAACATCTGGATGCCGCGACCTGCAACTTTCGGGTTTGGGTCTACCATGGCGCAAACCACACGTGCCACTTTGGCTTTAATCAGCCCTTCGGCACATGGCGGTGTACGGCCGTAATGAGAGCAAGGTTCTAGCGTCACATAAGCGGTTGCACCAACCGCTTTTTCACCCGCCATGCGCATCGCGTGCACTTCGGCATGCGGCTCACCAGCACGATGGTGATAGCCTTCACCGACAATTTCTTCATCACGAACGATGACACACCCTACATTTGGATTAGGGGCGGTGGTATAAATGCCACGTTTCGCTAACTTAATAGCTCGTGACATCATGGCGAAATCTAAATCAGAAAACGCTCTTTCAGGAGTGTGTTGAGTCATGAGCTACTCAGTCTTCTAGGCGGGCAATCTCTTCGCCAAACTCGCGAATATCTTCAAAGCTTCGGTAAACGGAAGCGAAACGAATGTAAGCCACCTTATCGAGCTCTTTGAGCTGGTCCATGACTAAATTACCAATCATTTCACTCGGAACCTCTCGCTCACCCGTCGCACGCAGTTGTGATTTGATCATACTGATCGCTAACTCTATAGAATCGGCACTCACTGGGCGTTTCTCTAAAGCGCGTTGAATACCGCCAACCATTTTATCTTCATCAAATGGTTCACGGTTGCCATTCGATTTGATCACTTTAGGCATCACTAACTCTGCGCTTTCAAACGTAGTGAAACGCTCGCTACACGCCAAGCACTGACGGCGACGTCGAACTTGATGGCCATCAGCCACTAAGCGGGAATCAATAACTTTGGTATCGTTCTCGGAACAAAAAGGACAATGCATATCACCTCCATATCTATACCAAAATAACCTCATGAGCAATCACGGATAACCACGCGTTTATGGTTATACGGACTCTATTAAAGCTATTTGGGTATAACGCTTTCAAACCGAAATAAAAGCTCATGTAGTGTAGCGGAATTGGTATGTTAGACAAAACAAAAAGGGGCGCAAAGGCCCCTTTTTCACTCAAGATCTCGTCGAATGTGTTAACTGCGTGCTAAGTAGTTCGCTTTACCAACCCACTTGTAGCTAGTTAGCTCTTCTAAGCCCATCGGACCGCGTGCATGTAGCTTTTGCGTAGATACTGCGACTTCTGCGCCAAGGCCAAATTGCGCACCGTCTGTAAAGCGCGTTGAAGCATTCACATAAACCGCCGCCGAACCGACAGAATTGATGAACAGCTCTGAGTTTTCCAAGCTATTGGTCATGATCGCATCTGAGTGGCTCGCGTTATGGACACGCATATGATCAATGGCATCTTTCACATCAGACACAACTTTTACACCAAGAGTGTAGCTCAACCATTCCGTATCAAAGTCACCTTCAACAGCATCGCGAATTTGTGTTGCTTGAGCCATCAGTGCTTTTGCCTTAGGCTCTGTCACGAAGGTCACTTTATCGTTCATGCGCTCTACGATCATTGGTAGGAATTGCGCTGCAATTTTTTCATGCACGAGCAGCGTATCTAATGAGTTACACGCAGATGGACGTTGAACTTTAGAGTTCTCAACCACATTCAGGGATTTCTTTAGATCAGCGGATTCGTCGACAAAGATATGGCTGATACCAAAGCCACCAATAATCACCGGAATCGTGCTGTTTTCTTTACACATTTTGTGTAGGCCAGCACCACCGCGTGGAATGATCATGTCGACGTAATCGTCCAACTTAAGCAATTGAGAAACAAGCTCACGATCTGGTTTTTCAATGTACTGCACAGAAGCGGCTGGAAGGTTCGCCTTTGCGAGCGCAGACTGAATAACCTTCACTAATTCCATATTCGAGAAAAATGTCTCTTTGCCACCACGTAAAATACTTGCGTTGCCGGTTTTCAAGCACAACGCTGCAATATCAATGGTTACGTTTGGACGCGCTTCATAAATTACGCCCACGACACCAAGCGGCACACGACGACGAGACAGTGACATCCCATTTTCCAGTACCTTACTGTCTATTTCGCTGCCTACAGGATCATTCAAGCTAATGACGTTGCGAACATCATTCGCAATTGCAGTCAATCGTTCTTCATTAAGCAAAAGGCGATCGAGCAGCGCATCGGTTAAACCCGCTTCACGGCCAAGTTCGATGTCTTTAGCGTTTGCCGCCAAAATAGCAGCAGAGTTTGCTTCTAGCTCATCAGCAATGAAGGCTAATGCTTGGTTCTTTTGCGCAGTTGACGCTGTCGCTAATTCGAAAGCTGCATCTTTAGCAGCTTTACCCATATTCGTTAAATCCACTTTGCTTCCCTCTAATTCTATTCCTGAATGACGACCAAATCATCGCGGTGAATCACCTCAGAGCCATAATCATGCCCCAAAATAGAGATGATATCTTTACTGTGTTTACCCGTAATTTTAGTTAGGTCATCACTTGAGTAAGCGCTGATGCCACGAGCCACCAACTTACCGTGAGCGTTTGTTACACGCGCCACTTCGCCTCGTGCGAAGTCACCACTAACTTTGATGACCCCTTTAGCAAGTAGGCTACTGCCCTTGCCGACCACAGCATTGACTGCACCATCATCAATAACGATGTCGCCCGATGCCGCAGGTCCCGCTAGAATCCAGCGTTTACGGTTCTCTAAGGCTTCAGCGCAAGGTAGGAAGCGCGTGCCCTGAGGTTCAGCACTTAAAGAGTCAAAGATAACATTCGACGCACTACCAGCAGCAATAATAACCTCGATACCTGCGCGGCGAGCGATGTCTGCGGCTTGCAGCTTCGTTGCCATACCACCAGTACCCAATGTTGTACCGCTTCCACCTGCGATTTTACGCAGCGTATCGTCGATGGTTTTTACTTCCTTGATAAGCTCTGCGTTCGGATCTCTACGAGGGTCAGCAGTAAACAGACCTTTTTGGTCCGTTAAAAGCAAGAGCTTATCTGCACCACATAAAATGCCTACCAAAGCGGAAAGGTTGTCGTTATCGCCAACTTTAATCTCGCTAGTCGCAACGGCATCATTTTCGTTTACGATAGGAACAATATCGTTCGCAACGAGCGCATTAATAGTGTCACGCGCGTTAAGGAATCGCTCACGATCTTCTAAATCGGCACGGGTTAGTAACATTTGGCCGATCTTGATACCATAAATACCAAACAAAGACTCCCATGTTTGAATCAAGCGGCTCTGCCCCACCGCGGCAAGTAACTGCTTACTCGCCATCTCGTTGGGCAATGCGGGGTAACCAAGATGCTCACGGCCTGCTGCAATCGCACCAGACGAAACCATTACGATTGAATGGCCTTGTTTTTTAAGCTCAGCACACTGGCGTGCTAACTCAACCATGTGTGCACGGTCGAGTGCCAGAGTGCCGCCTGTCAGCACACTTGTACCCAGTTTCACAACGACAGTTTGTGGTTGTGAAACAACTGCATTTTGTTGATTCGTTGTCATGATGTCTTCTGAAGTGAAAAACAAATAAAGAGAGGATGTTTTAACAATCAAATAGGGAATTAACAAGAGAAAAGGTGCGTTTTCGCACCTTTTTGTTTGGTATTAAATGAAAACAACCAAATTAAGCGAAATCGAAAGACTCCGTGTGATATTCGACTTCTAATTTGAAGTGTTCTTCTAAAGTATCAACCAGCTTTTGATGGAATGTGCTCTGCGTGAGATACACTTCCTCTACCACTTTTTTGGGAAGGGCTTCAGATACCCATTGCCCTTCTTTGTTGTACTTGCCAATATGATATTTAGCAGTAAAGCCTCCCTCGATGGATTCCAAATCCATCCACCAGCCCCAAAATTCACGCTTCTCAGGCGATTTTTTGTCGTCTACACATACAGATAAACAATCAAAATAATAGCGCCCTTCTTGCGATTGTGGTTCGCGCAGGTAAGGCCCTATCGCCTTCAACTTTGACATCAAGCGAAAGTGAGTCGGGCCCTGAGTCGTCTCTGACATATGAATCTCCGTTTTCATAGTTAAAAGTAAACACCCAAGAATGATTATTATTTTTAATTATCATGAGCTTATTTTTTGCTCAGATATATCACTCTTAACTAATTTAGGAGAATTGTCACCCTAATAATTCATCTTCTAGCCACTTTATGGCTAAATCGAGGGATTGCTCATATCCTTTTGTAATTGTTTTGGAACTGATTTTTTTCGCTCTACCATACTGGCTAAATAGAGCAACAAGTTGATTATCACTGTGTGGCGACACTGGATCGCCTTCAAGACTCAAAGCCAAAATAGGCACTTTGGTTTTTCGACTGCTCAGGAAGCCCTGAACCTTCAATGACCACGCCATCATCTGACCTGCCATGCTATTAATATCAACCGCATTTTTCCCCAAACGGGAAGCCAAAAGATCTAAATACATCTTCGGCATTTTTTGTAACTTCTGAGGGGAAGTAAAAATATCATGTACGGGTGCGCCTAGAGCGACACAAGCTTTGATCTTTTCCTGCTCGACAAAAGAGAGTCTGATCATGGCATTACCACCAAAACGAAACCCAACTAACCCCACTTTGTGATGATCAACCCAAGGTAGCGAGTAAAGCTCATTCAATACCGCTTGATGTAGGCAACTTGAATTCTCGGTCAAGGGCCAATGAGAGCTATGCCCTACCGAAGGCATGTCTACGGTTAACATCGCAATATCTCGCGGTGCAAGACGATTACGGAACAAACGCCACATGTCGGTTTGTAGAGTATCCAAACCAGCGCTCACCATGACCACTGGCAACTGTTTATCCGTTCTTGGTAAATGGAGGTTCGCGATGATTTTGCGATTTTGGTAAGGCACTTCAATTTGCTTGATGGTGTACTTAGTTTTTTCTGCGCCGTCAGAATACGCTTTGTTTGCCAGCACTTGAGCCTGCGATGCCAAGTTATCATTTTTTAAATGTGGGTAGCCTGCAATACTAAAACACAAAGAAGCAGTGAAGAGTTCATCCGCTGCCTCTTCTCCTTGCATTTCATTTGCTCGCTTCTGATGATCCATACCAAGCTTGATCCACTCAAATGTCCAGTTACCACTGTGATAACCCATTACAGTGTCTAACCAATCATCATTGGTTCGCGAGTGAGATGATGAAGCAATTTTGGACAGTACGCCTTCCATTTCGATCGGAGACAATCCTTGCCAAGCCCATTGCAAGCGACGCAAATGACGATACCAAGCACGATCACCCTGCGCTTCTCGTTCATCAAGTATTTTTTTACTGGTCGGCATGTACTGGGTAAGCGCGGAGGTTTCTTTTGCTTGCTTATGTTTCACGAACAAAGTTTCGGAAAGATTTTTACTGACGTCTTCAGACATAGGAAGAACCCTAGGCTATTAGCATGATTTAATATCATAATAAAAAAAATGCCCCTATAAAGGGGCACTTCTCAATATTCTTTAACCGCGCTTATTTTTGCTTGCGGTTTACTGGCTCAGCATACTGGATTGACATATCCCAAGGCTGCTCGATCCAAGTGTCTTGAGCAATATCTACAACGTAATCATCCAGCAGCTCTTTGCCTGATGGTTTCGCACACACAGCGATCATTTTCGCTTTTGGATACATCTCACGTAGTTTGCGCGCTGTATCACCACTGTCTACTAGGTCTTCAACGATTAGGTAACCTTCGCCATCACCTTCAGGTGCTTTTAGTACCGTCATATCGCGCTGATGATCATGGTCGTAGCTTGAAATACAGATTGTATCAACGTAACGAATACCCAGTTCACGAGCCAAAATAGCGCCAGGAACCAAACCGCCGCGGCTTACCGCCCAAATTCCTTTCCATTGCTCAGCTGGCATTTGTTTCTCAGCCAGTTCACGGCAGTAAGTCTGCATTGCATCCCAAGTGATAATGAATTTTTTACTCATTGTAATAACCTAATAATTTGAAAATATGCATCCTCAAAATCTAGCGAAGTCACTCAAAAGCGGAATGCTCACTAACTTCTCCAAAATGTTTGGAGACGAGGATTTCAAGCTGCGCAAACGATTATTCTACCGAAACACACCGCTAATACCAACGGTGATATCAAAATTCTCTGCCTATTCCGCAGAAAAACCGTCTTCTGTGAACAACGTAAAAAAAGAAAAAGCCAGCGTGAATAAATCCACACTGGCTTTTTGCTCGAGAAATTAACCGACGAGGTATTTAACGATGAAGATGGCTGACATCACCCATACACTCATCGACACTTCACGGCCCTTACCGCTGAATAACTTGATCGCCGCGTATGCGATAAAGCCTAACGTGATACCTTCTGCAATCGAGAATGTTAGCGGCATAACTAAACAAGTCACAACAACTGGGGACGCTTCAGTTAGGTCACGCCAATCAATGCTTACTAGCCCAGACAGCATCAAGATCGCCACATAGAATAGCGCACCTGACGTTGCATAAGCAGGGATCATACCCGCAAGTGGTGAGAACAATAGAGCAAGTAGGAAGAGTACACCAACAACCACGGCTGTTAGACCAGTACGCCCACCCGCAGCCACACCAGAAACGCTTTCAATATAAGATGTCGTGTTGGAGGTACCAAGTAATGCACCTACTGACGTTGCTGTTGAGTCTGCAAGTAACGCTTTGTTTAAACGAGGGATGTTGCCATTCTCATCAGTTAGACCTGCTTTTTGAGAAACGCCAACGAGCGTACCTGCGGTGTCAAATAAATCGACAAATAGGAAAGCAAATACGACGGAAATCATGCCTACTTCAAACAAACCAGAGAAATCCAGTTGCATGAAAGTTGGCGCAATGCTTGGTGGCGTTGACATAATACCGCCCCACTGCACATCACCAAATAGAAGACCAAGCGCTGTAACGCCAAGAATGGCGATCATCACCGCACCTTTCACACCACGGTGAACCAGTGCAATCGTAAGAAAGAAGCCAATCGCGGCCAATACAGATGGCAATGATGTGATCTCTCCCATAGAAACTAATGTCGCTGGGTTATCAACGACGATACCTGCATTTTTTAATGCGATAAACGCTAAGAAAAGACCAATACCAGCTGAAATACCTGTTCGTAGAGAATGCGGGATCGAGTTAATAATCCACTCACGGATCTTAAATACGCTTAAAAGAATGAACAGAAGGCCAGAAACAAATACAGCCGCCAACGCAACTTGCCACGTATAACCCATTCCCAATACAACAGAGTAAGTAAAAAATGCGTTCAGGCCCATTCCTGGTGCCTGTGCAATTGGGTAGTTGGCAACAAATCCCATGATGAAACAGCCGATAGCGGCCGCAAGACAAGTTGCAACAAAAATGGCACCACGGTCCATACCGGTATCCGACAAGATCGCTGGGTTTACAAAAATAATGTAAGCCATGGTTAGGAAGGTGGTAACACCTGCAATGATCTCAGTGCGCACATTTGTGCCATTGTCACTGAGCTTAAAAAGCCTCTCGAGCATGATCGAATCCTGTAAAGGTAAAAAGTAAACGGTTGCGTAATCGATTGGCGGGAATTATAAAGTTATCAAATAGCAAATTCTAGATAGAATCTTCACTCTAATGCGATTTTTTTCTTTGGATATGAAACCCATTCGCTAATTCTTAAAAGCAAAACAGGAAATATATTCATATAAAACAACAAGTAATAATTATCGTTTAGAACCCAACAACAGAATAAAAATTGAACAATGTACTAAACTTTCAGATGAAAAAGGCCCATTTTAAACATGGTATCTAACAGATTTGATGGAAAAGTCGATAAAACCGAAGAATGGGGAATAGAAGAAGGCTTTGATGGCAATAAGTGAGTCAGGAAGAGAAAATAGAGATAAAAAAACGCCACCCAATTTGGGTGGCGGTGAATCATGTCAGCACTATCACTGAAAAAAAATTCCAATTTATAGGGGTGAACAAACTGTTCGAGTCACATGCGTTGACTTCACTTAGTAGCCAAAGCTTGTTGGGTATACAAAGTTACCGGTGTAAACAGACTTGCTATTCCAGAACATTGTACTTGGTAAACCTTTCATAACTATCACCTTTTAAATCAATTAAACATTCGTTGATTTCTCGGTTCCTTGGAGGCGATAAAACGGACTCATCCTTTGAGCATTTCATTCTTCTCTCAGAAGCTGGTTACAAATATACCACCAAGAAATTTAATTACAAGCATTTTAGTGATTGAAATCACAAAAAATACATAAATTGACCTTTATCAAATTTTATATGTAATTAAATTACAATTTTATGAATTAAAAAATAAAGCCAATTTCAGAATGTATGATAGAGAACACATAGTGCTTGTTATTGTATTCACAAACTGTGACAGTTCTGAGAGAAATCCTTGTGATCGCGACTACTCGTACTCCTTATCTGGTGGTATGCTAACGGCAATTTGAAGGCCAAATCGTCTAGCATTTAATGCTACCTTGACAATATTTTTACGGTATATATTTGGCAAAGCACATCAAAAGGAGTCCTCCGTGTCTGAGTTCCATTCTGAGATCAGTACCTTATCACCTGCTCCACTTTGGCAGTTTTTCGATAAGATTTGTTCTATCCCTCATCCATCGAAACATGAAGAAGCATTAGCACAGTACATTATCAACTGGGCAACAGAGCAAGGCTTTGACGTTCGCCGTGATCCAACTGGTAACGTGTTCATCAAAAAGCCCGCGACACCAGGAATGGAAAATAAGAAGGCTGTTGTACTTCAAGCACACATCGACATGGTGCCGCAGAAAAACGAAGACACTGAACACGACTTCACCAAAGATCCAATCCAACCTTACATCGATGGCGAATGGGTAACTGCGAAAGGCACGACGCTTGGTGCAGATAACGGTATTGGTATGGCTTCTTGCCTTGCTGTATTGGCATCTAAAGATATTAAGCACGGTCCACTCGAAGTTCTGCTGACGATTGATGAAGAAGCAGGCATGACTGGCGCATTTGGCCTTGAAGCTGGTTGGTTAGAGGGTGAGATTCTTCTAAATACAGACTCTGAGCAAGAAGGCGAAGTCTACATGGGTTGTGCAGGTGGCGTTGATGGCACCATGACTTTCGATATTTCTCGAGAATCAACGCCTGCAGGTTTTGTAACACGCCAACTGACGCTGAAAGGCCTAAAAGGCGGTCACTCAGGTTGTGACATTCACACAGGTCGCGGTAATGCCAACAAATTACTTGGTCGTTTCCTTGCCGGTCATGCTCAAGAGCTTGATTTACGTTTAGTCGAATTCCGTGGTGGTAGCTTACGTAATGCAATCCCACGCGAAGCGTTTGTTACTGTCGCGCTTCCTGTCGAAAACCAAGACAAACTTGCTGAGCTGTTCAACCACTACACTGAGCTGCTTAAAACTGAATTGGGTAAAATCGAAACAGGTATCGTAACCTTTAATGAAGCGATCACGACTGACGCGCAAGTATTTTCAATCGCCGATCAGCAACGATTCATTGCGGCACTTAACGCTTGTCCAAACGGCGTAATCCGTATGAGTGATGAGGTGGAAGGCGTTGTTGAAACTTCTCTAAACGTTGGTGTGATCAGCACAGAAGAAAATAAAGTCACCGTGCTTTGCTTGATTCGTTCTCTCATTGACTCTGGCCGTAGCCAAGTGGAAAGCATGCTGCGCTCGATTACTGAGCTAGCAGGCGCACAAATTCAGTTCTCAGGCGCTTACCCTGGCTGGAAGCCAGATGCAGATTCCGAGATCATGGCAATTTTCCGTGATATGTATGAAGGCATTTACGGTCATAAGCCGAACATCATGGTCATCCATGCTGGTCTTGAGTGTGGCCTATTTAAAGAACCATACCCACACATGGATATGGTTTCTTTCGGTCCAACAATAAAATTCCCTCACTCTCCAGATGAGAAAGTGAAGATTGATACTGTTCAGTTGTACTGGGATCAGATGGTCGCGCTTTTAGAAGCGATTCCAGAGAAAGCATAATTCAATCACGAAAAATGACAAAGGGTGCCATACGGCACCCTTTTTTTGGTTTAGTTGAACCCAACTACACACGGTTTTGCGCGTAAGCGGCTAATTCATCCATTGAGGTTTGTGCAGCAACTTCACCATCAATGTAGTAAGTAACAAACTCACCATCGCGTACACCCATGAGTGTCGCCTTTTCACCGTTACTGTAAGTAATATCCATTTGAACAGTGTTCTCATCGATTTGCTGCATTCGCCCCTGCTCAATGACACGGTTATCCGCTAATGGTGCGATTGGTGCCGTCGTTAAGGACTTATCTAACTGGTGATTGACATCAATGTAAGTATCTACCTTTGTATCGAAGATATGTGGCTTACCATTTAACGGGTTCTTACCCGTCCAAAATTCTAGAGAGTTAAACACGATATAATCCGCTGCGATCGCGACACCATAAACAGGCGCTAAAAGCATATTTAGGCCACCTCGAGCGTAACGGTTGTCAACAGCTTTCAAGTTAAACCCCATGACATAACCTGTCACGGCATTACTACCTACGCAACCTGAAAGTGAAACTGCTACCGCAGTCAATGCACCAATTTTAGCAATTGCCTTTTTCATCAAAACCTCTAGTTAGAAAGTGTGAAACCTCAAATTCGGCGCGGATATTATCGGATAAAAAGTAGGGTTAAAAGTCCGTTTTTTTGTCCTCCATGAACAGTATTATTTTTAATACAGTCACATTTTTTAAGGCTATTATTGCGCTCTCTTCTCTATGGCTTGTTATGTATTAAACTGATAGAAAAGATCATATTGAAAACAAAAACTTCACACATACCAAAATTTCACGCATGACGATTAAAGTAATTTGTCGTGTCCTTAATGAGAATGATTAGTGCGATTTTGCAGCAATTGTTACATTGCTGATGACGCATTTGACAGAGATGGTTTATGGCCAGAAGTAAAAAAAGCAAAGTGTTTGAGCTCTTAGGACATCAAATACAACCAGGGCAACGATTAGAGATCGAATTTGAAGCAGCGAAGCTATATACACATTCGCCTTTATCTATTCCTGTGGAAATAATCCATGGGAAACAAGAAGGACCAGTGTTAATGGTGAATGCTGCTATCCATGGTGATGAGCTTAATGGCGTAGAAATCGTTCGTCAGATCATTAACCAACTGGATCCACAAAAACTGAAAGGCACTGTCATTGCAGTACCTATCGTTAACGTTTTTGGTTTCATCCATAAATCTCGTTACTTGCCCGACCGACGAGATCTCAACCGTTGCTTTCCTGGCAGTGAAAAAGGCGCACTTGCATCTCGTATGGCACACGGGTTCTTTAACAACATTGCCAAGCGTTGTGACTACATTTTGGATCTACACACAGGGGCCATTCATCGCACGAACTTGCCACAGATCCGCGCAAACTTAAGCAACCCAGAAACTCTGCGTATTGCTCAAGCATTTGCAACGCCAGTGATTGTTGATTCAGCATTGCGTGATGGCTCTTTACGCAGTGAAGCAGAAAAATGTGATATTCCAGTGCTCACCTACGAGGCTGGCGAAGCATTGCGTTTTGATCCACTTTCGATCAGCGCTGGTGTACTCGGGGTTCGGCGCGTAATGCAAGCCATTGGTATGTTGCGAGCGAGCAGGAAAAAGCTGCCTGAGCCTATCATAGCGAAGTCCACCAGCTGGGTTCGCGCGTCAGGTAACGGCATTTTGCGTACTGTCGTTAATCTGGGAGACAAAGTAGAACAGGGTGAAACGCTCGCTTATATTAGCTCTCCTCTTGGTCATGATGAGATAGAACTAAAAGCCCCGAAGCGTGGTTTAGTTATCGGTCAACAAACATTACCATTGGTGAACGAAGGCGATGCAATTTTCCACCTTGCCTATTTTAACCAAGGTGATAATGCTTTAGAGCAAGCAGTCGAAAGCTATATTGAAGGCCTCACTGAATTCGATGCCGAGCCGCTGACCACCGGACAGATACCGTTAGAAACTCAGTAATTCCTACCAAGTAGGCGCCTGATTAGCTCAAAAGGGGCAACAGTGCTCGCACTATCTTGTTTAAAGCCAATAAGCTCAGCGTCCATGATGCTGGGCTTTTTGTTTTATGTACGCTAACGATACTTATCGTAGTTTCCACGAATGGATAAAAAACTTTACAATCCGTCGCAAAAACACATTTGATAATTAATCTCATTATCATTTATTAATCGTAATAATGTTCTTATAATCCCAGCTTCATAAAAACACTATAAATCATCAATATGAAACGATTAAAAAGTCATCCATTCAAAGTAAATCTCATTTCACTGGCTTTGCTCTTCCCTCTTTATTCATATGCCGAGACAGCGCCAAATGAAGAGCTTGAAGTCATAGGCGTTCGTTATGCCAAACCTATTACCATTGCTGAGCCTGCGCAAACCACCATTAATTGGTCAGAGATTGAAGAGCAACAGTACTCTAATTTTGCCTCAATGATCGATGCCGTTCCCGGTGCATCAATAGATGGTGGCGGTCGTTCTGGTGGCGAACGTATTAACATTCGTGGTTTTGATGATCCAAGCGATATCGCCGTCTTTGTCGATGGCGCTCCAATCGGCTTTCAACAATACCGCTACGGTACCTTCTTTTTTGATCCGTTCTTAATTGGCGAAGCAGAAATTATCAAGGGCGCGCACGACTATCGAGCACTCAACGGGAAGTTTGGTGGCTCCATTCGCATTAAAACCAAAAGTGTCGATGATCTCCTGTACGGCGAAAGAAACTTTGGTGCTCGCATCTCAAGTGCATACAACACCAACGGCGATGAGAACGCCTACACGCTAACACTCTATGGTAAAAACGATACTGGTTTTTATTTTCTAGCGAATGGCTCGGTAAAAGATTCTGATGACATTAAAGTCGGAGGTGGTGAAACGCTGGATTACTCAGGTTATGAGCAAGAAAACATGCTCGTAAAGGTTGGTTATGAAAACAACGATCACGAATTTGAAATTAGCCACACTCGCTACAAAGATGAAGGTCGTAAACCTTGGGCTAACCGCCGCGGAAAAATGCCTAACATCACCGAATACAATATCAAGAAATACGGCTCATTAGAAAAAGCCCAATACGCTTACACCGTCGATAACAAATACACGGACAACACCACGACCATCTCTTACCACTACATGCCGACTAACCCGTATATTGATTTCAATATCAAAATGGCACGTTCCGAAAACGATCGTCATTGGGTTCGCCCTGACGTAGCATTCGAGAAAATGTTCGTTTCTGTTGGCAGTTACGGTCATGAGTCATGGCTGAGTTACGAGCGTGACTACGTTGATGTGTTTAACCAAGCACAATTCGGAGACCACACTCTAATCACTGGGCTTCAATATCAAAAAACCGATAGAGACTCGTTAGTATTCAACGCATCATACGACAGTAATGAAGCAAAAAATTACGGTTGGTACACCCCTTACTACGAACCATCTGGCACGCAGTCAATTTATGCCGCTTACATTGCTGATCACTATCAAGCAACAAACCGCCTAACAATCACACCTTCTCTGCGTTACGAATACATCAAGAGTGAAGGAAAAGGGAACGCTGCGCCGGATTATAATGATCCAGCTGCCGGACATAACTACGGTGAAACGACGCATAAAGGCTTTAGCCCACGTTTGGATATCGACTTTGATGCGAGCAATAATACGCGTTTAAACGCCTCCTACGCCTACGCTTTAAAAGCACCAACCGTTGATAACATCTACTCAGTGCAATATGCGCGAGCTACCGCTACGGCTACTGCTTTGAATCTGGACGTGTCTCGTATCCATGCTTATCAAGCAAGCGTTATCAACTTAACGGAAGGGCTGGTGAACTCTCGCGATAACCTCGCAACAGAGTTAACTATGTTCTATAACGATGTTAGCGACACAGTTGATATACGAACGGGCGAAAACCTCGACAAAAATACTACTGAGTTACAAAGCTGGAATACAAACCTAGATGGCTTTAAAAACTATGGCTTTGAGCTAATTTCACAATACCGGATTGAAGATTTCTACAGTAATTTCTCAGCAAGTTACATTCGCGGCAAAAACAAAGGTAGCCTATCTGACTCTACAGGTTCAGATGATGATCATCCTGATGTACCGCCATTAAACATTAATCTGGGTTTGGGTTACGAATGGATTCCTGGTTTACGTACGGGCTGGGAAGTCCGTTGGTATGATGCGCAAACCAAAACCAAGGCAAGCGGTAATAATTTAAAAGTGAAATCGCCAAGTGAGCAATACACGCTACAAAACGCTTACGTGGTTTGGGAAATACAACAAGTCGAAGGCTTGAGCGTTGGCGCGGTTGTGAAAAACTTAACCGATCGTTACTACGAAGCATACCTATCTAATGGCGTGCCTTCGCCTGGTCGCGAAGTCAAACTGCACCTCACTTATCAATACTAACCATACCTAAAAGATGCAGGGCAGACATTAACTGCCCTGTTATATCGTATCCAATGGCCATAATTGCACGCCGTTTTATTTATCAGTATTATCATTTCCTTTTGCTTGCATACACATTATGAACAATCTAAAAACACGGCTTCTTCTGATTTGCTTCTTCCCTGTAGGTAGCCTAGCGCAAGCTTCTGAGAACATTGCAGACTACTTACAAGAACAAAGCAAGCACCAAGTTTCAGAAGATTTTTACGCACAGCCAACAGCAAATAACCTGAATCTAGATGCAAAAACTAACTCTTTAACTTGGCACGAAGATGGTAAGCCGGATCACTGTCGTTACGCCAAGCAGCCCAAAGACGTCGCAACACATTTCGACTACGGTGAAGCAAACGATCTATCTGACGGCTTACAACACTTTGATTTACCGGAAAGACATTCTGCAAAGGTCAAATCGACACATCGCACTTATGCTAATAACCCTCACCTTCTTCCTGGCAATAAACAATTTGCAGCCCCTGAAGACGGCACGTTTAGCTTGTCCGTATCGTCGGATTGTTTTTAGCCGATATAAATAAAAAATGCCCTGAGACAAAACTCAAGGCATTTTCACTATTTGTTTGATGGGTAACGTCACCATCTCACCGATTTAAACTTATTCTTCGTCAGTGTCTACTTCGGTTTCACGTGCTTTGCGGGCTTCTTCTTTACGAACTTTTGCCGCTAGTTGTTCTGCTTCGCGCTCTTGACGTTGCGCTGCTTTACGCTCGTTACGAACCACTTGGTTTTGGATAAATCCAGCCAGTTCTTGTTCAGCCCAAGCTTGTGCTTTCTCTTCGCTGTCAAAGCCTGTTTCACGCTTTGATACTACAGTCTTACGAGATGTCACTTGGCGAGTGATTTCTGCGCTCCAGCCGTTACGTTTTTCAGTGACGCGGATAGCAAATTTTGGATTCTTAGACATTTCTTTCATTTCCTAAGGGATTTAGGGATCAATCAGGGATTCGGTCAACTTGATAACTCCATCTAAGCTGAGCTGTTTAACACCATCCCTTGGTAAGCGCGGTATTAGAGCATAAAAGTAATCTAAACGCTGCAAGTTTTTTACGCTAGATAATAGATGACAAAGAAGAGGCAGAACAAAGCAACGTTTCGCCAAGTCACTAGAAAGAGCGACGAAGAAAAAAGAGTGATAAGAAAAAAGAAAGCGCTGGTCTCTCAACCAACGCTTTACTTAAGCTAGATTAACTTTTGGTTAATTAACCAATATTCTTACGGGCATTTTGGAACATACGCATCCAAGCGCCATTTTCACCCCAACCTTCCGGAGCCCAAGAATTTGCAACTGTGCGGAATACGCGCTCTGGGTGAGGCATCATGATAGTTACGCGACCGTCTGCTGTTGTTAAACCAGTAATCGCGTTTGGCGAACCATTCGGGTTGTTCGGGTATTGTTGTGTTGGGTTACCGAGGTTATCCACGTAACGAATCGCAACCGTACCTGATGCTTCAATCGCTGCTAGGTGCTCTGCATCACGTACTTCTACACGCCCTTCACCGTGGGAAACCGCGATTGGCATACGCGAACCAGCCATGCCGTCGAAGAATACAGAATCAGATTTCTGAACTTCAACTAGACTAAAGCGCGCTTCAAAACGCTCAGATTCGTTGCGCACAAAACGTGGCCACAAGTCTGCACCTGGGATCAGCTCTTTCAGGTTTGATAGCATCTGACAACCGTTACATACACCTAAAGAGAACGTCTCTTCACGGTTGAAGAAGGCTTGGAACTGTTCACGAGCTTGTGCGTTAAACAGGATAGACTTAGCCCAACCTTCACCCGCACCTAATACGTCGCCGTAAGAGAAGCCACCACAAGCTACTAGGCCATGGTATTCATCCAGTACCGCTTGGCCCGTTAGGATATCGCTCATATGGATGTCGGTTGCTTCAAAACCAGCTCTGTCAAACGCTGCTGCCATTTCGACGTGGGAGTTAACGCCCTGCTCACGTAGAATTGCCATCTTAGGTTTAGCACCTTTCGCAATGTACGGTGCTGCAACGTCTTCATTTACGTCGAAGCTGAGCTTAACGTTTAGACCAGGGTCAGAGTTGTCTTTCTTAGCTTCGTGCTCTTGGTCTGCACACGCTGGGTTATCACGTAGACCTTGCATCTTATGCGTTGTTTCAGCCCAGATAACGCGTAGTTCGGTACGTGAACGTTCAAGTACAACTGCATCACCAGAAGTGATAACAAAGTCGTCTGAAGCTTCAACAGAACCAATCACATGTGAGCATGCCTCTAAGCCGTTTGCCGCCAGAGTAGATAGAACTGAATCTAGATCATCATTCTTAACTTGAACAACCGCACCTAGCTCTTCGTTAAATAGAACGGCTAGCGCATCATCACCCAGCTCTGCGATGTTCGCTTTTACGCCACAGTGACCCGCGAACGCCATCTCAGCCAGTGTAACAAAAAGACCGCCGTCGCCTTTATCGTGGTAAGCCACTAGCTTGTCATCACGTACTAACGCTTGCATTGCATCAAAGAAGCCTTTTAGCTGCTCTGCATTATCTACGTCAGCAGGTTTGTCACCCAGCTGTTTGTATACTTGTGCCAATGCTGTCGCACCTAAGCGGTTTTTGCCGTTACCCAAGTCAACAAGAACTAGAGAAGTCTTTCCGTTGTCAGTGCGTAGTTGTGGAGTCACGGTCTTACGTACGTCTTCCACACGACCAAATGCCGTGATAACTAACGACAGTGGAGAAGTGACTTCTTTGCTCTCGCCGTTTTCTTCCCACTTGGTTTTCATCGACATGGAGTCTTTACCAACTGGGATAGTCAAACCTAAAGCAGGACACAGTTCTTCACCAACCGCTTTCACTGCTTCGTAAAGACCCGCATCTTCACCTGGGTGACCCGCTGGAGACATCCAGTTCGCAGACAGTTTAATGTGTTTAATATCACCGATGTCTGTTGCCGCAATGTTCGTTAGTGACTCACCAACGGCTAGGCGAGCCGATGCTCCAAAGTCTAGTAATGCCACTGGCGTGCGCTCACCCATCGACATTGCTTCGCCATGGTAAGTGTCGTAGCTTGCCGCTGTTACTGCGCAGTTTGCTACTGGTACCTGCCAAGGACCAACCATTTGATCACGAGCAACCAGACCCGTTACTGTTCGGTCACCGATAGTAATTAGGAATGTTTTTTCTGCAACAGCAGGAAGACGAAGTACGCGATCCACCGCTTCATTAAGCTCAATACCATCACGAACAATGGCAGGGCTTTCCACTTTTAGTGTGGTTGCGTCACGGTGCATCTTCGGTGGCTTACCAAGCAGGATATCCATTGGCATATCGATTGGCGTATTGTCGAAGTGAGAATCTTCTAGCGTTAGATGACGCTCTTCTGTCGCCACACCCACCACTGCATACGGTGCGCGTTCACGCTTACAGATGGCGTCGAATGCTTCCATGTTTTCTGGCGCTACCGCTAGAACGTAACGTTCCTGTGATTCGTTACACCAGATTTCCAGTGGGCTCATGCCCGGCTCATCGTTTGGTACATCGCGTAATTGGAACTTACCGCCACGCTCACCGTCGTCGACAAGTTCAGGCAATGCGTTAGAGATACCGCCTGCACCCACATCGTGGATAAATGCGATTGGGTTATCGTCGCCTAACTGCCAACAACGGTCGATCACTTCCTGACAGCGACGTTCCATCTCTGGGTTTTCACGCTGTACCGAAGCGAAGTCCAGATCTTCTGCTGACTGACCAGATGCCATGGAAGATGCCGCACCACCACCAAGACCGATGTTCATTGCCGGACCACCAAGTACGATTAGGCTCGCACCTACAGGGATCTCTTTCTTCTGTACGTGTTCATCGCGGATGTTACCCATACCACCAGCAATCATGATTGGTTTGTGGTAACCACGAATTTCTTCACCCGCATGAGAAGTGACTTTTTCTTCGTAAGTACGGAAGTAACCCAATAGATTTGGACGACCAAATTCGTTGTTGAATGCCGCGCCGCCAAGAGGACCTTCAAGCATGATGTCTAACGCATTCACAATACGACCCGGCTTGCCGAAGTCGGTTTCCCATGGCTGTTCAAAACCAGGAATACGTAAGTTAGAGGTTGTAAAACCAACCAGACCCGCTTTTGGCTTACCGCCGATACCCGTCGCGCCTTCGTCACGAATTTCACCGCCTGAGCCAGTCGATGCGCCCGGCCACGGAGAGATTGCCGTTGGGTGGTTGTGCGTTTCTACCTTCATCAAGATGTGCGTATCTTCATGGTGGTACGTGTATTGACGAGATTTAGGGTCAGGGAAAAAACGCCCCGCTTTAGAACCTGTCATAACGGCTGCGTTGTCTTTGTATGCAGACAGCACATAGTCAGGTGTCGTTTCAAAAGTGTTTTTGATCATTTTGAACAAAGACTTAGGTTGATCTACCCCGTCGATAGTCCAATCTGCGTTAAAAATTTTGTGGCGACAATGCTCTGAGTTCGCCTGAGCAAACATCATCAATTCAATGTCGTTTGGGTTACGCCCAAGCTTAGTAAAGTTCTCTACCAAGTAATCAATTTCATCTTCTGCGAGTGCCAAGCCAAGGGAAACGTTTGCCTCTTCAAGCGCAAGACGACCGCCAGCTAAGATATCAACATGTGCGACAGGCTTAGGCTCTGCAACAGTAAATAATGCTGATGCGGCTTCAAATTCTGTGAATACTGTTTCCATCATACGGTCGTGAATTAACGCTTTAACAGCGTCAGCTTGAGCTTCTGATAGAACAACTGAAGATTCGACATAATAAGCCGTACCACGCTCTAGACGTTTCACTTTATCCAGACCACAGTTAACAGCGATATCGGTAGATTTAGAAGACCAAGGCGAGATAGTGCCAGGACGAGGCGTGACAAGAAGTAGAAGACCTTCAGGCTCATGCTCTTCGATGGTTGGGCCGTAAGTTAGTAACTTTTCAAGTTTTTCTAACTCTTGGTCATCAAGGTCTGACTTTAGATCGGCAAAGTGCATAAACTCGGCATAAATGCCAGTTACAGGCAGATCTTGTTCACGACAAAGTTCCAGTAGTTTATTAACACGAAACTCAGAAAGAGCTGGGGAGCCACGCAAAATTCTCATGTGCTTAGGTCTCTTATGCAATTGATTAAGGTGATATTGGAATAAATTCAGACACTTAAAATAAGCCCTGTCGAACCTATGCCGATTCCACCTCGTCATTGCGAGCGCATTATATAGTAATTGTTTTTGTGATGTAACACCAAAAGCAACCGTTTGCGTCATTTTTTTTGTCAAATTTGAATTACAACTAAAATGTCGATAAAACACACAATGTCACGTTATAAGTGTGTGATTCACTTTGCCCCATGAGCTCGCTTTGATATAAAGGCAAATAGAAATTTTCCAAGATGTACCTATTAATGCAAATAAGTCACTTCAACCGGCTCAAGCGCAGTGCTCTAATTTTAGTTTCTGTTCTTTTACTCTCTGCTTGCCAGATTGAGTCGGAGCCCAAAAGTGAATTTGAAAAAATTCAAGAACGTGGTGTGCTTCGTGTTGGCACGCTAAACAATCAGCTTTCCTACTACATAGGTCCCGATGGTCCCGCAGGGTTGGATTACGAATTGGCGCGTCAGTTTGCGGAGCAGCTCGGCGTCAAACTCGAGATTAAACCAGCCTTTCGCCAGGCTGAGCTTTTTCCTGCTCTTAAGAAAGGAGATATCGATATCATCGCTACGGGTTTAAATCAAACGTCACAAGCAGTCAAACGATTTAGACCAGGCCCTGCCTATTATTATGTAAGCCAACAAGTGGTATATAAAAAAGGGCAACTTCGACCACGTGATATCGAACAACTCATTGAATACCAAGCCTCGAAAGACGACGAGTCCGACGAAGATACAAATGCAGGCGCTCAAACATTAAAGATCGTTGAACAATCGCAATATGTTCCGACCCTAACAGCGTTAAAGAAGCAGTATCCAGAACTTCAGTTTGAAATTGTTGGTGATGCTGACACGAGAGACTTACTCAAATACGTATCGACGGGTGAGTTACGTTTTACTGTGACTGATTCGGTGGAACTTTCCCTTGCTCAACGCCTTTACCCCGATCTTGCGCTCGCGTTTGAACTTACAGAAGATCAACCAGTATCTTGGTTTACTCGACGCTCTGAAGACGAAAGTTTGTATGCGATGCTGATAGAGTTTTTCGGTAACATCAAACAATCAGGAGAACTGTCCACCCTCGAAGAAAAGTACATTGGTCATATTGAAGCATTTGACTACGTTGATACTCGCGCATTCATTCGAGCTCTGGATGACAAATTGCCTAAATGGGCACCTTTATTCCAAAAATACAGCGAAGAGTTCGACTGGCGCTTAATTGCAGCATTGGCTTATCAAGAGTCACATTGGAAACCAACAGCAAAATCGCCAACGGGTGTTAGGGGGATGATGATGCTTACTCTGCCAACAGCGAAAAGCGTCGGGGTAACAAACCGTTTAGACCCTGAGCAATCTGTTCGTGGTGGTGTCGAGTACTTACGTCGCATTGTAGGTCGCGTGCCTGATAGCATCAACGAGCATGAAAAAATATGGTTTGCGTTAGCTTCATACAATATTGGTTACGGCCACATGATGGACGCACGACGACTCACCAAAGCACAAGGTGGCGATCCGAACGCTTGGGCCGATGTAAAAGATAGGCTGCCTTTACTGCGTCAGAAGCGCTATTACAGCCAAACTCGCTATGGGTACGCCAGAGGCGATGAAGCGCGTAATTACGTAGAAAATATTCGACGTTACTACCAATCCATCATTGGTCATGTCAGCCAACAGCCAGCGATTGATGAGAATAGCGATGACTTGCAAGTGATTCCGCCGCTCAACCCCGACATTTTGATATCGGGCGCAGTAGAGACCGTCGTAGAACAAGTCTCTGGCGCTTCTGACGTCACGGTTGAAGAAGACACCGAACAAGAAAGCATTGAAGAATAAACCCGCGGTAAACTAAAAAATGACGAGCCTATGAAGCTCGTCATTTTTGTTGAGTCCTAACGAAAACTTATCTAGACTCCAATATTCTGAGTGACACCAACCACACTCAACCATTCCTTTGGTTGGTCGCCTTTTCTTCATCGTTAGTAAAACTGATTGCTTTGTAACAGATTACTTTACAACCACATGGTTTAGCTCACTTGATGAAGCGGCACTTTCGGCTACACTCTGCCGAAATAACGTCACTCCTATTATTAAGCATCGTATTGAAATTGTTTGCTGGCTCTGTGCAATGCAGAAGTCAAATGAAGAACGTTTAAACCATACAATGTTTAGTGCGATTATCGAGCCTATTGCCAAGCATCGATGAGCCGCGCTTTACTGGTATAAGTCTTGTCTGCAGGAGGTTTTGAATATGAGAAGACGTAGAGTGCAGTCAAAGCGTTTAAATAACACAGTAGCTGCTATCCGACGTAAACGTAAACTGACATGTATGAAAAAGAAAGTAAGTTCACGTAATCGTGTTTTTGTACATTTAGTCAATCACTAGTGCGTCCAAGCAAACATCTACCACGTTGTAGGTGTTTGCTAGCCCTCACTACTCCCACTACCTTGCTCGCTCTCTCCATTTTCTAATGCTTTTTGTGCTTGCTTCTTCGCTTTAATTTCCTTTCGGCGACGCTTAAAAAACGCTTGTAGCTGAGTGCGGCACTCATCTTCTAGCAGCCCCTTTTCAACTAAGGCGTAATGGTAAGCGGCTTGACTTTCAAACAAATTAAGCACAGTTCCTGCTGCTCCAGCTTTTAAATCTGGCGCTCCAAAAACAACCCGCTTAACGCGGCTATGCAATAAGGCTCCGGCACACATTGGGCATGGCTCAAGTGTTACATATAACGTCGTATCCAGAAGGCGGTAATTTTCTAGCTTTTGGCCTGCTTTACGCAGCGTTTGGATCTCAGCATGTGCGGTAGCGTCATTAGTACCAATAGAGCGATTCCACCCCTCAGCGATAATTTCACCATCTTTGACAAGCACTGCGCCAACAGGTACTTCCCCCTCAGCTTCTGCTTGCTCAGCAAGCTCCATCGCTCTGCGCATAAACAATTCATCTTGAGGGGAAAACGGATGGTTAGACAAAGGAGGCTCCAAAGAAACAAAAAACGATTGAAGTCAGGAATTTTATCACCAACTTCGGTTTCACTACAGCAACACATCACGGGACAAAGTCTGCAACTCCAAAAAACTAGTTACAAGACCTATCGATGTTCGTTTTACGAGAACAAAAAAACGCAGATCGAAGACCTGCGCTTTTTGGCTGCCAATTAGCGGCTTTCACACCCTACACGTTTTTACATTGTGTAAGTGTAAGGAGCTTGAATGCCTAGCGGGATACCTACCATCCAATAAGCAACTAGGAAGATAGACCAACCGATCAGCATTGCGATCGAGAATGGCATCATTAGTGACGCAAGCGTACCGATACCAGCAGACTTCACATAACGCTGACAGTAAACCACAACAAGAGGGAAAAATACCATTAGAGGCGAAATGATGTTCGATACAGAGTCACCCACACGGTAAGCCGCCTGAGACAGCTCAGGCGAGATACCAACCGCCATTAGCATTGGCACTAGGATTGGACCAATTAAAGCCCATTTTGCCGATGCCGAACCAATAAGTAGGTTTACAGACGCGGTTAGAAGGATCATACCGATGATGGTCACTTCACCTGGTAGGTTCATCGCTTTTAAGCCTTCTGCGCCATACAACGCTAGCATCGTACCGATGTTTGACTGAGCAAATGCAGATAGGAACTGAGCACAGAAGAACGACATAACAATGTATGCGCCCATGGTTGACATAGTATCAGCCATCGCTTTGATAATGTCGTTGCTGGTCTTGAACGTTCCAGACACTTTACCGTAAACGTAACCAGGAATGATAAACAGAATAAAGATCAACGGCACGATAGACTTCATTATCGGTGCTGAGAAGGCAGTAATTTCACCTTCAGGCGAGCGAAGTGCTGATGTTTCTGGAATTAACGCTGCAACAAGTAAAGCAATACCCGCCATCATTGCCCAACCTGCATAACGGAATGCTTTTGATTCCAGTTCAGTAAATGAACCTAGGTTTGGCGCGGTTTCCGCATCATCATCAATTGGCATTTTTGATAAACGAGGCTCGATAATTTTCTCTGTCACGTACCAACCAATCCCCACAATAATGATAGAGGATAGGCCAGTGAAGAAGATGTTCGCTAATGGGTTAACCACGTATTCAGGATCAAGAACCTGCGCCGCAGTTTGCGTAAAGCCTGCTAGTAGTGGATCGATACCTGAAGGGATAAAGTTTGCAGAGAAGCCACCAGATACACCTGCAAATGCTGCCGCAATACCTGCTAAAGGGTGACGACCTGCCGCATGGAAGATAATACCGCCAAGAGGAATAACCAGAACATAGCCTGCATCTGCCGCAGTATGCGATACAATGGCAACCAAAATAAGCATTGGAGTAAGAAGCTTAGCTGGCGTGAAGTTCAGCATCTTCTTAAGACCCGTCGTAATAAAGCCCGAAGAATCTGCAACACCCACACCTAGCATTGCGACAAGTACGATACCCAGTGGCGCAAAACCAGTAAACGTCGTCACCATGTTAGCAAGGAAACTTGCTAGCGCTTCGCCCGTAAGTAAGTTGGTGATAGTAAGAGCTTCGCCCGTTCGAGGGTTTGGAAGATCGAATGATACATTCGACAAAAGTGCTGACGCCGCCCAAGTAATGATCAATGCCCAGAAGAACAAAATCGCAGGATCAGGAATTTTGTTACCTGTCCTCTCGATAAAGTTTAAAAAGCGCTCCATCCCGCTCGGCTTCGATGATGGTGCCTTATTTACAGCTTGGTTACTCATGGTAACTCCATAGTGAATGATGTTGGTGCCAAGGCCTATTTGAATAATTATAACGACCTACTATCCAACGAGTATTCTAGTAAACACTAATGGGGAAAGCACAAGGTTCTAGATTTTTTTTCATAATTGGAGACATATTTTGCAAAAACACCACTTCAATTAAACATAATAAAAACAGTAGCACATCAACTCAATTAACAGTTCAAAAACTATTTATTAACCGTGACAAATCCGGTATTAAACAGGAATTACACCCGCATTTGTCCCAGCCCATGTATGCAATTGAACTTAGTTTTCGAATTCACTGTATTGTGAGATCATCGTTTTAAGCTGAACGGATTGCGTCTGCCCCATTCTATCTTCCCAACTTGTTGTGATGATGATCGTCTTTAGTGAACCTGATACAGTAGCAGGTGGCACATCCCACTCCACCGTGTACGCTCCAGTGGCGGAAGATCCTGTCACGATAGAGGCAAAACTGGCAGTAGAAATCGTAGAAAGCGCATCCGAAGCACCACGCGTTCGGAACCATTCAAGCTGGTTCTCTGTTAGACGCAGTGCTTCAATACTTTTTATGGCATATTCGGATTCGCGTTCTAGATACACGTTTAGCTTAGTTAAACCTAGAGCCCCAACACCGATAAGCAGAAAAGAAATTAGAACTTCAAGAAGGTTAAAACCTTTTTGTTTAGAGATCATTCCAGGAGCCTCGCTGCCACTTTAGTTTCTCAATGTACTTGCCGCTCTTTCCACCATTGTAGGCAGGTATCAAAGATCCATTTAATTTTATAGTTCTATCTTCTGCATCTAACCCTATCCCGCCATCAAGCTTCAATGAACCATCTAGCAAAAAAGCATATTTATTAAAGTCATTATTAATATCATGCTTGTGAAAAGAAGTAGGGGTTACACCTATATCATTTTTTGAATCAAAAAGATCAATCCATATTTCTTTAACATCCAACACAGTTGGCTTTGAAAGGTATTGGTAAAGAAGTCCATCAAAATAACTCATACTTTGACTGTAGAGAACACCATCATAAATAATAAGCTGAATAGCATTATCTACAGGCTGAGTAGTAGAACCAAAAATATTTCCTGATATTGCGCAACTGCCATCGACCCAAAACCTTCGTTTTCCAGCAGCGTAAGCATTAGCTAACTTAGTATGGCATGACTTAACCCAACCTTTAGGTGTCTTACCGCTAGCAATTACAACGCCAACAGGATCCGCTTTAATCTCGTTTTTGAGTTTTGCTACGTTAACTGCGTTGAAATCCATAGTGAATAAGTCTTTGAAAACCGAAATATTTGCAACATTTTCTTTGATATCTTCATTTTTATTCGAAGTGCTAGTAGTAGCTAGGTAGGTTGGACGTTTGGTTTCTTCAAATAAATTGGATTTGTGCGAATTCTTACAAGTAAAGCTAGGAGCCCCTAAAATCCCAGTAGCATGACTACTGACTGAACTGTCCACCGTCAGAAAGTGCTCATCAGAACCACTTACACTTGCTACATAACTCACGGTTCCACCAGCAATAATAGATGTACACTCACTGTCAGACGACAAACCTTTTGCTTTAGGGACAAAGTGCATTGAGCCAGTAAGCTCTACCGACGCACTCGTTTTTAGTACAGCACCAAGGCCGTTCCCTGTCGAAATTATCACTTTACTTAAATTTGTATTTCCCTCTTTAGATGTAACCAAATATTCATAATCGCTGAGCTTTTTTATCGTAGTAGATACTGTACAGCCTAGTAAAGTAATTGTTCCGGAAGGAGGAAGAACTAACATCTTCTCCTTTATTTGTGCAAAAGCACATTCCAGTCCTCCTTCAGCCTTCCAATGTTCTTGTCGAGCTTTTAGTTCATTCTGAGCCACTTTTAATTGAAAAAATACTCCCTTTGATGATGCGAGAGATGTAATCAAAGCAAACAATAATAGTATGGATGTTACTAACAACGTCGTGTACCCAGAACATCCAAATTTAGATCTCATTGCCAATTCCTTTGCTTAATTGAAAATTCTGCAACTTGATTAATTACGCCATCTACAGTTTGTAAAGCCAAAGTAACATCCGTTACAGCGCTAATATTTGTGCCATTCGTTACGACATCAGAATTTACTGTAAAACTCGTCACTTGAAAAATATCTTCATCAAATAAAGAACGACAAAAATCCACACCATCAAAAGACAGTATTTTGGTTTGGGATACTACGCCATTTTCACAGATTACAAGTTTGCTATCTCGCTTCTCATACTTAATATTTCTATAGTTTTTATTTAGCGGAGAGTCATCTCTAAAATAAACAAAACCAATAGAAGATGCACCACTGATTGTAACTGTTTCCAAGGCTCCGGATAATTTAAGAGACATACCATGACCACCATCATAACCAGCCCTTTGAATATCTTCTTTCATAACAGATAAAGTGATATTAAGACTTTGCAATAAATTTAGCTCTAAGCTTTTTTCTTTTGCTGTTTTTTGTAAACTCAAGAATATAGAGCCCACTACACTAAGAACAATTAACCCAATTAAAGAACTAATCATTAATTCAATTAAAGAGCTACCTATTTGATAGCGTTTGTTAGCACTGACGGTAATCATATAACTTAGTTCCAGAGTTACTACAAATCTTAATCCTCCCAGGAGGGTTTGAGATCTTTGCTTGTAGTTTTATGTTTTGAGCATTGGTTGGGAAAAACTCTATATTTCCTCCTTGGGGCCGTCCACGGACCTCATCGAAGCTTATTTTTTGATTATCGTAACTGTGCTTCAAAGATAATTCAGAGTATGCGGAGCCGGAAAGGTTTAAGATTACTCCCCCTGAGCCGCTAGATGAGTTAGTTAACTGTAGAGACCATGCACCTTGACTGACAACGACGTTTTTAGCCATAGAGAAATGAATATATAACTTTTGATTTCTCATTACCGCCTCGGACTTACTTTGGCTTAGAAAACCAGCTAATTCAGTTGCTAATCGCTGCATTTGCACAGTTTGTGAAACACGGCTAAAGCTTGGAGCTGCAAACGCCAATATAATACTCAGTACAGCAACAGTAATAAGAAGCTCCAACAACGTAAACCCGCGAGGCATTTCCCAAATTCCTATGTAAACGGCAAAAGGGCCGTAATTCATCTTGCACAGATGCTATCACCTGCCAAAAATAGGCGGAAAAGTGAAAAGGAAACTACTCGTGATGATTCGAATTTCTCGTTGTAACGGCTACAAAAAAGGATTGAGAGGGATGACATTGATCGAATTACTGATAGCTGTCGTGATTGTCGGGATCATTGCTGCGATCGCCTACCCTTCTTACACTAATCATGTAATCAAGTCTCATAGGACGGTTGCCTTGAGCGATCTTAATCGAATTCAGCTAGAGCTAGAGACATCTTATGATGGTGGGTACGACTGGAGTCATATTCTCTCTGGAGGCACATGCACTCTATGTGACTCAGACACAAATAGATTTTCTTTCGATATTGCGAGCTCTGCAAGTACGGCCTATACCATTACAGCAACAGCAAAATCGTCTCTGGGACAAGACGACGACGAGTGCTTGACTGGTTCTAAAACGATTACTTTAACGTCAACAAATGTCGAAGAACCAAGTGATTGCTGGAATTAGGAAGAACACCGAGATGCAAAAAGGCCTGCATTTTAGCAGGCCTTTGTATTTGTGCTTTTCACTAACGTCTTAGCTGGTTAAATCATCAAAGAACTTTTTCACACCGTTGAAAAAGCCTTCTGATTTAGGCTTGTGCTTTGTCGCCGCTTCACCACCACAAGACTCTTCAAACTCTTTGAGCAGTTCTTTTTGGCGTGAGCTTAGGTTTACTGGTGTTTCAACAACCAACTTAACAATAAGATCACCAACACCGCCACCGCGAACGCCTTTCACACCTTTACCACGCATACGGAACATACGACCTGTTTGCGTTTCTGAAGGCACTTTTAGGCTTACGCGACCATCTAGGGTTGGTACTTCAACTTCACCACCTAGAGCTGCCATCGCAAAGCTTACTGGCACTTCACAGTATAGGTTGTTGCCATCACGCTCGAAGATATGGTGCTCTTTCACGTGCACTTGTACATACAAGTCGCCAGCAGGTGCTCCCATTTCTCCCGCTTCACCTTCGCCAGATAGACGAATACGGTCGCCAGTATCAACACCTGCAGGGATCTTAACATTAAGTGTTTTTGTTTTCTGCTTACGACCTTGACCATGACACTCATTACAAGGGTCTTTAATGATTTTACCTTTACCGTGACAGGTAGGACAGGTTTGCTGCACTGCGAAGAAGCCTTGGCGCATCTGTACTTGACCATGACCATGACAGGTACCACATGTTTCAGCAGATGAACCTTTCTTCGCGCCACTACCATCACAAGTATCACAGTGTACTAGTGTCGGTACTTCGATCTCCTTCGTTACACCACGAACCGCTTCTTCTAGCGTCAATTCCATGTTGTAACGTAGGTCAGCACCTCGCTGGGCACGGTGGCCACCACCGCCACGACGACCACCACCAAAGATGTCACCGAATACATCGCCAAAGATGTCGCCGAAATCAGCACCGCCGCCGCCAAAGCCGCCGCCACCGAAACCACCGCCGCCTTGTTCAAAAGCAGCATGACCGTATTGGTCGTACGCCGCTTTCTTTTGAGGGTCGGTCAGAACTTCGTACGCTTCTTTTACTTCTTTAAACTTGTCCGCCGCAGAATCATCACCCTGGTTTCGGTCTGGGTGGAATTTCATCGCTAGACGCTTATACGCCTTTTTGATATCGCGCTCTGAGGCATCACGGCTTACGCCTAATACTTCGTAAAAATCACGTTTTGACATGTTCTTCGTCACCAGTTAATTACTACAAACGGCATCGATTCACCGCTTGGTGTTTGTATCGTTCTAGGTAAGTGCACTTGTCTGCAACATACTTAACTAGAAAGACAGCGTTTACAAACAGACGGGCGTAAGAGTTGCCCCAAACGCCCGCACACGAAGTCTTATCGACCCCAGATGGCTAAGCAGCCATCTGGTTAAGAAATATTATTTCTTGTCGTCTTTAACTTCTTCGAACTCAGCATCTACAACGTCGTCTTCTTTAGACTGTGCACCTGCGTCAGCACCTTGTGCTTGCTGCGCTTGAGCTTGTTGTTGAGCGATTTCCATCAGCTTTTGAGAAGCAGTCATTAGTGCTTGAACTTTAGCATCGATAGCTTCTTTGTCTTCGCCTTTACGTGCTGTTTCTAGCTCAGAAATTGCTGCTTCAATCTTCTCTTTCTCTTCTGCAGGTAGCGCTTCACCAGCTTCTTCTACTTGCTTACGAGTACCGTGAATCATTTGGTCAGCTTGGTTACGTGCAGTCGCTAGCTCTTCGAACTTCTTGTCCGCTTCTTTGTTAGCTTCTGCTTCTTGAACCATTTTCTCGATGTCTTCATCGCTTAGACCGCCAGAAGCTTGGATAGTGATCTTCTGCTCTTTACCAGTCTGCTTGTCTTTCGCAGACACGTGTAGGATACCATCCGCATCAAGGTCAAAAGTAACCTCGATTTGTGGCATACCACGTGGTGCAGGCTGGATGCCTTCTAGGTTAAATTGGCCTAGAGACTTGTTGTACATCGCTTGCTTACGCTCACCTTGTAGAACGTGGATAGTTACCGCGCTCTGGTTGTCTTCCGCTGTAGAGAAAACTTGGTTCGCTTTAGTTGGGATAGTTGTGTTCTTCTCAACTAACTTAGTCATCACGCCACCCATTGTCTCGATACCTAGAGACAGTGGAGTTACGTCTAGTAGTAGTACGTCTTTAACGTCACCAGCAAGTACACCACCTTGAACTGCAGCACCCATTGCTACTGCTTCGTCAGGGTTTACGTCACGGCGCGCTTCTTTACCAAAGAACTCAGCAACTTTCGCTTGAACCATTGGCATACGAGTCTGACCACCAACTAGGATTACGTCAGTGATGTCGTTTACTGATAGGTCAGCGTCAGCTAGAGCTACTTTTAATGGCTCAAGAGAGCGTTGTACTAGGTCTTCAACTAGAGATTCTAGTTTTGCACGAGTCACTTTAATGTTCATGTGCTTAGGACCAGTTGCATCTGCAGTAACGTAAGGTAGGTTTACGTCTGTTTGAGAAGTAGAAGAAAGCTCGATTTTCGCTTTCTCTGCTGCTTCTTTAACACGCTGCATTGCTAGTGGGTCGTTCTTAAGGTTGATGCCTTGCTCTTTGTTGAACTCATCAACCAAGTAGTTGATTAGACGGTTATCAAAGTCTTCACCACCTAGGTGAGTATCACCGTTAGTTGCTAGAACTTCGAATGTTTTCTCGCCTTCAACTTCATCGATTTCGATGATTGAAATATCGAATGTACCACCACCAAGGTCGTATACCGCGATAGTGCGATCGCCGCCTTTCTTATCAAGACCGTAAGCTAGCGCAGCTGCTGTTGGTTCGTTGATGATACGTTTAACTTCTAGACCTGCGATACGGCCAGCATCTTTTGTCGCTTGACGCTGAGCATCGTTAAAGTAAGCAGGTACTGTGATAACTGCGCCAGTTACTTCCTCACCAAGGAAATCTTCAGCAGTTTTCTTCATTTTCTTAAGAACTTCAGCAGAAACCTGAGGAGCTGCCATTTTTTGGCCTTTCGCTTCTACCCAAGCATCACCGTTGTCAGCCTTAACGATTTTGTAAGGCATGATTTCGATGTCACGCTGAACTTCTTCGTCTTCAAAACGACGACCGATTAGACGCTTAATTGCAAATAGCGTGTTTTCTGGGTTAGTTACTGCTTGACGTTTCGCTGGTTGACCTACTAGCGTCTCACCGTCAGTGTAAGCAATAACCGATGCAGTAGTACGTTCGCCCTCTGCGTTTTCAATTACACGTGGTTTGTCGCCGTCTAATACAGCAACACATGAGTTAGTAGTACCTAAGTCAATACCAATGATTTTACCCATCTGGCTATCTCCGAATAAATTCTATTTTCGTTTGGTTATAACCCCAATGTGGGGGGAGGAGAATCGGGTTTCAACCCTTGCTCACAAACAAAAATAATCAATGTTTGCTTCTCTATGCCACATAGATAAGGGCGGCAAAATGCTTTTCAAGGGCAGAATTAAAAAAAAGCGTCTTTTTTCGAAATTTATGTGTTTCTTTCTGATTAGTTGGGAACTCGTCACACTGCTGTAGCGCAACAAAACGTCATTTCCCAGATAAACTTATTTATGCCCGACTCTTCCTAAATAAAAAACGAGCTCATAAGAGCTCGCTTCAATATTAGGGTTAAAATAAATTATTCAAGGTATTAGGCGTTCGCTTGAGCAGGCTCAGCATCAACACCTTCTTCTTTACCTATCTCACCTTCTGTTTTTGCCACAATGGTGTTCACTGCCGTGTCGCCGACAACGTTAGATGATGTACAGAACATATCATTAATACGGTCGACCGCTGCAATGATTGCCAAACCTTCAGGTGGTAAACCTAGTTGGTGAAGCAAAACGCCTACCATTACCACGCCGCCCCCAGGAACGCCGCCAGCACCAATAGATAACAGAAGAATAGTTAAGCCAAGTGTGAAGATGTCTGCGGTGTTAATTGGCTGGCCAAAAGCGTTCGCAACAAACATCGTTGCTAGAGCAATATAGATAGACACACCAGACATATTCATCGTTGCGCCCAGTGGTACACCGAAGCCAGCAACCGATTTAGAGACCTGAAGCTTTTCTGTCAGTGTGCGCATCGTTACCGGGATAGTCGCGTTTGAGCTCGCGGTAGATAGAGAGAAAAGAATCTGCTCACGAGTTGCACGTAGGAAAGTCTTTGGAGAAGTTCCTGTCGCAATACTCACTGCCATTGGGTAGAAGAAGAAGATCCAGAACACCAACATCGCAACCACCAAAGCCACGTAACCGGCAACGGACATTAATGTATTGGCGTTTAGCGTTGCACCTAGTTGAATCATTAGTGCGAACACACCATATGGTGCAAGACTCATCACTAATCCAACCAATTTCATCATGATTTCATTTGCCATTTTGAATGTGCGAATAGCTGGGCCACCACGAGAATCCAAAGCTTGAATTGCAAGCCCCGTCAAAATTGCCATAAAGATGATTTGCAGCATGTCGCCGCTAGCAAACGCTTGTACAGGATTGCTAGGAACAATGTTAACAACTAAAGAGAAAATGTCCGGCGTCTCTGTCGTTGTCAGCTGTACAGCCTCAGATACCGTTCCTGCTAGATTAGCGCCCGCTCCTGGCTGGAAGATCAAGCCGACAGTCAAAGCCGCCGTAATCGCAATGATGGTGTTAAGAATGTAAAGGGTAAAAGTTTTTCCACCAAGACGACCAAATGCACTGATATCTTTCAAGTCAACAATGCCGCATACGATTGAAACGTAAACTAAAGGAACAACAAGCAATTTGATCAGTGAGACGAACATGCCGCCAACACCTTCTGCTGCTCCAAGTAGGTATGTATCAAAAATCGCAATACCGCTAAATAAGTACTGAATTGCTGTCCCCAGCACAAGGCCGGCAAACAAGCCTATAAAAATCTTACTAGAAAGCGATTTATCCATTATAAATCTCCGATATGTTGTGTTTACTATTTACATTTTTGTAGTTATATATGCTTACTTTTAAAGCATTAGTCGCAAATCATACACACCGAAGTTACAAAATAAAGTGATAATTTACATTTTTGTTAACGAAATTATTTTAGAAAAAATGACTATATTTACATTCCTATGCAGAATAAACATTCACACAGCGAATGATTACAATCACTTATAGTCCTTTCCGTTAATAAACACGCAGCGAGATGAGAGAAAATCTCCTATAGGAAAATAATTAACCAATAGGAAAAAATATGAAGGGGATCAAATTTTCATTTATCGATATACAACGAAGTTCGATGCAGTCATTTATGTTTAAAACAAAAAAGCGCCCATCAAAAATGATGGGCGCTTTTATATTTAAAAAAACAGGGAGTTAAAGTTACTTAGCAACCACTACCATTGCCGGACGAATCACACGACCGTTTAGTTCGTAACCTTTTTGCATAACAAACATAACAGTGTTTGATTCATGATCAGGGCTCTCCTGAATCGACATCGCTTGATGGAACTCTGGATTGAATGCTTCACCTTCAGGGTTGATTGCTTTCAAGCCAAATTTCGCGACAACGTCTACAAACGTTTTATGTGTTAGTTCAACGCCTTCTAGGAACGGCTTCACAGTTTCATTCTCTGTATCTGCCGCTTGAATTGCACGCTCTAGGTTATCAATAACAGGAAGCAGCTCTTCTGCAAACTTGTTCAACGCAAACTTACGTGCTTTATCGATCTCTTGCTCAGTGCGACGACGCATGTTTTCTACTTCAGCTTTAGAACGCAACACCGCATCTTGTTGCTCTTTTACTTTTGCCTCGCTAGACAATAGTGCCGCTTCTAGTTGAGCAATCTTAGCGTCTGTCTCATCACCAAGCTCTTCAAGCTCAGCTTCAACTTCTTGTGCTTCAGCTTCTACTTTTTCAGCCTCTTCGATGATTTGATCAAGCTCTTCTTCTGTAACTTTGTTTTCTTCGTTGCTCATGATATCTCCAGAATTCAACATAATGCCCTTAAAGCCATGCGCGTTTTTGCGGGCTTTAACCACATAAAAATTCGCATATTTAGGTGACTTGCCATTATTATGGGGATGAAGATTCCTGATTCAAGCCTCTTTAATGCGGAAATGCTATGAAAAATCCATGTAACGTGATCGCGATTATCGGAAAACCAAGAGATCAACAAGCAATTCAAACTCATAAAGAGTTGTACCAATGGTTGACCTCTGAGGGCTATAAAGTATTCATTGACGATCGCCTTGCCGCAATACTGGATGATATCCCACAGAGTCAGTTTGCTAGCTTAGTTGAACTAGGAAAAAATGCCGATCTAGCCATTGTGGTTGGTGGCGATGGCAACATGCTAGGTGCAGCAAGAATTTTATCCCGATTTGATGTACCAGTTATAGGCGTGAACCGCGGAAATTTGGGCTTCTTAACTGACTTGAACCCAGACGACTTCCAAGCGTCTCTGCAAGCGGTACTCGACGGTGAGTACATTGAAGAGGAGCGTTTTCTTTTAGAGGCGGAAGTACACCGCCACGGACAAATAAAGAGCCATAACGCTGCGCTAAACGAAGCCGTACTTCACCCAGGGCAAATTGCTCATATGATTGAATTTGAAGTGTATATTGATGAAAGCTTCGCCTTCTCTTTACGGGCCGACGGTTTGATTGTCTCCACTCCGACTGGCTCGACGGCATATTCACTTTCTGGCGGCGGCCCAATTCTTTCTCCTAGCTTGAATGCCATTTCACTCGTGCCAATGTTCCCTCATACATTGTCGAGTCGACCTTTGGTGGTTGATGGAAAACGTCGAATTAAATTGGTGGTATCACCAGAAAACCGTGGAACACAAGAAGTTAGCTGTGATGGACAAGTCTCACTTCCAGTTACCCCTGGCGACGAAATTCACATCTATCAAAGTCCAAATGTACTAAAGCTCATCCATCCAAAAGACTACAGCTACTATCACGTCTTACGGAATAAGCTTGGCTGGTCTAGTAAATTGTTCTAACACTTGTTACTCAGGATAATAACTTCAATAAAAAAGCCAGCAGCTCAATTGCTACTGGCTTTTGGCTTTCTTAGACAAGAAATAGACACAAAGTAGTGAGGCGACACGATATTTGTCATCATTAAAGAGAAGCTTATAAATTTTGATCCTGTGGGCAAACTTTACACAAAAGATAGAAAAGCAAATTCAATGATCTATGTCCGGTGATATTCTCACCATGAATAGAGTATTAACTCTATTTCATACAATCAATAAAGGACATATTATGAAGAAAACCATCATTCTGTCTGTTCTCAGTACATTAGCACTTATTGGCTGCCAATCAGAGGAAACGCAAGTCAACAGTGTATCCAACGCAAAAGCGGAAGATATCACTAAGACGAAGCGTGCCCTAGCTCAACAATTGAGTGAGAACTATGCTGCCATTGAACCCATGTTGAGAAGAGATATTACTCCGCAACAGACTAACGTGTCTGTATCAGCATTTGTTAAGCAAAACCCTAACTCAGAGTTCAGCCGCCAGCTTGTACAAGCTGACACTCAAATTCGTAGCTGGAAAGGTATTTCTGAATACTCAGATCAGTTGTTAGAAGTTCGCTTGGCAAATGAAGCCATGATAACAGCATGGCAAAGTGGCGAGGTCGAGCCATTATTTGCGTTTGAACCAAGTGGTGATGATGAGAATTGGCAATACATCGAAGCATTTGATGTTTATGGCAACATCCATCAACTCGATGTTTACCAGCTCCCTGAGGTACCTGTACTTGTCGTTGATAACAATAGCTCTGCAGAGCTAAAAGCAGGCTTGCAAGCTATGCAAGCTGAGATGAAAAAACTCGGTCAACCAGCTTTAGTTCAACCATATATTGCTGATGAACAACGCCAAAATACACCGTTATTGTCAAGTAGCGCAGTGGGCGAAGCGGCTCCAATTCAAACCACGCAGTTGAAAAAGATCCGTCTAGCCGATGACAAAGAACCTTGGATCTCTGGCAAGGCAGAAATCTACGCTATCGTAACGGGCGTCAATCCAAGTCGTGATGAACCTACTCTCGATTTGGTGGAGCTTCCATACTTAGACTACGATAACCAAGATTACTATCCAAATCAGATCATTATTCACTGGTCTCGTTACCGCTGGGGTGCGGCAGACATTGTGCTCATGGAGCAAGATGACGGCACAGACTATAAACAATTGGCAAAACTCCTTGTTCAAGTTGCCGAAGAAGTATTGAAAGCGATTCCAGATCCAGAAGTTCAGGCTTACGCGATTATTCCGCAAATCACGAACAAGATCATCGACACTATCCCCGATGGTGTACTCACGAATGATGATGACTTCGTCGACGTTTACTACACTCTAATGCAAGATACTTCATACGTAGATCACCCAGGTGCAGGTGTGAATGCAGTCGTCACACTAGAACCACTAACGATTAACCCAACTCGTCCGTAACCTGTTCAATTTTAATGAGTCGTTGTAATCACATCGGCTCATTTTTCCCACTTCATCACAAAAAAACAGCCTACAAAGAAAATTTTCCTTACCTGACTTTACTGTATAAAGAAACAGTATATACTGTTCTCTTATACAGTATTGTTCAGTTATACAGGTAAATAAAATGCTGGCTCATCTAAGTGTTAATAATTTTGCGATTGTTAAGTCTTTACAACTCGAGCTTTCTAAGGGCATGACCACCATTACAGGTGAAACAGGCGCGGGTAAATCCATTGCTATCGATGCTTTAGGGCTCTGCTTAGGCGGACGAGCCGATGCCGGCATGGTGCGACAAGGTGAAGAGAAAACCGAAGTTAGCGCCGCTTTTTTATTGGACAACAACTTACATGCAACACGTTGGTTAGAAGATAACGATCTGCTAGATGGCAGTGAGTGTATTTTGCGTCGTATTATCACAAAAGAAGGCCGCTCAAGAGCCTTCATTAATGGCAGCCCTGTTCCACTATCACAACTCAAATCTCTAGGGCAGCTACTTATCAATATCCATGGGCAGCACGCTCATCATCAATTGATGAAAAGTGAGCACCAAATGGCCATGCTCGACCAATATGCTGGGCATTTAAACCTACTAAAAAGCACACGAAGTGCTTACCAGCATTGGCGTCAGGCAGACAATAACCTCAAGCAACTAAAAGAAAATAGCCAGCAAAACCAGGCGCAAAAACAATTGCTTGAATACCAAATCAAAGAACTAAATGAGTTATCGCTAGGTGAAGAAGAATTTGCAGAGCTCGAGCAAGAGCACAAACGACTATCCAACAGTGGTGAACTCGCCACTACCTGTCAGCAAGCCATCGAACTTATTTACGAAGGTGAAGAAGTCAATGCGCTTGGTATTTTGCAATCGGCCAATCACTCCCTAATTCAATTAGCCGAATTAGATGAAAAGCTATCTGAGCTACCTAACATGCTGTCAGAAGCAATGATTCAACTTGAAGAAACGAAGAATGAATTACGCAGCTACTTAGATGGCATCGATGTTGATCCAGCTCGTATGGCTTATGTAGAAGAACGTTTTTCTAAAGTGATGTCTGTAGCTCGTAAACACCACGTAATGCCAGAAGAACTCTACCAGCATCATCAAGATCTTCTGGCCCAAGTAGAAGCGTTAGATTGCTCCGATGAACGTTTAGATGAACTTGCTCAAGAAGTAGAACACAAGTACCAAAGCTTTCTAACACAAGCAGAAAAACTGCACAAATCACGCATCCGTTACGCAAAAGAACTGAACAAACTGATCACACAAAGCATGCACGAATTGAGCATGGAGAAAGCAGTATTCAGTATCGAAGTTAGCAATGACAACACGCACCCATCGCCGCTTGGCATGGACAGCGTGTGCTTCTTAGTATCGACCAACCCGGGACAACCATTACAACCTATAGCAAAAGTTGCGTCAGGCGGTGAGCTATCACGCATCTCTCTAGCGATCCAAGTGATCACCGCTCAGAAAGTAGATACACCAAGTTTAATCTTCGATGAAGTGGACGTAGGTATTAGTGGCCCAACAGCTGCCGTAGTGGGCAAAATGCTACGCAAGCTTGGCGAATCTACTCAGGTATTGTGTGTCACTCACCTCCCTCAAGTTGCCGGATGCGGCCATCAACAAATGTTTGTAGCTAAGCAAACCAAAGCAGGCCAAACCGAAACCCAAATGCACGCATTAGATGAACAACAACGTGTGGCAGAATTAGCTCGCTTACTTGGGGGTAGTCAAATAACCGACTCAACGTTGGCAAACGCAAAAGAACTGCTTATCGCCGCTTAATAAATCGACAAGGGATGAGAAATGGATATCAGAGCAATACACAAAACCAACTGCTTAGATCTCATCCCTATTTTTATTGAGTTAGAACATTACTACTTCAAAGAAAAAGCTTCATCAAAACACGATCTGGTCCATTATCTAAAGAACCAAGTTTTCTCTGAACATTCTGGCGTTCATATCATTGCGGTTTACGATAATGATGACGTCGTAGGCTTTGCATCTTATACCGTCATGTTCCCTGCCCCAAAGCTCTCAGGGCAGATGTACTTAAAAGATCTGTTCGTATCTTCGAAGGTTCGAGGAAAAGGGGTTGGTCTCAAGTTAATGAAGTATCTGGCATCTTTGGCGATCAAGTGTGGATGCCAAAGGTTGGACTGGACAGCTGAAAGTAGTAACCCTACCGCAGGTCAGTTTTACCGCTCAATTGGTGCAACACTAATTCATGAAAAAGAGTATTATCGTTTTTCAGGTGATGCATTACGCGAATTCGCCAAAACCGACTAACGAGTCACTAGGCTTGGCTCACAGCTGAAAGCGTCCATCACCCTACTTCCGATTGAAATTTGCTCTTCGTCACCTAACTAATACGTCATGTGGTGACATTTACCGCCTAATATCGGTGAATAAATGCAACTCAACTCAAAATTCGTTGTCAGATTGTCTACCATACGACGCATAGCTTTTTACATCTGCGTCGAGCTTGTTTATTATCAGCGCAGTATTTTAAAGGTTACTAAGAAATTATTATGCAATTAAAGAAGTGGTTAGTTGCCGTACCATTAGCAATGACATTGCTGACAGGATGTTCGGTATTGGAAAGACTGGTTTATCGTATTGATATCAACCAAGGCAACTATGTAGAACAAAGTGCGGTTGATAAATTAAAGTTTGGGATGACTAAAGCACAGGTTCGCTTCGTACTAGGGTCGCCAATGCTTATTGAAAACGGCTACCCAAACACTTGGTACTATATTTATCACCATACTCCTGGTCACGGTGATCCAGTGCAAAAAGACCTGATCGTTAACTTTAACGATCAAGGCACACTCGCAGACATCAGTGGTGACTTTCCAAAAAGTGACGCATTTTACGAGCAAATTCAGTGAACTGACTTTTGCAAAAAAACCTCCCGTTTGGGAGGTTTTTTATTATATAGAAATCACGTTAGTCAAACTTTGAGTAACTCACATGAGCTATTGGGTTTATATTAATCCTGCTTATTTTTACGTACAGAACTAGGCTTGCCACCGGTGACTGGGTCTGCACTCCCCTCGGTTTTAGCCTGCTCCGCCCGCTTACGGCGAATCTCTTTCGGATCGGCGAGTAACGGACGATAAATCTCTATTCGGTCTCGATCTCGAACGGTCGCATCCAACTTCACGTTACGACTAAACACACCCACTTTGTTCTTGGACAAATCAATTTCAGGGTACAACTCCAATACACCGGATTGTCGAATGATCTCTTCTACCGTTGCGTGATTATTTACCACTAAGTTAAATACACGCTGTTCATGAGGAAGAGCATAGACAACCTCAACGTGAATCATATCTGACTCAATACTCATAACATTCGTAGACCTGTTTTGCGCGTTTAGTAAATGCATTTACCATATTACTAGTAAGCTCGTTAAAAATCTTACCGAAGGCCATCTCAATCATTTTACTTGAGAATTCAAACTCAAGCTTTAGTTCAACCTTGCAAGCTTGCTCATCTAGCGCGGTAAAAATCCAACCACCACGCAACGTCTTAAACGGACCATCCACTAAGTTCATCATAATTGCCTGACCGGGGATCAACTCATTTGAAGTCGTAAACGTTTTGCTGATTCCAGCCTTCGCCACATCGACAGAAGCCACCATACCATTCCCCGAAGACTCAATGATTCTAGAGCCCGAGCAACCAGGCAGAAATTCAGGGTATTTAGCAACATCATTAACCAGATTGAACATCTGTTCGGCGCTAAAAGACACAAGCGCAGAACGGCTGACTTGCTTCATACATACTCCTATCGATACATGTACAGATTTAAAGCTACTCGCCAATTTTACTTTTATTCCACGATTGCGCAAATAAAAGGATTTCCTATCCGATATCCAACCCGTATAATGACGCTATTATGGCAAAGAAAAAAACGAAACAAAAAGCGGGTAGCAATACTATCGCGCTGAATAAAAAAGCTCGCCACGAGTATTTCATCGATGATGAAATCGAAGCTGGCTTGGAGCTCCAAGGTTGGGAAGTGAAAGCCCTTCGCCAAGGTAAAGCCAATATTTCTGAAAGTTACGTATTTATGCGTGACGGTGAAGCCTTTGTGAGTGGCATGACAATCACTCCTTTAAATCAGGCATCGACACACGTTGTGGCGAACCCTACACGTGTGCGTAAACTACTAATGAGTCGTCGTGAGCTGGATAACCTATTCGGACGTGTAAACCGTGAAGGTATGACATTAACGGCCCTCTCACTGTACTGGTCTCGCTCTTGGGTGAAACTAAAAATTGGCGTAGCAAAAGGTAAAAAGCTGCACGATAAACGTACGGATCTAAAAGAAAAAGACTGGGCAAGAGAAAAAGCACGCGTAATGAAGAGCGCACTGCGTTAATCTTGACCACTTAAACGCATAGTACTGGACAGCCAATGCTTTTCTGTTACTATGCGAATATTACCTGGGGCTGATTTAGGATTCGACGGGAATTCAGAAGTCTGAGGTGCATGCCGAGGTGCGGTAGGCCTCGTTAACAAACCGCAAAAAAATAGTCGCAAACGACGAAAACTACGCACTAGCAGCTTAATAACCTGCTAAGAGCTCTCTCGCCCTAGCTTCCGCACGTAAGACGGGGAATAACGAGGGATCAAACCCAAACGCGCTAGCCCGGATTCTCCCGCCTGAGAGATGAACGGCGAATTTTAATTCAGGCTAGTCATTCATTAGCGTGTCGGTTCGCAGGTGGGTGGCGAAATTAAAGATCGACTAAGCATGTAGTACCAATGATGAACGGTTTTCGGACGCGGGTTCAACTCCCGCCAGCTCCACCAATCATAAAAATCAAGACGTCTCAGGACGTCTTTTTTTATGCCCCAAGCCTAGTATTTTCAAGGCGTTACAGGTACACAAGGTTTCAAGAGGTATTGCTACAGCTCAGATTTTTAGTATTATTCTTAGTATTACCACTCTCGGTAGTACTACTCTGGTAATACTAAAAGGCGTCAATATGGCTAGAACCGTTCAACCACTTACCAACACGCAAGTAAAGCAAGCCAAACCCAAAGATAAGGTTTATGACCTTTCAGACGGTGGCGGCTTACAGCTACGAATCAAACCCAACGGCTCCAAATTGTGGAACTTCTTTTATCCGCGTCCTATAACGAAAAAGAGAAACACCATTAGCTTTGGTAGTTTTCCAGAGGTAACACTTGCTCAAGCTAGAGAACTACGAAAAGAAGCGCGCGCCCTACTTGCTCAAGGCATTGATCCAAAGACCTATCGAGAAGAAGTTCAAGCGGCCAAGCTAGAAGAAGAAACGAACACCCTAGCCAACGTAGCCGCGCAATGGTTTGAGAAGAAAAAGAAAGGTGTCACTCAAGCACACGGTGAGGATATTTGGCGTTCTCTCGAATTACACGCATTCCCCACGCTAGGGCAATTCCCGATTAGTAGTATTACCGCACCTAAAGCAATAGCCGCGCTCAAGCCACTTGAAGCAAGCCAAAAACTCGACACCTTAAAGCGAGTCAATCAACGCCTAAATGAAATTATGGATTTTGCCGTTAATACTGGCCTTGTTCACTCTAACCCACTAACAGGCATCAAAGCAGCATTCGACAAACCAGTCAAAACGAACAATCCCCACATTAGACCCGAGCAGTTGCCAGAACTACTAGCAGACATAGCCAAGGCTAACGCTAGAAAGGTAACAAAGCTTTTAATTACATGGCAGCTTCACACCATGACGCGCCCTAATGAGGCAGCCGGAACACGGTGGGATGAAATAGATCTAGATAGCCGAACGTGGTTGATACCCAAAGAGCGCATGAAAGGAAGAATGGATTTGCGCAGAGAACACCGCATACCTATCACTGACCAGATGATCAGTATTTTGGAAGAAATGCGCCCTATCAGCAGTAATAGCCCGTTTGTCTTTCCAGCCGATCGCAATCACCACAAGTCAGCCAATGAGCAAACGGCCAACAATGCGTTAAAGAGTATGGGTTACCAAGGCAAACAAACGGCTCACGGATTGCGCGGCCTAGCCTCAACCACACTACACGATAACGGCTTTGAACATATCGTCATTGAGGCATGCCTAGCCCACAGGGAGAAAAACTCAGTATCAGCCGCTTATAACCACAGTGACTACTTCGAGCGAAGAAAGCCGATTATGAGCTGGTGGAGCGAACACATAGAACAGGCTAGTTATGGGAACTTGAGCCTCACTGGTACGCGCGCACTAAAGGCAGTGTAAACAAGAATTCAGATCATGCGCTGGCTAGGGTAGCTCCCGAACGTCGTCACTCTAACGGCTACCAGCGCCCCCTTTTAGAGTCACATTGAGAGAGTGTGAGTTATGGCGAAGAAGCCTCAACCCTTAGCCCTAGAAACCAAACTACCTTACATAGAGTATTGTACGCTTGAGCAAGCCGCCGAACTTCTCAGTGCTCCGTTGTGGATGATAGATCACTACATTGAAATAGGTGCTGTTCATCCTGTAGTTCAGCTAAATAGACGGGTGGATAGTGAAAACATCACAACTATAGACGCGAATGGTCACGTTGCTGTCCCAGACGCTAATACACTAGAGAAAGCTAATGAATGTAGATATAGCAAGATAAGAAGTATCGGTGACGGTGAATATTTGTTGTCGGGTCTCTGGAAGATAATAAACCTCGTGATAATTAAGGACATTTTGTCTTGTAGAGAGCCTGGGCAACGGGCTGTTGGTTTATCGAGCTTAGTCCGTTTCTCTCCGGTAGATGTAAAAGGAGAGGTCTTTGTATCAAATCTTTGTACCTATACAGTATTTGATGACCAGATAACAAGAAGCGATTTACTTCTTTTAAGGGATGACTTGCTAGCTATTGAGGGAGCCATAGAAAAGCATCAACCAATTAGCAACATTTACAACGATAAGAAATTATCCAAGGAACATACAAAACAACTAGCAGCAAACCAAGCTGGTGCCGTTCGCACCACACCAAAACAAAGCGATCTTATTGTCGCATTGATCCTCTCTCATCCGAAGTTAGGTAAAGAAGTCCTAAAAGAACCTTTTGCAGCATGGGAAAAGATAAACACGCAGTTTTCGAGTGACGCCATCAAATTCAACGAAAATATAACGAAAGAATCAGTAGGAAGGTGGATTAACGCTAGCTCTAAAGCATGACCTTATTTTCATTGAAAATAAGAAAAAAACTCCTTATTTTCAACCGCTACCATTATAAATTTTATTTAATAGCCCCGAAGTTCACAAAGAATCAAGAAGAAATAAAAGGGGCTAACCATGTCACATCACCACAATGACCACCCAACTAAAAACCAAGTCCGATTTATCCGACTATCCGAAGTACTGAATAGAACCGGATTATCCAAGGCTCACGTATACCGCTTGATGAATGATGGCGAGTTTCCGCAGACGGTTAGCTTGGGCTTACGTGCTGTTGCTTGGCTTGAATCAGAAGTTAACCAATGGATTGAACAGAAACTTACTCAGCGCAACGAGGTGGTCAGCTAATGGATATCAACGAGAACGGGAGCAAGCGAGTACTAATCCTCGTCAATCCAACACCTAGCGCTGGTGGGCATACAAGACCGGCTAAATCATTCCTCAGTGAGCAAAGCGCACTAGATTATGCCTTAGAGGGTGATGCACTTCTCTATGTGTTCGAAGACTCGACAGTATACCCGATGGTTCGAGGTGCAAGGTCTGGGGCTGGATGGGGGCGGTCTATGGCTGAATCTTTCCTTTATTCAGGGCTGGAACTGGAAAAGGGTGAGGTCATTGATATGTGCTTTCACGAAGATAAACAAACAAGCATTGGGTTTGTTAATGTGCTGGTGGATTACGTTATTGAATGTCGTAAAGAACAGGAAGCGGGGCTATGAAAAAAGAAAACGCCCAGCAAGGGGCGCAATCCGTTTCAGTTTCCGATAACGAGTATAGCACTATCCACCCGATAGCCAATGCTGGTGAACCTATAGCTATGAGCAGTAGAGAGGTAGCAGCACTAACTAGTAAGCGTCATGCTGATGTAATGAGAGATGTTAGGGTAATGCTTGATGAGCTTGAAAAAGATGTACGCAATTTTGCTCACATCTATTTTGATGCTCAGAACCGAGAGCAAACCGAATATAGGCTAGATAAAGACCTAACCTTAACTTTGGTTTCTGGTTACAGCATCAAGCTACGTCACGCGATTATTCAAAGGTTAGATGAGCTAGAAAGAGCATCACAGCCCCGAATGCCACGCACCAGAACGGAGGCTATCGAGATGATGCTAGAGCAAAGCCGAATGTTAGACCACCAGCAAGCCTATATTGAAGAGACTAAGCATGATGTTGAGTTTGCTAAGGCTGTGAGTTCGTCTAAGGACGGGAAGAAGCTAGAGGAGTTTGCAAAGGTTGTAGGTATCGGCAGAAACAAGTTATTTGCCTATTTGCGAAAGGCTAAAATCCTCCAAACAGACAACGTTAGAGAGCACAGTGATACTCATAATGTACCTTATCAGCGCTATCTCGATGCTAAGTACTTCACTGTTAGCCGTAAAGCATACCAAAGCTCATCAGGTAGACATCGAGGCCACACAACTCTAATTACTGGCAAGGGTGAGTTATGGCTAACTAAGCAGCTCATTAAAGATGAACTGTTGCCAGCACCAGCACAAAAGCCACCAGCACACGCCCACCAGCTTTAGGACTAAATAGAATGAAAACTACAGTGTATGCGGTAAATCCGCAGGGGTTCGGCTTGCCTAAAGAAAACCATAGCGGTATATTCGTTCGCACTAAAGCAAAATCTTTAGTCGGGATTGGTCTCCCGCAATATTACTCGGCGCATAGACGCCAGCTCACTATTAGTGCTGGTTTTTTTATGCGTACAATCTGCACACATTTTTGTAATTCCTTAGGGAAGTTGCATCTAAATTATGGTGGGCTGGTTGAGGGCGCTTCGGCGCGCCGTTTCCGAGTATGCGGTAAGACCAACCTTGATCAGTCCACCACCAGCCGATTGGTCTCTGCTTGTGGTGGTTATATCAAACCATACTCGGAGGCTGTCATTATGACTACTACCCCTACCCAAGCTGTAACCTCAGCAATGATCTACACATTTATTGTCGCTGGTGGCGTTCGTGCGCTATCTGACTTTAAGCGCATCCGTACTATTTCAACCCACGCTAAAAGCGAACAGGAAGCCCGTCACGCCCTTTTAGGCTTGCCGCTGGTGTTTGTGTCTCGTACTCCCTCAAATGCTCAGGAGGTGGCTGCATGAGTCCACAAGAAAAGGATAATCAGGTACTGGCTCTGGAAATGGCTTGTAGCGTTATCGAGTGCGCCTACGATGCTCTGTGTCTTCAACGGGAAAGTGTACAAGATGATCTGTGTTGGGCTTTAAAAAGCCTGTACGAATCCTTAGTAGATATTGACTGTCCTTGCGCCCAAAAAATAGCTGGCCTTGCGAATATTGTTTCAGAGAACATAAGCTCTGGCGCGAAATTTAAACACAATGATCTACTTAACATCCTTACTTTCATGTTGAATGTTGCTCAAAAGTCTCTAGAGAAACCTGAACAACAGCCAACGCTCCTACACCAGCGATAGGAGCACATTTGATGACAAATACAGCATTGAAACTGAACGCTCTAATTAATCATGAATACTCTGTGTCATTGACGATTGAAGAGTTGGCGCGTCAGACGTGCATGCCTGCAACCGAGATAGAGGCGGCAATCAAAGTTCTTGAGGATAGAAATCTTGTAACCGTGGTTAAGCTCCCTTTGTCGGAACCTCGCTACATTATTGATATTAAGGGCATTAAAAATCAGGGAATGCGAAATGGCTAAAGATCGCAAAAACAGGGGGCGGTTTGCTGGCATTCCTGTGTTTGTTATGGAGTCTAGCGCCTATGTGACATTACCACCCTTGGCTAAGTGTTTGTTGTATGAACTTGCCGCACAGTACAACGGGAAAAACAACGGCTATTTGAGTCTGACTAGAGCAGATTTAAAGGATAGAGGCTACCCCTCTACAAATTCAAATACAAAGGCAATAAACATATTAGTTCAAGCTGGGCTTATCACGCAGACTCGCAACGGTGGGGTAGCTAAAGGTAGGCGAATTTGTAATCTGTTTGCTTTGAACTGGCAGCCAATAGACGAAAGGATTGATAAGTCTCTTGAGCGCGGTTTTCCGTTTAATGGTAGTTTTCAATTGTGGCTAGAAGATATGAGTAAACAGGTTAAAATCTTAGCTCGCTAAAAAATCAGGCGTATTGATTTAATACACGGTAGTCCTATTTACGGTATTGATTTAATACACGGTAGATCTCCAACGGTATTGATTTGATACACGGAAGGAAAAAGTCAGTTTAACTAGAAGCCCCGTCCCATATAGGTTTGGGGCTTTTTTATGGAAGTTGTTAAATATATGTACCGTGTATTGATTTAATACACCTTTATATATAACCATACCTATAAAATAAAAATTATGGCTTACGTATGCGCGCGGGTCATTTTCGGATTAAACGCTTTTTCAGTTTTGTAGGTAAATCACCATACTTCAGAGCTAAGGCGATGCCGAAGAGATTATATGAGCCATTGGCAAGTACGTGAAAGACAGCCATAACTATCGGAAGACAATATAGCCTGAACGAAAATGGGTCACTTTAACGCTATCCAGAACGATGTGAAGACTAACGCTTGATTGGTTTTATACTAATTTTGTTTTATATTGACGCTAAATAGTCGAGGAAAAAACAATAAAGTTTGATCACAACAACTACAATCACATAGCCAGCGCATTTAACGCTGGCTTATTTTTGCCCCGAAATGAGTTAGCTCGCTTTGCTATCACACTTCAATAACCTTTAATTTGACCAAATTTCTCTCATTTATGTAACATAATTTATGTATATAGCGATTCGCTCTTGGACTCAGTTTATAGGGATACTATGAGTTTAAAAATAACCACACAAAAAGTTGATACATGGAAGAAACGTATTCAAAAAGATGGCATCAGAGGTTCAACATACCTTTGTCAACAAGGTGGAAAAGTCTGGGTTTCTGCATCGGTAGACCACCAAGCTGTCTGTCTTAAAGTTTTGGGCAAAGACTCTGGAACAAGTTCTCTGGATAGTTACTTGCGATGGGATGATGTTAGTTCAACCGACCTAGTTGAGTTGCTATTTCAAATAGAATTGACGAAGTCATAAGTCGAAGCTCAGGTTTATCTAGCAGAGGCGCGTTATGAAAAGAGTAAAAAATGCAAGATACCCATATTTTCTAAAGCAAAATGAGTCTCTGATTAGTCGTAACACCAAGTGCTTGTTTTTCAACTTGTGGGATACGATGACAGGAAATCGGGACTACATCGGATTGGATTATGACGATTATCGGCGAAGATGGTTTAATCAAGTTAACCATAGAGGCTATTTGATTAAGTCGCTCGGGCCATTCCTAGAGCACGGTAGAGTGCAAGACGCACTAGACACGTTGGCTCAGTCAGATGACTTCACTGTATCTAGTGATGATATTTATCTAGTGTGGAAAAATGTTTCTGAAACGATCGATGATATTTGCCCATATAACGTCAAGCATCCGTTAGTTGAGGTAGAGCGAGAGCTGGCCAGAGCGCATAATTCAAGATGAATTCTGTAGCCAAGTAGAAATTAGTCCTTACTAATTTAGGGGGAACCTGTACCTCACTTTTACTGTCCAGAGTCTTCTCTGTGGGCACCTTTCTGAATCAAAAATGCCCCGTTTTGCGTTACGGAAAGCAAACCTCTTCAGCCTCATTTCAAAAGTTTTCGATAGATTTACTAATGCTAAATGCGACGTATATAGGAATATACGTTTTGTCATTTTTCCTGCTTTTGGGTAGCTCAAATTTGAAGATACGCTGATTAAATCATTGTCTTATGCAATCAATTTGGCATTATCGGTGATAAATAGAGTAAAAGCATCCTGCTTGACGATTAAACAAGGAAAAATGATGGAAGCAAGAAATAGAGCACTCCCCGATTGGATGACACGAATTCGAACAAGGCAAATTGTCCTTCCTCGCTTTCAAAGATTTGAAGCTTGGAGTTATGGGCAAATTACTTCTTTACTAAACACCGTTCTAAAACAGCTTCCAGCCGGCGCAATTTTAACTCTCGAGATTGGCGAGAAAGAACCATTCATATCTCGACCGATTGTAGGTGCGCCAGCGGAAGGTGAGAAAATTATTGAGCATCTTTTGGACGGCCAGCAACGATTAACCTCCTTTTGGAGGGCTTTGAACGATCTATACGAAGATAGAACTTATTTAATTAAAATTGAGGAAGATGAGGAGCTAGAACTTCCATTTTTTGCGACCTCAATATCTCGATACGAGAAGAATGGAGAGAGATACCCTTTGTGGGCAAACTCCCCTAGCGAAATGTGGAGTAGAAGGCTTATACCAGTATACCTTTTGCGCCCTGATACCGACGCGGAAAAATTGTTCAAAGGTTGGGCCAAAGAAGCTTCAAATGGAGACATGGACTCACTTCTTGAAATCAATGATCTTGGAAACAAGCTTCGTAGCAAATTCTCAATATTCAACATTCCATTCCTGTCTTTACCTGTATCAACAAAGCCAGAAGTCGCGTTAGATGTGTTTATTCAAATGAACACATCATCTTCACCGCTTACACCGTTTGATATAGTTGTCGCACAAATTGAAGCTGCGTCCGGAAAATCTCTTCATGGTTATATAGAAGAACTTAAAAAAGATGTTCCTTATTTGAGCCGATATAACGCACCCGAAGATATTGTTCTCGCAGTTGCTGCCTTGGTGAGCAATAAGCTACCTTCCAAAGGTACTTACCTGATGAGTGAGTTTGCGACTTCGTTCGATGAAAACTGGTTGACGATTAAAACAGGAATCAAAAAGGCGGTCTCATTTCTTACTGATGAAAAGATTTTGGATTCTAGGCGCCTCCCTAGTGATGTCGTAGTTTACGTACTTGCGGCTCTATGGGGAAAAGCAGATGAAGGACTAGATAAAGAAGGGGAAATTCGTTCGACTCTTAGAAAGTATATTTGGCGCTCTTTTTTTACAGAAAGATATGATCGTACAACCAATAGTAGAGCATTTGCCGATTATAAAGAGTTATTGAATGTCATCACTACTGGTAAGGGAGCACCAGAAATATTTGACGAAGCACTGTATCCAATAGCTGGCGAAGAAGAAATTAAGTCAGCGGGTTGGCCGTACAGGAAAGATCGTTTGGCTAGAGCTATTCTAGCTGTTGGATTAAAATCTGGAGGTTTTGATTTTGCTGATGGTGCTCCTGCCTCGTATGAAAACGTTTTAGTAAGAGAGTATCACCATGTCTTTCCACAGGCTTGGCTTAAGGATAAGGACTACAAAGATTATCAAATCAACAGAGCCCTAAACTGTGCACTGATTTCGTGGAGAACAAATAGAAATATATCTGCAAAAACGCCGTCAGATTATATTTCAGAAAGAATGGAGGCATCTTCACTTGGCCAACCAGAAGTCGAGAGGCGCCTCGAGTCACATTTAATTCCGGTCGTGAAGTTAATGAATAATAACTATGAAGAGTTCTTAACGGAAAGAGCGTTACTCATGAAAAAGGTTGCTGACAAGCTGTGTAGCGGTCAAATAGTAGAAGGGAAGCTTTAAAAACATAAGAGTCCTTATGCGATAAATAATAAATAGTATTCTTTTGGCTGTTGACGCAGCCAAAAGATCGGGAATAATAAAGTCAGCGATTAGATTTCCCCAAACTCAACTAATCTGAACCGCACGATTTAGGACACAAACTCTAAACCACTTCTGTCCAGAAGCGACTTACCAATCCAATTAAAATTTCACTCTCACCGCATAACTATTATTAACGTCACATGAGTTATATTTGGGTAAATTACGACTGATTGAAATCGCAAATTTGTTAGACGAAACCAATAATGGGGCATTTCTGTGTTTCATGCCCCATCAGCAAGCCTCTAGATATAAGTTTTCCTGAGCATCGTTTCTTTAACGTCACACAGAAGGGTGATTTACCATCCACGAATGCAACTGCTGGGCTTTATTTAGTGCGATACTAATTTCTTCCAATACTGAGTCAAAACTCTGTTCTGCGATTGATATTTGAGGTAATGGTGTTTCTATGTTTACTGATTTTCCCGACTTTATGATTCGATATCCACTACGTTCCAAACCTTCAAATTGACTTTTGATATCGGCTTTGTTGCTTAAATCGATGGAACTAAATCAAGAAGCTACGATCTGATCGGCTACACCCATTAATCGTCGTAGCCTCATGCCTAAACCTCGTTACAAAACAACTAACTGGACGCAGTACAACAAAGCCTTAATAAACCGTGGCTCTCTGACCTTTTGGATTGATGAGGAAGCGATAGCCGAGTGGAAGCAAAACAAACAAGGCAAGCGCGGCAGACCTCGCCAATTCAGCGACTTAGCCATTACTACTGCACTGATGGTGAAACGCATATTCTCTATGCCGTTGAGAGCACTGCAAGGATTTCTAGACTCGGTATTTAAGCTGGCTAACATCCCGCTAGTTTGTCCCCACTACACCTGTATAAGCCGTCGAGCTAAGGAAGTTGAGGTTTCATTTAAAACTAAAACCAGAGGTGCGATACAACACCTAGCCATTGATGCCACTGGCCTCAAGGTTTATGGCGAAGGCGAATGGAAGGTCAAGAAGCATGGTACTGACGGGAAGCGTAGGGTTTGGAGTAAGCTGCATATCGCAGTAGATACTAGCACCCACGAAATAGTCGCAGCAGAGCTGAGCTTATCTAACGTAACCGATGCCGAAGTACTTCCCAACTTGCTTAAGCAGACACGCCGTAAAATCATTGAGATATCAGGCGATGGTGCTTATGACACAAGGAATTGCCATGATGCCATACGGCTCAAGCGAGCTGTTCCGCTCATTCCGCCACGAGAAGGGGCAGCCTTCTGGGAACGAGGACATCCTCGCAACTTAGCAGTGGGTTGCCAGAAGCTCTACGGCTCTAACAAGAAATGGAAAAAGCGGTATGGTTATCATAAGCGCTCGCTCTCAGAGACAGCAATGTATCGGGTAAAACAGTTGTTAGGTGGGAAATTAAGCCTGAGGGACTACAACGCTCAAGTTGGTGAGACTTACGCTATGATCAAAGCGCTGAACAAGCTTACAGGGCTAGGTATGCCTGAAACTCAGTATGTTGTTTAAGAACTGAACAACATGGGGCTACCATGTCTTCTCATCGAATTAAGCAACAAAGCCTGTTGTTTTGTTCGAGTCATAAGTAAGAGTCCTGTTTATAGTTATGTACACAAACTTTGTGTGGGCAAATCTGACACAGAAGAGCACTCTCGAAAATCGAACAAGGAAATTTATGAGCGTTCGAGCACAAGTTTGTTAATGTCAAACTCGTTTTTTGTTAATTGGCGCATCATTTTGATCATTTCATCAGTAGGGTTAGTTTTTATCGCGCCATTTTCTAATCAAGAAAACCCTAATAAACTGAGCAATTGCTTATTAAACAAGGCATCATACGTTTTCATTTACCAACAACGTTCTTGACTCCGCTTGCACATCAGACCAGCTCGTTAGCGAATTTATTCCTGTTTTCATCGATTTACATGTAACAAATATGTGCCTAACCCTGTTAAATACCAGCAACATTGTTGGTTAATTTCTCCACACCCACACGAAACAATCACCAAAACTATCAATTTAACGCTCGTTCGCGCTTTTGTGAGCAATATATCGAACGTAAATGATAAAAAAAAACATACTAGTTGTAAGTTTATTAAAGTTGCATAAGGTAAAGGTCATGACGGCTTATCAACGAATGGAAACCGACGTTGTCATCATTGGCGGCGGCGCGACCGGCACAGGCATCATGCGAGACTGCGCATTGCGAGGCATCGCGTGCATTCTGTTAGAGAAAGATGACATCGCCTCCGGCACCACGGGTCGTAACCACGGCTTGCTGCACTCTGGTGCGCGCTATGCCGTCACTGATGCAGAATCGGCCAAAGAATGCATTCAAGAAAACCAAACGCTCAAACGCATCGCTCGCCATTGTGTGGAAGCGACTGACGGCCTATTCATTACCCTGCCTGAAGACGAACTCAGCTTTCAAGACACCTTTATTCAGGCTTGCGGCAATGCCGGTATCGAAGCGACCCGTTTAACGCCAAAAGAAGCACTCGCGCTCGAACCGAACGTGAACCCGGCGCTGATCGGTGCGGTGAAAGTGCCCGACGGCACGCTGGATCCGTTCCGTTTATGTGCCTCGAACGTCCTTGATGCCAAAGAGCACGGCGCGCGCATGTTCAACCGCACCATCGTCACCAGTTTGATTCGCCAAGGCGATACCATACTCGGTGTACGCTGTTTGCAATTGGGCACCAACCAACAGTTTGAAATCTTTGCCAAAGAAGTGATCAACGCCGCGGGCATTTGGGGACAACATATCTGCGAATATGCCGACCTCAACATCAAGATGTTCCCTGCCAAAGGCTCGCTGTTGATCCTCGATTACCGCATCAATAACTTGGTGATCAACCGTTGCCGTAAACCTTCCGATGCCGACATTCTGGTGCCCGGCGACACCATTTCACTTATCGGCACCACGTCCGAACACATTGATTACGACCAGATCGACAACTTGCACGTCACCGAACGTGACGTGGATGTGCTGTTGGCAGAAGGCGCGAAACTTGCGCCGATCATGGCCAATACGCGCGTACTGCGTGCCTACGCGGGGGTACGTCCTTTGGTTTCGGTAGATGACGATGGCAGTGGCCGGAATATCAGCCGCGGCATCGTTTTGCTCGATCACCAAGAGTGCGACGGCCTCAAAGGCCTCACCACCATTACCGGCGGCAAACTGATGACCTACCGCTTAATGGCGGAATGGGCGACCGACTTAGTGGCGAAGAAACTGGGCAACACTCAGGCGTGCGAAACCCACACGCGCCCACTGCCGGGGTCAAACGAAACGCCAAAAGCCATCAAGAAAACCGCCAGCATCGCCAAACCGGTGTATGAATCCGCCATTTATCGCCATGGTGAACGCGCCACGCAATTCTTGTCTGACGATGCCAAGAGCCAAGCGATTATTTGTGAATGTGAAATGGTCACTGCGGGCGAAATTGAATACGCGATTAAACAGCTCGACGTCAACAACTTGGTCGATCTGCGCCGCCGCACTCGCTTAGGCATGGGCCCTTGTCAGGGCGAACTGTGCATCTACCGTGCGGCCAGCCTGTTTTCCGAATATGGTCAGGTCGATGGCTGTCAATCGAGTGAATTGTTGGTCGATTTTCTAGAAGAGCGCTGGAAAGGCATCAAACCCATTTTCTGGGGTGATGCGCTGCGCGAAGCGGAATTCAGCTATTGGATTTACGAAGGATTACTCGGTGCCAGCGACCTGCCCCAGCCCGCTCAATCAGAACACCCTCAAGCAGAACAACAAAAACAGGAGGCGGAATTATGATGCATTATGATGTGGCCGTGATCGGCGGGGGCATTGCGGGTTATACCGCTGCAATTCGCAGCCTGCAAGCTGGCAAAAAAACCGTGCTCATCAATCAGGGTCAAAGCGCGTTACATTTCTCTTCCGGCTCCATTGATGTGCTGGCGAAATTACCAGATGGCAGCGCGGTCACCCACCCGTTTGATGCCCTCGACGCATTACAGCAACAAGCGCCGTCCCATCCGTACAACACGGTGGGTCGTAGCACGCTGCAAAAAGGGCTGGAATGGTTTCGTCAAACGCTCGCCACCGCGAACGTGCCGCTATCGCATCAAGATGATTTGGCCAATCACGGGCGCATCACGCCGCTTGGCACACTCAAAGCGACTTGGCTATCGCAGCCATTTGTTTACCAACACCGCCAAGAAGTTTCGTTTGAGCGTATTGTGGTGGTTTCGATCGATGGCTATCGCGATTTTCAGCCACAAATGCTGAAAGATAACCTTCACCAGCATCCCGATTTTCAAGGTGTGCCGATTCACACGGTCACCCTGTCGATTCCGGGGTTTGACGGATACCGCCGCAACCCAAATGAGCTGCGCTCAATCGACATTGCACGTTTGCTAAAACACGATGCCGCGTGGACCGCGCTATGCGATGGTTTGATGCGTGCAGCCAATCGCAACGACTTGGTGATCATGCCCGCGATCATGGGCAACGGCGATGGCCTAACGCTGCTAACGAAGCTACGCGACACCACGCAACTGCAATTTCACGAAGTGCCGACCATGCCACCATCGCTGCTGGGTATTCGCATTGAAGAGGCGCTCAGTCGCACCTTCCTGCTGCTGGGTGGCATTCACCTCAAAGGCGACAAAGTGGTCAACGGCACGTTTGACGGCGAGCGTCTGGTTAGCCTGCAAACGCAAAACCTGCGCGACATGGCCATCAGCGCCGACAACTACATCATGGCAACCGGCAGCTATTTCAGCCAAGGGTTGCATGCCGAGCAACACGCCATCCAAGAACCGATCTTTGGCTTGCAAGTGACGCATAAACCAGCACGCGTTGATTGGCGCAATCCGGCCTTCTTTGCCGACCGTTCACACCCTTTTATGGCATTCGGTGTCGAAACCAACGCGCAATTGAACCCACAGCGCAGCGGCGTCACCATTAAAAACTTGTACTGCTGCGGCTCCATGTTGTCGGGATACGATCCCGTGTTTGAAGGGTGCGGTGGCGGCGTCGCGATTGGCACCGCCTACCACGCCATCATGCAATGCCTAGAACCTCAATTGTCAGCGTCTCACCCTAACCCATTCGATCAGGAGGTGCTCGCATGAACGCGCCATTTTCAAAAGCTGCTCCTCTGAATACCAGCTTTGACCAATGTATTAAATGCACCGTCTGCACGGTGTACTGCCCCGTGGCAAAAGCCAACCCAGATTACCCAGGCCCGAAACAGTGCGGGCCGGATGGCGAGCGCCTGCGCATTAAAAACCCGGAATATTACGACGAAGCGCTTAAATACTGCACCAACTGCAAACGCTGCGAAACCGCGTGTCCTTCTGGGGTGAAAATCGGCGACATCATCGCCGTCGCGCGGGGTAAACATGGCAAGAAACCGCTCAATCCGAAACTGATGCGTGACTACGTGCTGAGCCACACCGACCTGTTCGGCTCACTGGCCACGCCATTTGCACCAGTGGTGAACTTCGCCACATCGATGCCATTGGTGAAAAAAATCATGCACAAAACCATCGGCGTGCATGACCACAAAGCGTTGCCGAAATACTCGCACGGCACGTTCCGTCGCTGGTTTAAACAAAATTGCACCAGCCAGCCGCTGTATCAGCGCCAAGTCACCTACTTTCATGGCTGCTACGTCAACTACAACCACCCACAATTGGGCAAAGATCTGGTGAAGGTGTTGAATGCGATGAATATTGGCGTGCGCTTGCTGAACAACGAGAAATGCTGCGGCGTGCCTTTGATTGCCAACGGTTTTCATGACAAAGCGCGTAAAAACGCATTGCTGAACGTGAAGAACATGGAAACTGCGGTCAATGAATATCACACCAAAGTGATTTCAACCTCCTCAACTTGCTCGTTCACGCTGCAACAGGAATACCCGCATGTGCTCGGCGTCGACAACAGCCAAGTGTCCAACGACATTGAATACGTCACGCGCTTCCTGCTGAAAGAGTTTATGAATGGCAATGCGCCGAAAATGAAACCGGTCAACCTCAAAGTGGTTTATCACACGCCTTGTCACTTGGAACGCAGTGGCAACGTGATGTTTACCATTGAGTTACTGCGCATGATTCCGGGCCTAGAACTGATTGTCCTCGATAGCGAATGCTGCGGTTTGGCGGGCACCTATGGCTTTAAAGAAGAGAACTATGACGTGTCGATGAAAATCGGCTCGCACCTGTTTGACTCGATCAAAGCCTCCGATGCAGATTTTGCGATCACCGACTGCGAAACCTGTAAATGGCAAATCGAAGAGAACACCGCGCTGGAAACCATTCACCCGGTCAGCTTGCTGGCGCAAGCACTGGCTTAGTCTTCCAACCCCAAAAAGGCGTCTTCAAAGAAAGTCGTTTCAACGCTCAACGTACAAAAAAGCGGGCATTGCCCGCTTTTCTTCTGTCACTTTCGCTTTTCGTTTGCTGCTGTCTATCGCACCACAGCATGGCGAAGGCTGTCGACCTAACGAATGGTCACGTCAGATAAGCGATACCAGCCCGACGCCTGCAACCCTTCATTGGCCAGATTCACTTCTGCCTCAGCATGGCGATCGACCAAAGCCAACTCAAGGTAGTAATGGCCGGTGGGGATCGTTTCAGGCAAAGTGAAACTGCTGGAGGTCGCGTGTTCACCCGGCAGCCAACGCATGACATCTGCGGTTGAGACGTTGAAAAACGCGGTTTCTTCGTCCTCATTCACCAATCGATACGCCAGATAATGGTGCTGATACGGTGGCGCGTTCCCTTCGTTCACAAGCAAGGCCTGAACCGTCATGGTCGCGCCCGGCGTCAATTCAGCAGGGTGCACCAGTGTGTCTACACGCAGACGATAGCCAATTTGAGCCAACGCATCGTCCAACAAATCACGATACTGAGTCGGCACCACGTGCGATTTCAGGTTCAATGTCGAAGCGTGCTGCGCAATCGCCCAATCCAAGCTTTCTGGTATGGCTACCAATCTGCAAAATCAGCTTGGAAAGGTTCAAGTCACCTAGAGTTGGAAAATTCGGACATTGCCCAGAGTTGGTTAAAAGTCGTTTTAATGGCGATGGCTATCACTTTTTTAAATCCACATGTATATCTGGATACGGTGGTGATACTCGGGGGCGTGACTGCTCAAATGGAACCTGATGAAAAACTATTGTTTGTTATAGGGGCACTGATCGCATCAGGGGGCTGGTTTTATGGATTAGTGTATTTGGCTAACAAGTTGATCCCACTTTTTAGTAAGCCAAGAACATGGCGAATTTTAGATTCTGCGATTTCATGCATCATGTGTGGTATTGCATTGAAGCTGGCAGCACCTTTGTTTAGCCAATACATATAGAGCGTCGCGATGAAGCTGCATTTCTATTAACTAAATTGCTCCTGTTAGATTGGACACTGAGTTTCCATACCAGAAGTTATTCGTCCTTTGCTAATTTAAGTAAATACTCTAAACCATTTCTGTCCAAAAGTTTGCTACAGCGCATGTGATTGTAGTTAAATGCGCTGGCTATGGAGTTCTGAGTAGGGTGATTTATTGCTTTTCAACGTAAATCGCTTGACCACTAACAGTTTGTTCAGATATTGGGATCAAGTACTGATAGTCGGTACCTTGTCCACCTAACATTACAGAGTTATTGCTACCTGTTGCTCCTAGTAAAACCCCATTTGCTCCAAGTTTTGCGGCCTGTTTTTTCAACTCCTCAATTGCATAGTCAATTGACCCTTGATTTGTTAAACCTGCATCACTTGAAGCATTAACTAAAGCAATTGTGTCATATGACTCTGGCGGTTCGATATAGAGGCGTACGTTTTCTGGGGCGATGGGTTCTCTCGCCTCTCCAACTAAAATTGAAGACCCTGAAGCACATCCTGTGAGTGCGAGGATGAACGCAAGTAAAAGTGATTTATAGATTCTCATTTTTAACTATTGATAAACGACTATTGAAGCGAACCATTATACAGTTTATGGTACAGTTTATGGTCAGAATCATGAGAAAAAGTAGCGATGGCCTCTTGCGTTGATAAGGATCACCTAATCGACTTAAACACGGAAAGGGGCATAAATTTGTTAGCTCGAATCGCACAGAGACACAACTGCGTCGTTCTTCGCATTACCTCTGACATGCAAAGTGGCATAGAGAAAGTGGCAAATTTTATTGTCTTCCGGCAATAAGAAACTAGTTCGTGATCTGTTTCGAGTGTACCGAATCGGTACAGTTGAATTAAATCAATAAGTTAAAGATAAATTTGAAGCTCATATTTACGGTTTAGTGATGAAAAAATTACACACTCAAAGCGGCCTTAGTTCAGAATTGGTGGGCAAGACACTTTCACCAGCAGCATAGGATTAAAGACCTAGATGAGTGTGTCCGATTTGGTACAGTTGAATTAAATCAAAAGCTTAATAGGAAAATTGCAGAGCTTGCCGAGGGACCACCGAAAAGAAAGGAAAGTGAACACTGCGAGAACGATCAGAAAAGTGAACACTGAGAGAATGTTCAGAAAGTACGGCCAAACCTAAAGACACCAAGGGATTAACACCGCTCAATAGCCAGCGAAAGAAGCCAAAAAGCGCGAAACAATCAAACTATTCGCGTTCTACGAGTTTAAGTGCCGTTATGCATGATGTTCAATCAAATAGAGGGCGCATTTAGCCGACACATCCACCAGCGGTTCGGGGAGCGCTTGCATTAGCAATTACATATATGCGCGCAACGGGGCGCAAGAGATCGCTAAAGATATTTTCAATAAATACTCTTAGGGCATATGGAGTAAAAGTTAAACTTGAAACTCCATAATACGTTATCGTTGACTTTCATTCCTCGGCTACAGGTAGGTTAATAAAATGGGGATGCGCCTTATATGGGATATGGTCTTATTGATGTTGGTCGTACAACGGCAAACACAGCAGTACTAGGTCTTTCAGACCTGAACAAGCAGGAACAGCAGCGTAAATCAACAAATAAACAACTAAAAGCGCAGTACAAAAACGGCATTGTTTCCGGCGCTGGTGCTGGTGCCGCTGTAGGGGCTTTGGCTTCTGGTCCTGCTGCACCAATTGGAGCAGCCGTTGGTGCCGTTATTGGCGGCCTAGCTGCTTCATTGTTTTAAGGGTTTAAATTGATGATGGATGTAATCGGTAGCTTTAACTGGCTTGGAAGTCAGGATGACTTTTCATTTTAGTATTACCCTAAGTATTACCACCATAAAACCCAAAAACTTAAACCAATAAATAACAACAAGTTAAGGGCACAACTCAGATGCCGCCAGCCCAAACGTTTGGAAAAGGCCACCTTCGGGTGGCCTTTTTTGTATCAACTAAAATAGTCTCTTTTTTCAAACATTCATGCTTTCTGAAATCTTACTACATAGATTACCGCATACCTTTGGCCCATGTAGGTTTACAAACTCGTTGAGTATTAATCAGTAAACAAGAAGTTCATAAGTACTAATCAAAAAGGCAGAGAGCATGGTACTAAAAGCCCTGCAACTTAAAAGTTTTCTGCTTACCTATCCTTTCTAAGAGATAACTAGATCTAAGTCTAAAGCCTATACTCATCTCCCTCGATGAATTGATTGATGCATTCATTGTTAGTCCCTACTCGCTTGTTTCATTACAACTCTATCGATGTAATGACTACAAATAGTAGTTACAAAAAATAATGTAACTCTAATTACAAAATTAACCTTAGATATTGAATAGAAACACAACATATATAGATTTTTAAATTTCAAAATGAAAGTATTGTTGTGAAAAATTAAGTTGCTGGAATTATTACCGTCATATTAGTGAGCATTGTAATGAATTTTGAAGAAAGTAAATTGAATGACGAACACGTTAATCAATACACACCGAAAATCAATGGTGTGTTAACAAAGAAAGGAAAACCACTTAGTAGCCTGAAGGTTAGCCTTAGTATTGGTTTAAGCACCTCAGGGAAATCAATAGACTTATCAACATTCACAGACAGTACTGGTCGCTTTGAATTTTCTCCAGTCTATGAAAATAAAAACATCATAAGCACTCCTCTTATTGAGCACTATGTAACTATTGTTTTAGTCGCAGAACTCAGTAATGATGAAAGTACTATTATTTGGGAAGGAAGCTTTGATGGTTATAAAATAGAGGATTACGTAAAAAATAACATGGCTAACCTTTCTTGTGACACTGAGAACCCTCTTAAGTACTTTGCTTTTTCAATTGATGATGAAGAAAACGATGACTACTACGTGAACAGTCAATGTAAATTATTTGGTTATATAGACTCTGACTTGTATGGAAATTAAATAATGCACTCATGATGCAACTCCAGTTCCTATGTCTCCTCTTTGGCCATTTACTCACGGTGGTATTGAGTATCGGCTAGATGGAAGTTCTGGCATCTACTTCTGCGCTCATGGACTAGGAAAAAAATCTGTTCCGGGTTATGTCAATACCGCTACAAGTAATGAGTGGTCGGCACTACAACCCAAATCTCAAGCTTACCTAGAACGCAACGTATTTCTTGACTTCAACAATAGATATAATGCTCGGATGACTGATGGTTGGGTAAGTAAAATAGTCTCTTCAACTTTGACTTTACTAAGAATTTCAGGTCTGGGTCATATAATACAACAGATGCGACCGTAGGCCTTACTGCTTGGGATCAACTAGCTAAAGCTATGGCGTACATTTCAAAACTAAAAAACGAGTATACAGAACACGTCCGCGGTATTTTAGGTCACATGAATGTAATGTCAGGTAGCGCAGCGATCGACCTATCGAGTATTACTTATAGAGTGATAAAACTTTGTTTTTCGAGACTAGTTAGAAGGTTAGACAGTCATGTTAGAAATGCTCTAAATATAGTAGCGTGACCGTAAAAGACACTAACAATTATTCTAAAAACCGCTCTATTATCCTCAACTAGATTGAGTTCAGAAAAAGCGAAGCTATTTAGGCTTCGCTTTTTATTAGGGCTTAGAGTTGTTAACAATATTAAAATCTATATTCCACACCTAGTGATGCTTGGTTAAAGTCTGTTTCCGTGTTTGCACCGTTCGCGACATTCTCCGCATTGAGTTCTACGTCGTACCACATATATTCTGCGTTAACTAAGAAGTTATCAGTAACTTTAAAACCAACACCGGCACCAGCGAATACACCTTCATCATCTTTGTTGCCTTGGAAGCCCGCAACGTTGTAATCCGTTGAGTACCACATTTGACCGCCTTTTGCGTAAAGGTCGACACGATCAGCAATGGGAGCGGTAACTTTTAGAGCCGCTGTATAGCCGTCCGTTTCGGCATTTGCTAGGTTATTACCATAGCTACCGAAATCAATGTAACCACCTTCCAACGCTAAGTAAGGATTAAAACGGTAACCAACTAAACCTTGAATAACATCGCTGTCATCATCAAAGTCATCTTGTCCATCAACTTTTAAGTAACCGTAGTTGGCGCCAACATATACACCATGATCGTTGGAGTCCGCAGCATGTGATAAAGTACTAAACGTTGCTAAAGAAAAAAGGCTAATCAAAGTAACAACATTGCTTTTCATTTCGTTCTCCTAATATAAGTTCCATTGAAGGTTCGAATAGTAAAGAGCAAATGCAATGCCAACTTTAAATTAATGAAAAATATATTTAATTTTATAGAATACTGACAATCCTCTAAAGATCGCCGAACAAAAATAGAAAAAAGAGCTGTCTGTTTACTTTATATAAACAATACTAAATTGAGGTTAATCTCTGATGTGAAAAATATTCTTGTTAATTTGTAGATTTTTCAAAGAAATTAAATAAACATCTAAAATACTCTTGTAGATTAATCCGTCAAAAAACGCTTAGCTAGTTTTTATAAGAAAGGAAGCTAATCACACATACGTTGCATCTTACTTTGCTTCAAGCCGTGAATACTCTACTCTTTGCCTAAGCAGAGTTTAATGGAACTGAAGTATGTTAAAAGGCAGTGAATACCCTTCTATTCGAGCATTAAGGACGTTTGTCGCGGTCTCTAATTACCTCAGTTTCTCTAAAGCAGCGGATGCCCTATGTATTACGCAAAGCGCAGTAAGCAAACAAATCGCATCGCTGGAGCAATTGGTGGGTTTACCTTTAATACAAAGAGGGACGAGTGGTATTGAGTTAACCGAAGAAGGCAAGCGTTATCTGCCGCAAGTCACAGAAGCTTTGGAGCTTATTCAGCATGCAACTGCCAACTTAATCCAGTCAGATTCAAAGCAAGAATTACTCACCGTGGACGTAACCCCTTCTTTTGCCAGTCTTTGGTTGATACCTAATATTGATGACTTCCACCAGCAACATCCTAACATCCGAGTAAGAGTCTGTACTGGGGATGGGAACGTCAAAGATTCGAGCAACGAAAGTGACTTACATATTCGCTGCCTTCCATTATCCACACATTATGAATACAGCCACTTACTGTGCGAAGAAACATTGTTATTAGTCGGTTGTACAAATGCTCCTGCAATTGAGAGTGTGCACGCTGTTAGCAATTATCCTTTTATACCTCAAATCACTCGCCCTCAGCTATGGGAGCAATTTAAAGCTGTCTACACTGTAGAATCTCCCGTTACCTATCAACCAGTAGGCGTCGAACATTTTTACCTAGCTTGCGAAGCTGTCAGAATGGGAAAAGGGCTCGCCTTGCTTCCCGATTTTATGGCGCAGTATTCGATTTTAAGAGGGGACATTCAGCATGTTCTCAACCTTTCTTTACAGAGCGGTTATGGTTATTACGTGATGATCCCAAATTATCGCCTTTCGGCTAAAAAAGTAGCGGTGTTTCACGAATGGCTGAAGAGCAAGCTAAGTTAATGTTGTTTCTTTAAGCTCGTTTAGGTAAACCAAAACAACTCAAAGACTTCGGTATCTGTCTGCTCAAATTTATGGCATTCTCATCCATACTATTTAAAAAGGATAAATGGATAGTAGGATATGGACAGCAACACGCCAAGACTCTCTTTACGCACCATTGAGCCGACCGATTACCCAGAGCTCGCGGAATTAATGGACCTTGTTTTTCCTGATGTTGGTGGCTCATGGCCACGCCTGACCATCATGGATCTCATTCATCAGTTTCCTGATGGACAAATCTGTATTGAGGATAACGGAAAAATTGTCGGCGCAGCGCTAACAATCAAAGTGGACTACAACCGATTTTCACTTCCTCACCTATACACCGACATCATCACCGAGAACAACGTCATCCAAAACCAAGTGACCGGTGACGCCATGTATGGTCTCGATGTATTTGTTCACCCGGACTACCGTGGACTGCGTTTAGGTCGCCGTCTGTATGATGCGCGTAAAGAACTTTGCCGGAGTAAGAACTTCAAAGCAATTTTAGCCGGTGGCCGCATCCCGAATTACCACAAATATGCTGACGAATTGAGCGTGGCTGAATACATCGACAAGATAAAACGCCGTGAGCTTCACGATCCTATTTTGTCTTTTCAGCTTGCAAATGACTTCGATGTAAAGCGTATTATGCGTGGTTACTTGCCAGAGGATAGTGCTTCTAAAGGCTACGCAACTCTACTGGAGTGGGATAACTTCTTCTACGAAGAGGATATTCAATCCGTACACGATGTAGAAAAAACGCTGATTCGGATTGGTGTTGTGCAATGGCAAATGCGTGCTATGAATGACTTAGAGGACTTGCTCGATCAGGCTGAGTTCTTCATCTCTTCTCTTGCGAACTACAAAGCCGATTTCGCCCTATTCCCTGAATTCTTTAACGCGCCGCTGATGGGATTGCAAAACGACCAAAATTCCGTCGAAGCAATTCGCTTTTTGGCTAGCTTTACAGAAGAGATCAAAAACCGCTTCTCGCAGATGGCCGTCACCTACAACATCAACATTATTGCAGGCAGTATGCCCGTCATCGAGGATGGCAAGTTGTATAATGTGGCCTACTTGCTGCAACGAGATGGTGAAATAAACGCTCAATATAAGATCCACATCACGCCCCATGAGCAAAAAGACTGGGTGATCGACGGTGGTGACAATGTTCAAGTGTTCGAAACCGATGCAGGCAAAGTCGGCATACTGATTTGTTATGACAGCGAGTTCCCAGAGTTGGGAAGAATGCTCGCCGAGCAAGGCGCACAAATTGTGTTCGTTCCTTTCTGGACAGACACAAAAAATGGCTACCAACGAGTACGAATCTGTTCCCAATCACGAGCCATCGAAAACGAATGCTACGTTGCAATTGGGGGCAGTGTCGGCAACTTACCTCGTGTTGATAATGTCGATATCCAGTACGCACAATCTGCCGTATTCTCACCGTCGGATATCTATTTCCCACACGATGCGACCTTGACAGAAGCAAGCGCCAACACCGAAATGATAATCTTCGCTGATGTTGATTTGACTAAGTTGAAACAGCTTAATACCGAAGGCTCTGTCACCAACTTACGTCATCGCCGCCTTGATTTGTATGGCGCATTCACCAAAGCCAAAGAGTCATAAGGATCTCCCTAGTTCGCCGCTACCAAAGAGCGTGGCGGCGAGTAAAGCCAGCTGCAGGTTGATTCTGCGCAATTATCAGAGGCATGTCAGTTTTTCTCAACGGTGAGAAACAAGAATTGACCCAATAGGACATTCGGAGTATCACTCCAACTTCGTTCCGCTTTTATTAGGGGAAAGCTTTTGGAACATATTAACGAACTTCTCATGTCAATGAAGCCTTTGCTTGAGCAATATGGCTACGTTGCGCTGATTGTCAGTATATTTCTAGAAGGGATAGGTATCCCGATGCCTGGTCAATCACTGATGATCGCGGCATCTTTGCTCTCGTCAGAACAAGTCATGAACCTAAGTATGGTAATGATGGTATCGTGGCTGAGCTGCTTTTTTGGTAATACCTGTGGCTACTTAATCGGTTATTACTTTGAGGGGTGGTTAGATAAAAAAGGCTACATTTCCGGCCCGAAGATGCAAACGCTTCAATTAACTATCCAGAAATACGGCCCTACGTGCTTGGTCGTCAGCCGCTTTATTGAAGGAATGAAGCAATTTATGCCTCTTGCATGTGGTATCGCGAAAATGCCACGTAGAGAGTTTTTGCTCGGTAACGCCCTCGCGGCGACGGTTTGGGTATTGGTATTCAGCTTGTTAACTCACTTTGCATATGAACATTTAAGCGTGTTGAGCAACCTGTACACCGAATACAAATATCTGGTATGGGCATTTGCTGCTGTCTTATTTACGTGGATGGTTTTAGGTATTGTTAAACGCAAAAAAGCCAAATCAATGCAATAACAACAGTCTCTTCATTAGCGCATAACTAAAGCTCGTGGTATCAGTGAGATACGCAACACGAGCTTTTATCTTTTTCTTTACGTGTAAAATTTAAACAGCCATTTAGACGTCTAGACGTTGACAATGTAGAAATGTGATATTAGTCTGCTCTTCTCTCTTATCATTAACATTGTCGTTTACATGTCCGGTTCCCAACAAACTACTAAAACAGTTGCACCGTCTGCGGTCGCACTGATCCCATTAATTGTATTCCTTGCGCTATTTATTGGCGTAGGCACTTACTTATCTTTGCAAGGCGTGGAATTTGCCTTCTACCAGCTGCCTGCACCCATCGCGGTATTACCAGCCATCATCATTGCGTTTCTTTTAAGTAAAGAGAAACTTAACCGCTCAATCGAACACTTCATGCGTGGTGTTGGCCACCCAGACATCATCGCAATGTGTATGATCTATCTGCTTGCAGGTGCCTTTGCTGCGGTAGCAAAAGCCTCTGGTGGTGTTGATGCAACAGTGAACCTTGGTTTATCCGCTATTCCAACCAGCATGATTTTACCGGGCATTTTTCTGATTTCTGCTTTTATCGCAACAGCAATGGGGACTTCGATGGGTACCATCGCAGCCGTTGCCCCCGTAGCGTTGGGGATTGCTGAATCAGCAGGAATGAGCTTACCGTTAACCGCAGGCGTTGTGCTGAGCGGCGCTATGTTTGGTGATAACCTTTCTATCATCTCTGACACCACCATCGCGGCGACACGCTCTCAAGGTTGTGAGATGAAAGACAAGTTTAAAGAGAACATTCGTATTGCTTTACCTGCGGCGTTGATCGCGATTGCAGTGTTCGCTTTCAACAGTACCGCGACTCAAGTGCCTGCAACTGGCGATATTGAGTGGCTAAAAGTCTTGCCGTACATCACTATTTTGATCCTAGCGGTATCTGGTGTAAATGTGTTTGTGGTTCTGTCGATTGGCATTCTTTTGGCTGGCGGCGTGAGCTTGGCATCGATTGACAATTACGGACTGACTAATCTAGCCCAAGACGTTTACAAAGGCTTTGGTAACATGCAAGAGATCTTCTTGTTATCCATGCTGATTGGTGGTTTGAGTGAACTAATGCGTCGCCAAGGTGGTCTTGCTTTTCTAACAAATTTCGTTAGTAGCCTTATCCACGCGTTTGGCTCTAGCCACTCTAAGCATGCGAACAGTCGTGCAAGCGAGCTAGGTATTGCAGGTTTGGTTTCAATGGTCAATGGCTGTACGGCAAACAACACCGTAGCCATCATTGTATCGGGCAGCGTTGCCCGCCAACTGGCGGAAGAGAATAATGTCTCTCCTCGCCGCTCAGCAAGCTTGTTAGACATTTTCTCATGCGTGGTGCAAGGCGTGTTGCCTTACGGTGCTCAAGTACTGCTGCTAGGTTCCGTGTTCAACCTCTCGCCACTTGAAGTAGTTGCCAATTCTTACTACTGTTTTGCATTAGCGATAGCGGCTGTTGTCGCGGTGTTTATCAAACATCCCGCTCGTCAACCTGTAGCGCAAACTGAGAACTAACGACAAATACCGAAAAGGCTCCGATGGAGCCTTTTTACTTTCCTTTCTTCTTTTTTTTTCTTTTCCGCGAGCAGATTTACTTCAAAGCTGAACGCAAACTTTGCGCACTGTGTAAAGGAATCGCAAAGCGATGCGCCACATCGCGTAGAGCTTCTACCTGAGCCGCGTTACTGATTGCTAATTCGCCTGCCACATCGACGTGGTTATTCTCAAACCCCACTCTCACATCGAATCCAAGTAACATCGCACTCGCTAAACAGTCTTGCTCTCGCGCGCCAAAAGCACAAATGGCACATCGAATTTCTTCCTCGACAAAACGCGCCAAATTCAAACCTCGTAAATCCCATGGCGAAGACTGTTGAGCTTGGTGATAACGCCCTAACACCACTAATGCATGCTGATGCGTTTTAGGTAACACGCCCGCATCACGCAGTTGGAAATAACGTTCAATGTCGGTTGCATCGTAGAGAATAATTTGGCTCACGATGTTGTGTTCTGCCACCCAATGGAAAAAGGCATGCCCTTCTTTCTCACTTGCGCGATCAGGGATTAACTCCCTCAATGCGAAAGAAGCCGCTTCTGGTTTCACAGCTTTAACTAACGCCATCTGTTGTGGCGGAGAATACAAGCCCACCGCCTCTGTGGTGAGCTGTACCATCATGTTTTGTCCCACCGCTTCTTTCACGGCATGGTAAATTGCCATGTTGTCGTCGATGTCTAATGAATGACGTCCGTTGGCGTCTCTAGCATGCAAATGGATCATGGCAGCCCCTGCCGTTTGACAAGCGATAGCCTCTGCAACCAGTTCGTCTGTTGTCATGGGTAAGCTGGCGTGATCGTACTTAGTTTTTCTTGCACCGTTTGGGGCCACGATAATAGCGATAGGCTCTCGTATAGATCGATTTTCTAATTCCATTCCTTCGCTACCTCTTTTAGCGTTAATGAGAGTTTGCCAACTAGCTCATCAATATGGTGAGGCTGAATAATGAATGGCGGTGCAAGCAAGATATGGTGCCCATTAACGCCATCAATCGTTCCTCCCATTGGGTAGCACATTAAGCCATTTTCCATTGCTTGCTGTTTGATGCGTTTGTCTGCCAATGTGGCTTTACTCAGAGGCGCCTTGCTTTCTTTATCCGCCACCAGCTCAATGCCAAAAAATAAGCCTTTACCACGAATGTCGCCAATGTACGGTAAATGGGCCAATTCAGAAGTAAGCTCATTACGCAGCAAAGCACTTTGCTGATTCACCGCCGTTAATAAATCATCTTGGAAGATGGTTTGAATGGTTGCCACGGCAGCAGCGCACGCCACAGGGTGCGCCATAAAGGTATGGCCATGTTGGAAAAAACCGCTTCCACCGGCAATAGCTTGGTAGACTCGATCATTCGCAACCACCGCGCCAATAGGTTGATAACCCGCACCAAGCCCTTTAGCCATACACACCAGATCGGGGTCTGCCTCTTCTTGCTCAAACGCAAAAAAACTACCACTGCGTCCAACGCCACACATGACTTCATCCAAGATCAATAACACATCGTATTGGTCGCATATTTCGCGAATACGCTTGAAATAACCTTGTGTGGCAGGCACAGCTCCAGCGGTGGCTCCCACAATGGGCTCGGCGACAAAAGCCATGACATTATCAGCCCCCAACTCAAGAATTTTTGCCTCTAGCTCATTCGCCGCTCGCAATGAGTAATCCAATTCCGACTCATGACTCTGCTGATAACGATAAGCATAGCAAGGGGCGATATGATGGCTCGGGTGTAAGATGGGTTTGAACGGTTCACGTCGCCATTCATTACCTCCGACAGCCAAAGCCCCCAAGGTATTGCCGTGATAACTTTGCTGACGCGCGATGAATTGCTTTTTCTCTGGCTTACCTGATTCCACGAAATACTGCCGCGCCATTTTTAGTGCCGACTCCACCGCTTCTGATCCGCCACTGACTAAATACACATGGTTGAACTGTTCAGGCATGTGCTGACAAACCAATTCTGCTAGGCGCTCACTGTTATCACTAGTAAAAAATCCAGTATGAGCAAACGGCACTCGCTCGATCTGTTCCAACATCGCTTTTTTAACGGCTTGATGACTGTGGCCAAGGTTTGATACCGCAGCCCCACCACAAGCATCGAGATACTGCTTTCCATGCTTATCGAATAGATAAACACCTTCACCTCTATCGATGATTGGCAGCGTGGCATGGCAGTGACGGTGAAATACGTAAGACATTTGAGTCCCTTCCAATGTGTAATACATGCACACATCATCAGGAACAAACCCAAACGTGACAAGAGAATAAATCTCACCCTCTATGAGCTTTTGGAATACCACAAACCAAAAACACCAAAACCCTTGATATTTAAACAATAAAATAAAAATAGGCCAGCTTTTTTTAAAGACTGGCCTATGGGTAACCCAAAGCTAAAAAAAGAATCGTTTTACGCGTTTAGTGCCTGTTCTAAATCGGCTAGAATATCGTCAATATGTTCAATACCCACCGATAAACGAATCATCTCTGGAGACACACCAGCTTGTTTTTGTTCTGCTTCGCTCAATTGACGATGAGTCGTCGATGCAGGATGGCAAGCCAATGATTTTGCATCGCCAATGTTCACCAAACGCTTAAAGATTTTCAAAGCATCATAAAAACGCACACCAGCGTCATAACCATCTTTTAAACCAAACGACAAAATCGCAGAAGGCTTACCTTTCATGTATTTTTCGGCGAGATGAAAGTGTTCAGAACTTGGTAATCCGGCATAACTTACCCAACTGACTTTGTCATTCTGTTCCAAGAATTCAGCCACTTTGAGTGTGTTCTCGGTATGGCGCTCCATGCGCAGCGGTAACGTTTCTAGCCCTTGCATAAGCATAAATGCATTCATCGGTGATAATGCGGCTCCGGTATTACGCAGTGGTACGGTACGCGCACGCCCGATAAATGCCGCCTCACCAAACGCTTCGGTATACACCACGCCGTGGTAAGAAGGTTCTGGTTGGTTGAAAACAGGAAAGCGGTCTTTGTGCTGTGCCCAAGGGAATTTACCGGAATCCACAATCACGCCACCTAATGTGGTGCCATGCCCACCAACGTATTTAGTGAGAGAGTGAACTACGATATCCGCACCGAACTCGATGGGTTTGCACAGCACTGGCGTCGCGACGGTGTTATCCACAATCACAGGTACGCCTTGTGCATGAGCAAGCTCCGCCACACGTTCTAAATCGATGATATTACCCGCAGGGTTCCCAATGCTCTCGCAGTACACCGCTTTGGTATTTTCATCAATTAACTCGGCCAAACTTTCTGGCTTGTCATCTTTAGCAAACTTCACCTGAATACCTTGATTTGGGAGCATGTGCGCAAACAAGGTATAAGTACCGCCATAAAGTTGCGGCGTAGAAACGATGTTATCGCCCGCTTGCGCTAACGTCAGAATCGCATAGTTAATCGCTGCACTCCCCGCACTCACGACCAATCCAGCAATGCCGCCTTCTAACGCTGCCATGCGTTTTTCCAGCACGTCATTAGTCGGATTCATGATGCGAGTGTAGATATTCCCCGGCACTTCCAAGTTAAACAGATCAGCACCATGCTGCGCGTTATCAAACTCGTACGCGACCGTTTGATAAATCGGTGTCGCGACAGATTTGGTGGTCGGGTCAGTTTCGTAACCAAAATGGATAGATAGCGTTTCGTCTTTCATGTTCTTCCCTGTCTTTCATCACTCAAATAGCGGCAAGCAAAGCACTTACCTTGCTTAAAACTTATATTGCCCAATTTTTCAACAAATAACGTAGGGATGAATCACAGAGATAAAATGCTAATTCAACTGTCCAAGTAACCAGTGACGAAACGTTTCTGTCGCATTCGTACGTGTGTTCATGATCAAGTAATACCCTGCATTGGCAGGAATCGGTTTGAATGGAGAAACCAAACGCTCTGTCGTCAATTCATCCTCAATCAGTGCCATTCGTGCCATCGCAATCCCAACGCCAGCTTCGGCTGCAGACATCGCCATATCCGTTCGATTAAAAAAGTGTCCGATATCGGTTTTAAAATCCAACCCCATCGCTGACGCCCAATATAGCCACTCATAGTCACGCGTCGCTTTTTCCCATGGCATCGCATCGTGTAGTAGCGTCGCCTCTTGCCATTGCTTCACTGGCATTGAGTTTTTTTGCTCACCAAACAACGTTTTTAGCCAGCCATGATCCTCAAGGTATTTTGGACTCATCACCGGTAGCAAATGCTCATCCAAAATCAGCTCCGCGTTAGCATTTCTATAAGGATGAAGACCATAGTCAATTGCGACGTCATAGTCTTTTATCTCACTATTTACCAGCGCACCTTCCGCAAAGATTTGTACTTGGATATCCGGATTATCATGATGGAAGCTTTCGAGCTTTGGGACTAACCATTTGAAAGCAAAAGAAGGCGTCAACTTCAAACGAATTTCATTGGTTTGCTTTTCTACTTTGAGCTCATCAAGCAATTTGCTCAGTTCCGAAAAGTGAAACTGCGTCGCTTGGTGTAACTGAGTGCCTTTTACGGTTAAACGAATACCGCGAGAGTGGCGTTCAAATAAAGTAAAACCTAATAACGCTTCCAAATGAATAATTTGTTGGCTTATGGCACCAGTGGTGAGGTGTAAATGTCTTGCGGCACCAGTAAAGCTGCTGTACTCCGCGACTTGGCTAAATAGGCACAAACCACTTATCAGATTACTTTTCATCCTTGAGCCTATAGTTTTTCTAAATGCAGTGTGTAATTTATATCGATTGTTAACAAAAGGTAAAGAAAAGAAACTGAGCACTCTGATAAATGTGTGGAGTGCATCAATGGAAGTCATCGTATTAGGCAGCGGCGTTATCGGCTTAACCTCTGCTTGGTATTTATCTCAAGCAGGCTATCAAGTTACCGTCATTGACCGCCAAGCAAGCAGTGCCATGGAAACGAGCTTCGCCAATGCCGGGCAGATCTCATATGGCTATTCTTCGCCTTGGGCTGCGCCTGGTGTTCCTGTTAAAGCCATTAAGTGGTTAATGGAGGAGCATGCTCCACTTAAAGTCAAACCCACTCTGAATGCCGACATGATCCGCTGGGCGAGTAAAATGGTCGCGAACTGCACCCTACCTCGCTATCAAGTTAACAAGGCTCGCATGCTTTCGATCGCTAACCACAGCCGTATTTGCTTAGAACAGTTACGCCAAGAACACGCCATTGAGTATCAAGGACGTCAGTTTGGGACCTTGCAAGTATTCCGAACACATCAACAGCTGCAAGCCATTGAAAAGGACATGCAGCTCCTTGAACAAAGCGGAACCCGATTTAAGCTAATGGACGTCGAACAATGTATTGAACAAGAGCCAGGGCTTGCACTTGTGAAAGACAAACTGGTTGGTGGCTTGCATCTACCTGATGACGAAACGGGCGATTGCCATCAATTTTGCCAACAACTAACGGAGCTTGCTAAGGCACACGATGTCCGATTTGAGTTCGATACTGAAGTAAGCAATTGGGTTACAGTAGGCAAAAAGATCATAGGTGTCCAAACGAACCGAGGACAATTTAAAGCAGACCAATATGTGGTGGCCTCTGGCAGCTACTCTACAGCGCTACTCAAGCAACTCGATATTGATATTCCGGTCTACCCTGTCAAAGGCTATTCACTCACCATCCCGATGGAAGATGAACACTTCTCTCCTCGATCTACTGTGATGGATGAAACCTATAAAGTCGCTATGACTCGATTTGATGACAGAATTCGCGTAGCTGGCACCGCAGAATTAGCAGGGTTTGATGCTTCCCTTCCACAAAAGCGCAAAAACACCATCGAAATGGTCATCCGTGATCTTTTTCCTCGTTGTGGTGACTTCAGCCAAGCTGAGTTTTGGAGCGGCTTTAGGCCAATGACGCCTGATGGCACACCAATTATCGGCGCGACTAAATACGATAACCTTTTTACTAACACCGGACACGGAACTCTGGGCTGGACGATGGCTTGTGGTTCAGGTCAATTGCTAGCAAGCGTAATGAAAGGTGAAAAAGCAAAAGTGATGGATAATGCGGAGCTTAACCTTTGTCGTTACGCCTGAGGACATCACTAAACAAAAAACAGGCAGACACTTACTCCACAAAATGCATAACCACTGGTATTTTTAACTCATCAAAATCGCAGCACATTTAAATGACAATGTGCTGCATAATTAATCATCAAGCAAATCTTCTACCTAAAAGGAGCAAATAAGCAACAAGAACCAAATTTTAACAACTACTCTCCATTCTGTGTTCATCATCACGCTACAAAGGATTTGTAGCTAAAAAAGTTAACAATTGCATTACATAAAGGGTAATGTATTGTGTGAAAAACAACCACAAACACAACTAACAGGGAAAATACTCATGCAGTCATTAGTTGATTTTCTGAATGGAATTATTTGGAGCCCGGTACTGATCTATTTGTGCCTTGGCGCAGGTTTGTTCTATTCAATCATGACGCGTTTTGTACAAATTCGTCACTTCTTTGAGATGTGGCGCTTATTACTTTCAGGGAAGAGTTCAACAAAAGGGATATCATCATTTCAGGCACTTGCCGTTTCACTGTCTGGCCGTGTAGGTACAGGTAACATTGCTGGTGTTGCTGCTGCTATCGGTTTCGGTGGCCCAGGCGCCGTATTCTGGATGTGGGTCGTAGCCTTCTTTGGCGCTGCAACCGCATACGCAGAATCAACACTTGCACAAATTTATAAAGAAGAAGACGAAGGCGAGTTCCGTGGTGGCCCTGCTTACTATATTGAGAAAGCAATGGGACAAAAATGGTACGCTTGGATCTTTGCTATCGCGACCATCTTTGCTTGTGGTGTTCTACTTCCTGGCGTTCAATCGAACAGTATCGGTAACGCAGTAGAAGCCGCATTTGGCTCAGGTGACATGATTGAAACCGCTATTGGTACCTTCAGTTTTGCTAAAATTTTCACTGGTACGGTTGTTTGTGTCATTTTGGCTTTCATCATTTTTGGTGGCGTAAAGCGTATCGCGAACTTTACCCAAGTCGTTGTGCCATTTATGGCGTTAGCTTACATCATTACTGCGTTTGTCATCATCCTTCTAAACATTGGTGAGGTTCCACGCATTTTCGGCATGATCATTGGTGACGCATTCACACCAATGGCAGGCGTTGGTGCAGCAATCGGCTGGGGTGTAAAACGTGGTGTCTACTCCAACGAAGCAGGTCAAGGTACTGGTCCTCACGCAGCAGCAGCAGCGAGTGTTGATCACCCAGCTCAGCAAGGTCTTGTTCAATCTTTCTCTATTTACATCGATACACTACTTGTGTGTTCAGCAACCGCGTTCATGATTCTTATCACTGGCGCGTACAACGTAAATGGTGCGATTGAAGGTACATTCCTGGTTCAAAACCTACCAGCGGATATTGGTGCAAATGGTCCTGTGTTTACACAGATGGCGATCGAAAGCGCACTACCTGGCGTGGGTAAACCATTCATCGCAATCGCTCTATTCTTCTTCGCGTTTACGACCATTCTGGCTTACTACTACATTGCAGAAACGAACATTGCTTACATTCGTCGTACGTTCAAAGTAAATGGACTGATGTTTATTCTGAAAGTCATCATTATTTCATCCGTGTTCTACGGAACCGTGAAAACCGCCAACTTAGCATGGGCGATGGGTGATGTAGGCGTAGGACTGATGGCGTGGCTAAACATCATCGGTATTTTGATCATCTTCTTTATGTCGAAGCCTGCACTCAAAGCACTGAACGACTACGAAGAGCAACAAAAACGTGGTGTGACCGATTTTACATTTAACCCTGTTGCACTGGGCATTAAAGGCGCAGATTACTGGGAAGATAAGTACCGACGTAAAACGGGTAAAGCACCAACGGCAGACAGCAATAGCGCAGAAACTGTTGAGCAACCATCAACATAGCGTTATCACATAAATAAGAAAAAGCAGTGGTCCGATTGAGGACATAAAAAAGGGGGATTAACCAATGGTTAATCCCCCTTTCTTCATTATGAGTAGCAGCTTAGGCGATAACCGCTTCAACTTTACGAGTGATTTTTGCTTTACCTACAGGTAACACTTCACGACCAAATTCGTTGTTCAGTACTTGTGCCATTGCGAAGTAAATTGCACTTGCGCCACAGAAGATACCCTCGAAGCCAGCGATAGCACCGATCACTTCGCTACCAGTGAAATCACGAACAGCAAGCAAGAAGAACAGGATAGTTAGAGAGCCAAATACCACTTGCTTCGCTGTTGGGTAACATAGAGAACCAATGAACATGAAACCAGTGAAGATGCCCCAAAGCGCTAGGTACCAACCCATAAAGCTTGCAGGGCTTGCAGGAAGACCCATGTGAGGCATTACGATTAGACCAACCAATGTTAGCCAAAATAGACCGTAAGAAGTAAACGCAGTTGTGCCGAATGTATCACCGCGTTTAAAGCACATGATGCCAACGATTACTTGGCTAAGGCCACCGTAAAAGATGCCCATCGCTAGAATCATAGAGTCAATTGGGAAAAATCCTGCATTATGAATATTGAGCAGAATAGTGGTCATACCGAAACCCATAAGACCTAGCGGTGCTGGGTTAGCCAGTTTTGTCGACATGTACAAATACCTTTTTTCAAAAATGTTGATAAAAAATGCGCGCGAATTTTAATGGGCTCCAGAACAAAAGAGAAAAGCTGTTATTGAAAACTTAGATTCCATAAATAAACCACTACATATATAAAAAAAGACCCTGCAAAAAAGCAGAGTCTTTATAGATGGTTAGGTTGTTTTTCACTCGATCACTGACAAGAAATCTCGTCCCAGAACCAGTTGCTTTGCGTTGGGCTTTCCCACACTCCTGGGCCATTTTTCGCAACAAAACATTTGTTTTGGTACGTCACTTTATCGCCGTTAGCGACTTGCGTTACACCCGGCTCCCACTGAATAAAATTGCCTGTCACTGGTGGTTCTGGCTCGGTTACTGGCGGCTCTGGCTCAGTCACCGGTGGTTCAGGTTCCGTTGTAGGCGGCTCCGTAGGAGTGCCTGAAACCAGCTTCCAAGGGTCTCCTTTCGTTGGCTCATTACCTTGTGACCACCATTTCGCTTCGTAAACAGCACCTTGGTAAGAAACTTGATCACCCGTGTTATATACTTTGCCAGAATCCCAAGCTGCCACACCACCTACAGGCGGATCGACCGGATCCACTGGGTCTAACTTGTCAACTACACGAACTTCTGGCCAACCCGCATGAGATTGGTAGAAGTTAGTTACACATTTCTCATAGTCACCCGCAACTAGCGCAGAGTAAGCCGTTTGGAAACCAACAAGTTCACATTCAAAAGAGTGGCCTCCCGGACGATCTGAGTAGTATTTCCAGTTCCCATCCCAGTTGGTGTACAACACGTCTGTCGCACCATTCAGATTTAAGCTGCCGTAAGGCGTCTGCTGCCAACAGGTATTGGTCTCATCGGCTTCAATTGGAATTTGATAATGAGCGGCAAGTCCTTCCCAATAGCGAATACGGTTAACAGGTTGGCCTTTATCTTTGTTTTGCTCTCCACACTCAATACCACCATTGATCACGTTGATGGTGGTACCAAAGCCGTAACCAATGCCAGCATCAAGCTCACGCTGTGAAGGCACCCAAGTACGGTCAATCACATGTAGCATTGCAGGTTTCGGTGCTTGTGGGGTTAGGAAGAACCAGATAGCCGATGCTAAGTTCAGCCACGAATCCGCAACCAAGCCTGGATTTTTCAGCAATACAGATGCATCGCCATCAAACATCACTTCAGAGAACGCGCCATAGTTAAAATGGTAAGAAAGCTGCTTTGCACCACGTCCAAAGTAACCTTGTCCAGACTCACATGGCCAGCGTTTGTTTTGCCAGTCATTTTGACCACAACCTGTTGTGTAACCTTCTTGCCCTTCAGACCATCCCATTTCTCGCACATGAACCAAAGCTTGCTGCCACTCTTCCAACCCTAGCGGATTATCCGATACGTTATCAATCGAAATATGGCCACCGGTTTCTTGTGCAAAGTGAGCAAACGCTGTCACGATCGATTTTTTACAAATTGCATCCGAATCACGACCGTCTGTGTACTCACCACAGAATGCAGGGAACTTACCAATTGCACGTAGGAAACGCGTGTAAGTGTATTCAGGTGCCGCCATTTGAGTCAGGAAGTCCCACTCACTTTCGGGGAATACACGCTCTACACGCTTCACGTTTTCTGGGTTGGTTGTCGCCCCTGGAACAATCGCTTCAACCACTGAGTTCGGGCGTGTCTCTAATGCTTGTGACCAAATGGCATACATAGGATCAGAAGTTTTGCTTTGCTCTACGGCTTGAACGTCACCACGAGCAATAACATAACCATTCGGATTTTGCGGATCGGGCTGAATATTCATACTCGCATTCACTTGTGCTGCTAAGACACAACTCAATGCAAGAGGAAGATGTTTGAGTGCAAACATGTCTAGTCTCCGGATTTCAACAATACAATATACGAGGAATAACTAGACATATAGTGGATCATATATACGAAACACCGAGCCAAGTACGTTGATTCTGCGAGACAAAATGAATAAATAGGTCCTCACACACATTTTGTCACAAGAAAAATGTTACCTTGACTCAAAAGAAAAGCGGAGACCCTGTGAGCCTCCGCTTTGTGATGTTTCTCTCTTTATTGTTCTGCCGAAACCACCTCTAGCTTCGCGGTTGACTTTTGTTTAGACAGCACAAAATAAACCACACACTGAGAAATAATTGCGGCAAGCACAATCACTGGTGAGGCGTTGATTCCAGCTAAAAGAAAACACCCCAATGCGATCATTCCATTGAGTAATGCGTAAGGCAATTGTGTACGGAAGTGCTCATACTGTTCACACCCCGCTCCTGTCGACGACAAAATCGTAGTTTCAGAGATGGGAGAACAGTGATCGCCAAACAAGCCACCAGATAATACCGCACCAATACAAACCAACAGTGGTGCATCAATCGCGACGGCAGTTGGGATCACTAATGGCATCATGATGGCAAACGTCCCCCAAGATGATCCCGTAGCGAACGAGATAATACCGGCCAGTAAAAACGCAACCGCTGGCAATAACCAGTAAGGGAAACCGGCTTGAGCTTGTTCAGCAATGTATGCAGCTGCACCTAATTCTTTCCCAACCGAGCTAAGCGCCCAAGCCAATACCAGAATCACCGCCACTGACATCATGTTTGACATCCCTTTCAGATAAACCTGAATACCATCCGAAAGCTTTCTTACTCCATAAAACGCCATCAGCGCAATTAAAGTGAAGGCCGCGAAGAAATATGCAGAAGAAAGTGCAGCCCTAAACGTTGATCCTGCCACTTTTTGAAATGGAAAACCGTGTGGCACGAGGATGGTACATAGAACCACCAGCATAACGAGCAAAGGTGCCCATACAAAACTAGATTTTGCATTTTTATGCGTAAACACATTCATGGACTCCTGCACTTTCCCAAAGTCGGAGCCCTGCTCTGCTAGTTGTTCAGCCTTCGCCATCGGTCCGAAATCTAATTTGAAGAAAGAGACAATCGGCACAATCGCGATCGCAAGAAAGGCGTAAAACTGATACGGGATCGCACCAATGAAAGCATCCCAATCACTCATACTGACATTCAGGGCAGTAAACTCTTTTTGAATCAATCCCATGATGTAAACGCCCCATCCGATAAAAGGGATCAAGATTGCGACGGGAGAGGAAGTAGAGTCGATAATAAAAGCTAATTTTTGGCGTGATACTTTTAACTTATCAAATAAAGGGCGAAAAACAGGGCCAACAATCAGTGGTGTACCAAGGTCTGAGAAGAAAATAACCACACCACCGAACCATGCGGACAGTTGAGCTTGGCATTTACTCGCAACCCATTGAGTAACCTTTTTAGCAAACGCCACACCACCGCCAGATTTCTCCATCAAGGCAACAAAGCCACCAATAAAGACCAAGAGCAAAATGACGCCCGCATTGTAGCTGTCAGTTAATTGCGGCAGTAGATAGCTTTTCATCAATGCACTAAACGAGTCTAGTGGCCCTTTTTCGACAAATGTCCCTTCGAGCATAGCGACACCACTCACCACACCCGCGAATAAACCAACAACGACATTTCTTGTGGTCAGCGCGAGGAAAAGAGTAATAAGGATGGGAATGAGAGAGGTAACGTCAGCCTGTTCCATAGCAATACCATTTATGATAATCAAACAATTAAAATGAATATATATTTAATTTAACCGCATGTATATATCTCTCACAAAAAAGTTGAGCCACCTCTTCACAAACTTGAAGTACAAAAAAACCAGCCCGAAGGCTGGTTCTTATAAACTCAACAGTCTAGAGGAAAATTATTCCCACTCGAAGATCAACGAGCACAAAATACATCTAAATAACAGCTAGTTAGAAATGCCACCTTTCTCGATACCATCATCTATACCATGCGCAGAATTTTTTTGATTTTTTGCGTCTCGTCGGCGTTTTAGTTCGGCTTTGGCCCAAATTGAAGATTCTTCCATATCGCGACGAAGTTCTTGTATCTCTTCAACACTAAGCCGTCGTGGACCTGAGGTAATTCTATCCATCTTGTGCCTCCAACTTGTCGCAGTACATTTTAAAACGCATCAAAACATGAGTTACTAACAAGAAATATTGGGGATATTTTTAGATTGTTTTTCATACACATCTTGAAAGCCATCAACACTGCCCAAAGATTATACAACGAGGAATAACCTCGTTAAATAAAAAGGATCAAATCATGGGTTTGAAACCAGGGCCAAAACCAATAGCCAAGTCGACCGGCAAGCCAGATCAACGTCGACGTGACAACAAAAAAACTCCAGGAAACACTCCCGGCTTAAAGCCAAGCAAATCCTCGACCAAGTAACGCTACCTCAATATCGAGTCAGTGTAAGTGGTACTGACTCTTGTTGCTAAAACCCAAAACACGCTTTTGCCCCATTCCGTGCTAGCACCGATCGTTTATATCAAAACATTCCGTGTTATTTGACTTAGTTTTCATAATGAAACTATAGTGCTGACTGTCGAATAATAGTTAGGAGATAATCTTGAAAAATATCGATATGTTCAATCTGACGGTCTCCGAGATATTAGGTCAGTGCTACAAAAATTTTCCTAATGAAACGGACTTTGACTATAGACAGGTTGCTCATCAAGTATCCCAATACTATGACCAATCAGATTATCAAGAAAATTGCGTCATGCTTGAGGGTATCTGCCGAGATACCATGAGTTGGCTGTATCAGGCTGACTATCTCTGGACTAGGTTTCCTGTTCGCTCTGAACGTGCCACCATAAAGGCTACTGGAATCAGGCTTTCTCCTAAAGGCCTTGAAGCATTAAGTTCGATGCCTGATTCTTTGACACAGAAGAAGCCTGTTGGAGATATCTTGCAAGGTGGAGTAAAAGAGACGGGGAAGATGGCTGCATTGGAGGCGGTTAAATTCATTCTAAGTGAAGGTGTGAAAATATACAGCCAACCTTGACTTCTACTGACTTCGGTTAGCTTTTTGAAAGCATCCAGAAGTGTGCCAGTACGATCTTAGCTATGGAGCAGTTTGTGATAAACATAACGTTACGCCAGCAAAGCCTAGAAAATGAAATTGCTATAAGTTTAGAGAAAAAAACATATACTTCATTTGCCGACTGCCTATTGTACTCGTTTAAGAAGTGCCTTTCTAATCAAGTGAGTGGTGATAATAGGGTGATCAATAATTTGTTGGTTGATGCTGAATGCTCAATTGAAAATAAAACGTCACTTCTATATGGGCACTCTCTCGCTTCCATTGAAGACTTTGAACTTGCTTTGAATCTATCTATGACTATAAAAGTAAAGAGAAATTTTGAAGATGACGAGTTCGAATATAAACCAGTTTTTAATTGCTTTGATAAGCAAATTTTTGAACCAACTTTTTCAAAAAAGCTAAAAAAGCAAATTAACTACACCTATTCAGATCTACGTGTTCAATTGCCTCGACTAGACATCAAAAGTAAGCTTTCAATCAACTGCCTTTCTTTGCTTGAAGAAACATTGTCACCTGAAAGTTTGTACCTATGTGAGTACGACTTATTTCGTTGTGCTCACAATGAAATGACGTTTGTAAACCAAAGTGACGGTAAAAGGTATTTGTGTTCATGCACGGAAGGGTTTCATGAAGAGTTACTTTCTGACCCTAAGAAAGCTTCTAGCCATGATAGTTACAACAGTGAACGATTCATGCTTTCAGAGTTAGTAAGCTTGCCTAGATTAAAAGACATTTGTCATTTGTGCGTAATAAAAGAATACGGTGTTGAAGAAAGCATAATTCGATATGGAGAACCTTCTCCATCGTTACATTATTCCTATGAAGCGTTTGCTGAACGAAAAAAGCACGAATCTGGTTGGAGTTGGATTTGTGATAATCTTGAACAAGCACTTGGCAGACAAAAGTGGGTAAATGAGAATAAAGTTTTCCTATTCACCAAGGATTTAATGATCGAGCAACGTATTCTTCGAGAAGCCTCACCAACATGGCTTGGTAAGCAAAGGCTTGATGTATACCTACCAGAACTACGACTAGCGATAGAATACCAAGGTAAGCAGCATACTGATTCAGTTGATTTTTTTGGTGGTGAAGATGCTTACAAAAAGAACTTAGAACGTGATGCCCGCAAGGCTCGTTTATGTAAAGAGAATGGAGTAAGTTTAATATATGTCTACCACCATGAAAAAGTCACACTAAACCTTATGAAGCGCAAGCTTCAGAAATATCTGAAGAAATAGCCTTATTTAAAATGGTCTTAAGATTCCCAATAAATATGCTAGAAACATAGAGGTAGCATGACTGTAGATACCTCTATGTTGATGTATGAATGGCCACCAACTGGATAGACTTTAGTGAGGTAGATTTTGACCAAACTTAGCTTATCCGAATTGCATGCATCGGGGTACCAACCCAAAGTCGTTTTTGTCCATCAACGTGTCAGCTTGATCTTAGCTGGCACGAAAATGCCCCAGAATTGTTTATCTCAAGATTCCTGACGACTTTCTTAAGTCAGTTCTTGACCTACTTTTTGTAATGGCAGATTATGAGTCTAATTGAGCACTCAAGACTATACAGATATGTTCTGTAATTTGTGAGTGTAGGAAGAATAAGACCTATAGAACAATACATTGCTGCTATGGTATCTGTATTTTCTAAAAATATTATAAAGACAATGTCTGCTGAAAAAGCACTGTTAGCAACCTAAAGGTAACATGGAGTATATAATTCATGCAGGAAAAAGATATGTTTGTCAGTGAAAGTGAATTTAGAAAAGATATTCAAGAATTAAAAAAAGCGGTTAGTAACAAAGATATGAAGCCAATCATTCTTTTTGGCGAGAGTGGTATAGGTAAAACTCCTATTTTAAGTCATATCGGTGGTGTTCATGAGATTTATAAATATGGAACACCAATATCAAATATTAATAGCGTAGTTAAAGATATTATTATTGAATCATTAAACCGAGGGTTTCATCAGGAAGAACAAGATAGAATACTACAACATGTATTCTCAATAAATGATTTAAGTTTATTTAATGAAATTGAAAAATTAGGTATATTTCGATGTTTTAAAATACGAAGAACAAATTATTCCGTTTTGAGTAAAATACTAAACGAAGAATTATAAATATACCGTGAAAACGGTTGCTAACAAAACGTTCCAATTGACCTCCTACTGTCACGAATTTTGGTTCCCAATATTAGCGCCAGCAGTCGGCAATTGAACTACACGTTATGACTCTTTCTGGTTAGTCGTTAGGAAAATTAAATGAAAAAATATTTATTCTTTGTGGTAATAGTTGCCGCAATTAGTGGTTGCGTAAGTGTCAGTAAAGAGTATCGCTTGTCAACAAACGTACAATCTTTAGAATTCAACTCTTTATTATCAGAGTATAAGGTACGTCCTACATTTGTCTCACTTCTAGAAATGAGTGATGGCGATGAAGTACTGAACATTAAAATGGATAGCTACCTTTCTTCGAGTGACGGGATCAAACCTAGTATTTCAATAGCTCGTAAATATGTAGATGAAAATATCGCGGCTATAGATAAGTATTTAAAATGGGAAAAGATTGCTCTTAATCGGAAAGATCAATTTACAAAAGAAATTGCTGTCACGAAGTCTTGGGATAATTCGGGCGCCACTATTGAAAATAAGTACATATTCCATTCTGGAAATGAGTTTAATCATTATCTTGAGATTGTAACCTGTTCTCTAGGTATATGTAATCCGTCGAATAAGTCACCAATAATGCTCGATTCACACGGAGCAATAGCACTGGAAAAAGTGTTAAGTGATTTCGGTGCTGGTAGTGTTTCTAAAACCGACGTAGACAGTGTTTACAAGTAAGTCATAACAACACGCAGGCACCGCGAGGTTTTTCCCGTTGCGGCTTCACCTTCACTACAAAGCCGTACGTGCTACGGGTGTTAGGTTTCTGGAAGAATACATAAAATGTTTAGTCGAAATTATAGATTACTTACCCAAGAGGGACATTTGACAATGTCGAGTCTTTTGGGGGGATTAAACTCATTAAGAAACGCTAATATTGATGAAATTCATCGAGGTTTGTTTTATTCGGGTTTATTCGAGCTTGCAACAGGCTTTGAACGTTTGATGAAAATAGTGCTTATCCTTGATCACCAGCTCAAAAACGATCTCAAAAATCCAACAAATAAAGAGTTGAAAGCTTTTGGTCATGATATAAAGGATCTTTTCAAAAACTGTTCGGTACTACCTCAAGCATATGGATTACGACAAGAATTAAGTCTTAATGATAAGCAAAAAAAAATAGTCTCTACTCTTACAGAGTTTGCGAAAGGTTCGCGATACTACAACCTTGATGTGTTAACTAACCACAATAAAAATGATGATCCTATTAGTCTTTGGTTATCTGTAATTGATGACCATATTTGGAGCTTACGTAGCGATGTGCGTATAAAGCTACAAAATGATGCAATTCAAGTTATTGATCGCTCAGGTATGACTAGCCGTTGGCAGCAAAATGTAGATGGTGAGTGGATAACAATGCTCGACTTTTACTATTTGATGTCTGCTACAGAAAAGGCTAATCCTCATGTAGTGTGGTCGGTTATTGAGGTACTGCGCCCATTTTATGGATTGTTGCGACACCAATGTCATGAGTTACACGAACTATATGCGTTGCAGGGTAAGGAAAATGAAATACCTTTTATGTATGAGTTTTTCCCCTTTTTCCTAATACCAAAAAATTCCGCTTTGAGAAAGAAACAGTGGGTTTGGGGAAAATAAGCCCATACAAGATTTTAAGGTTTCAAGATATTTTTACTAACCTGATATAAGCGGTTTACCAGATTGCGCGTAACTCACTTTTGTCCAAAAACGAGTTACAGCTTCACTATAATCGGTTTGATGTATGTGAAAATACGGGCCGGTGCACCATCACTGGCCCGTGTGCTTTCTAACTACTTGCGTCGGCCAAACGGCCAGCGTCTCATGTTGTCGATTTGATCGACCGATCTATTCATGTCCTTGTAAGCACGCCCGGCTAACCGGTTTTGGAATACCTCCATTTTGTCAGCAATGACTTTCATTTTCGGGCCGTATCCGGAGCTGTGCATCCACTGTCCTAAAAAATAGAAGGCCAGCATTACAATGAACATCACGGCGAATAAACCAAATACCTCTGCAAGGTTTTGGGGGGGAAAATTAAACTCCATAATCAGTAATCCTTATCTAGTTAGGCCATACGGCCTTTTTAACAAAGTTGGCAACCTCTTCGTTACGTTCCTGCTGTTGTTCTTGGGAATACGAAACGTAGTCCTCAACGTCGAAGGCGTGCTTTTCCGGGTCACGCTCTTGCCACTCAGCGTGTGCTTGGCGTGCTTCTTCCTGATCCTCACTGGACAGGCCATCAAAGCCGCCGTTTTGATTCATCCACCCAGTTCCACCGCCTAAGCTATCGTTGTCAAATGCAGGAGAAGCGTCGTCAGTCACCCTCCTTATCATCTTCCCCGTCCCCTTTCATGTTATTTCGTACTGAACTGGCTAAACGACCTCCAGCGGTTTGGCCTATACGCTCCCCGGCCATATCGCCCATTCCTTTAATCAAATTAGCGCCAGTATCCGCTGCAACGCGGCCCGCTTTTGCAACACTATCCTTAAAGCCGCCAGAGGATTCGCCATTGCTAGAAGATTGGTCGGAAGCTTGGGAGAAAGAGCCAGCTTCGTCAGAGTCACCGCTACCGTTAAATGCACTGCTAAGGCTCGACATAACGTCAGTATTGTTCGCTACGTTCTCACCTGCTTTTGCAAATGCAGCCTGAATAGCAGACGCACCGCCAGCGGTAGCCATTGCTGCACCGGCAGCCATACCACCAGTGGCAACAGCCGAGCCGGCCATCGCCCCAGCACTTATGCTGCCAGCACCCGCCGCCGCGCTGCCTCCAGGAACTAGGCTAGCAACCACATTAGGGACAGAGTGAATAAGCATTACGAGAACCAGTGAAACGACAAAGATCACCAGCAGTTCACGCATAGGGGCATCATTGGATAGATCAGCATAAAAACCGTCCATTATCGACATAGCGATACCAATGAGCAAAGTCATTGTCATCAACTTCAAAGCGACACCCAATACGCTTTTGAAGTAGTTGATTGCTATATCTGAAGTCCAACGCGAACCACCAAACCCCAGCACGAAAACACCGGCATATATCAATATCCAAGCTGTTACCAAGGCCAACAACACATTAGCCGCCACAACCGCCATACATGCCAAAATTGCTAGCGTGATGAAGAAAAGAGACAAGTTATCTATAGGGCTTGTGATGCTGTAATACTCACCTGCTTTAACAATAATGTCGAAAGCAATGCTGATAGGCTCTGAGGGGGTTAGGTCTCTCGGAAGGCCACCGGCTTGAGCACCGATCGTTCTCAACGAGTCGATGATTGACGTCGCAAAGTCTGGGCCGTTTCTGAGTAACCAGAGGAAGAAACCAAACGTCAGGATAAAGCGCATAAACTCGGCAAAGAACTCCCTTATATCCGCTTGTTTAAGGATCAAAGTACCGCCAGTCCAAACTAGAGATATAGTACCCAGCGTCCAAAACAGCCACACGGCATGGTTTGTAATTACCGTGCTCCAAGTAGCACTAGCGGTCATGAAGCGCACGGCTACCTCATCCAAGACACCATTAGGCTCAATGGCCGCCGACGCAGTTTGCGAGGTCAGTAACACAGCTAGTAGCATCACAAGTCGAATGAATATCTTGCTCATAATTAGAACCCCTTATTCTTGGAGCGATCCGTGCGTTCGCCCATATCCCAAAGACAGTTCCCTTCTTCCCTCAGATCTTTCGTCAGGTTCGGGTTATTACAGTTGATCGTTGTAGGCTTTGGCCCTCCATCCTCACCACACCCTACCAGAACGAAAGATGCCAACACGCTGACGATAAAAACACGAATGATATTCTGCATGATTAGAACCCCCTATTTTTTGAACGGTCGGTAGGCTCTCCCATATCAAATAACCTTTCACGGGACGCTTGATATTGAGCTTCGCGGTCGGCTTCCGCCTGCATTCGAGAACCAACAGCATTCTGCTGAGCAATTAACAAACTACGGATTTGAAGGAGTTGGTTGACCTGGTTACTAGCAAGCTGGTTGGCATAGCCAATAGCAGCTAACTGACCATCTGCTCCCTGAGCTGCTGACTGTAATCGGTGCAGCTGACGAGCGTCAGCCTGCAAGTTTTTATGCTGTAGCTTCAAGCCTTCAAAGAGAGCATCGTTGGCTGTTTTCTGGGATTCGGACGCCAAGCGACGGTTTTCTTCCATCTTCGCTTGTTCTACAGGCGTACAACCTCCAGATCCATTGAAGCAAGGTGAACTGCGGTAGTAGGCCACATCCTGGAATTTGCTTAGGTAAGCATCAAGGCTACCAAGCTGGTTTTGATAATAAGCAAGCGTATTGGTGGCATGAGTTAAGTCATCAATCGTCGATTGTGCCTGGTCCCAAATATAAGCCACTGGGGCCATAGTGTTTTGCAGCTGGTTTTCATACTGCTGCAACTGAGTTTGGTACTGTTGGATCTGCTTGGCTGTTTGAGTGACAGACTCCATTGCTGACATAATATTTTGTGTCAGGTTCGTTCCATCAACAACCGGAATCCCAGCTACTACCGGTATGGGAGAGATAAATGCTAATGAAATAGCGGCCGTAGTTATTTTAGCCGCTAAAATACGTACGGTGTTCATAATTGAGTGCCCTTAGTATTGTCGTGACTAAGTTGCACCCACCAACCTGTATCGGCCCAAAATCTATAGATATGAGCCTTTACCCCTACTGAAAATCAGCGGTGAATGTGGACCTCTACAAAGATAGGTTGTCACTTTCTATCCTGGCGTCCGACCTGCGCGACACCTTAAAAACGCGCGGCCTCAGATCTTTGAAACATAGGTGTCATTCCCCTTAAAGCTGGTTAGGAGTTCCAAGGGTTAAAGTCGATAATTAGAGACCTCGTAGAGCAGGATACCGTTGAGCCCGAAGGTGCGAATAAAGGACGAGTGAAATAGGAACCATCAACTTGTTGGTGGGCCTACTTCACCTATCCTGCCCGCACTTCGGCCCTGTTTTCACCACTAAAACACCTGCATTGGTCCTTGCAATTATCTGTAATGTTCTGCTTAAACTTGTACAACAGCAACTATTCTTTAAAAACAAAGAGTTAAAGCAAAAAACGGCGTACTTATAGTCATAAGATAGCGTTTTAACTCGATTATTTTTCTCCAGTCACTACATAGAAAGCTCAAATTTCCTATCACTTTCCTTGTTTGAGCAAGTGACCGCCCCCCAAATGTCAATGAAAATTGAAATCAACAAAACCAAATCACCACACCTCCTTTAATTTCAATTAGTTAAATAAAGGCAAAAGACTGCCTACCTCCTTTCATTGACACTTTCAGCCAATCCACATGTTAAAATATTTTAAGTATTGTCTCCCTTCGGTCGGGTTGTACTCCAAGAAAGAAGAGCTCCTGAGCATCTTGCCCTTCACCTCTTGGCGTTAAACCAACGGCCTATGGCCGTTCGATAAAGCCATAGGGCTTTATCACTTTAAGGTGTAAAGCCCGTATAAAACGGGCGGTCCCACCGCCTGAATATCCTGAGATATACTGAATATCCTGACAAAAAGACAAAAAATCGGGCCTCTGTGAGTCATACACGGGCCCCTATGAGGAACTTCCGGGCCGCTATGAGGCGCTATCGGGCCGCTGCGAGTCGTTTAACCCGATTTTCACTATTTATCTCTATGCCGATGCAACGCAACTTATCTATATCTTCTTTTATCCTCGTTCGGTGATTGCTCATTGTCTTACTACTTACTTCATCACCGCTCACGGCCTTGATAAGCGTGTCTAGATGCCAACCTCCGGCAGGATCGCACTTATGTGTGAGTACAAAGCGAGCAACAGCTTGGCTAATCCCATATTGCAACCTAGCAATAAGTGTTGGCTCATAATAGAGAAACAAATCCTGCTCAAGCAGCATTACCAAAGCGACTCCTAACCGGACACGCCACAGATTCCGCTGGCCTCCAGTCAGAGGGTTATGGCGAGTCATAGAAGACGGAACAACATGATCAACTAAACCGCCAATGATACGCTCTCCCGTCAACTCCAGCTTCGGAGTAACAATTTCAACAGTAGCAGCTCGCAATTCACAAACTAGCTTTTTTAGTCGGTTATCACTGTATTGGTGCTCGGACAAAATTCGACGCAACTTTGCTGGATCAACCAACAGCTCAACACCACCGTCTGAAATATCGCGTCGACGCTCAGCCAAATACAGCATGGACTCAACAATATCCGCATGGCGCTGCCCTAATCGACCTGTAACCCGACAGCGACCAAATCGGGTTTCCATCCATTCACCCATACGCTGTACTGGCTTTCGGCTAGGCTGATAGATCATAACTCGAGCCTGCAACACCGTACTGGTAGGTGCAACCTTATTACCAGTTGTCATCACAATTCCCCACCACTGTTTTAAGCTTCATCGCTGACTGCCTTTTTCTCCGTTCCAGAACAGCAGGTTTGAGCACACCGCCGTCATGTCGTCTAAACCAACACTCAGAAAATGGGTCACCGTAATTAGCTTTGCTCACCCCAAAACGGACAAAATATTTTCTCTGGTTTCTCTCAACACCCAATTTTTCTGCTTCAGCGGGGGTCATACTTGCGAGATAGGCTTGCCAGCGGATATTGTCGACTAACACTGACGATCCTCGGCTGGCTTGCTGATGGTCGCCAGCCCCCATCATCACAGCTCCTTTGTTGGAGTGATGCAGAAACACAATGGAACAATCCGTTTCAGCGGCAATAGCCTCCATTCTCCCGATCACCTGTGCCATCGGTGCACTGGCGTTCTCTTCTTCAATATGAAAACGACGCAGAGTATCCAGAATCAAGAGCCGTTTCCCCTCAGCAACCTTTCTGATGTCTCCGAACCATGCTGAAGTCATAATGTCAGGACACCTGCCAATCAATGGTTCAATAAGCAGATTTTGGGCCACCATTTGTTTTTGTGTAGGAGAAAGGTATGTTCCCAAAACGTGTAATCTATGATGAATAGCAGTAGTCGGGTCCTCGGCAGGCAAATAGGCCACTGAGCCATTAGCCAAATCACCTATGCCCAGCAAATCCGGCCCTCCCGCTATCTGTGCTGCCAATTGAAGGGCAAGCATTGATTTACCTACGCCGCCAGGAGAAACAATGGACCCTACGGTTCCCGCTGCCATATTGGGCAGCACGTAATCAATCGGTGGAGGCAGTTCATTAAATGCAGACATAAGATCAAGTCCCATATTTTTAGCCTCCTATAAAATATCCAGGTCTCTTAGCCTGAATTCGAGATCTTCTACGTTCTTCAATCCATTTCTCAACTTCAGCTAAATCCCAGGCTACATTTCTACTTGTAAGAACAATACGGCGTGGAAATTCACCCCGTTTCTCCAAGTTATAAATAGTCCGGTCTGAGAGTGGAATCATTTCCAGAAGTGCTTTCCTATTAATTAGTGTTTTATGTGCCAGTGTTTGCATTTATTTGCCTCCTAATACCAGAAGAGACTTTAATAATAACAACAAAATTAAATTTTAAAACATAAAATAAACACCAATAAATTAAAAACAAAAATATCATTTACAATGACCACGATATATCGGAATTAAATAATCAACATATCGAAAATAAAGAAATAAATTAAGAAATAGTAATCATAAATATTTATTGAAAATGGATTTTAGCGGCTAAAATAAAACCTAAAACTATTCCATTTGAAGTTCACATCATTAACCAAATTCACACTTTAAGTTAAGATGTAACTCTTACGGAAAAGTTATCAAAAAATTTAGCGGCTAAAATTTTTATAAGGCAGCCTCAGCGGTGGTTACAAGGATGGAGTCAGTACCTTTAGAAGTAATCCAGTGATTTTAAGCTAGTACATCTCATGCCGACTCAACACACATCTCTTTACACTTGATAATTAAATGTTCGTTAAAACGGTATAGAGAAAAGTAGCTGGTTTATTCCATCGCTAGTTGCTCAACTTTGACTAACAATTAAATATACATTCAGTTATAATGATATATTAGGAATCTTAACGGCCATTTTTTAAAATCACAAAAAAATTTAATTACCCTCCTTTTAAAAGGACATAAACACACAATGTATTTGTGTCCTTTTTATCAGTAAAATATTAGGATTGTTTTTTATTTAAATAAGAAAATTCTTAGCTCGAAAAGTAAAAACTCAGAATACTTCAATAATTCATAACCTAAGAAATTTTGGTAATAATACTTAACCGTAGCTAAGAGCTTTAAACTGTTCTGCCATATAAGTTACGTTAAAAATGGTTTAATACTCAACATAACTCAAATTAGGCCCAATCAGAACTAGCGATATAAAATCCTTTTCATCCCACTACTAACATAAAATTTAAAAATTATTATCTACAAAGACGCAATAAAATAGAAAACAATTAAAAATTTTGACCGGTCCACTCATCTATCATATCAGCCCAGTCCTGTAGCATTGATGCTCTTTGTTCTCGATACTCAGCTTTGTTGTAAACGGCCCTAACCCCTTTCTGTTCGTGCGCCAGGCATTTTTCTATCCAATCAGTGTTGTATCCAGCTTCATGCAGCAGTGTACTCGCTGTTCTACGTAGGTCATGCGGCCCAAACTTACTTAGTGACTGACCTTCCTTTTGCGCGGCTTTATATGTCAAATCCATAACTCGGTTCATCGTCGCACTACTCATTGGAGCATCAGAGTCATAACGGGAAGGAAGAATGTAATCAGACCCACCGGCAAATGTCTTCAAGGCGATCAGAATATCCATCGCCTGGCGTGACAAAAATACCAGGTGCGGGTTACGTCGTTTCATTCTCTCCTTGGGGATCGTCCACAACGCTTCACTGAAGTTAATTTCATTCCAGGTTGCATTAGTTAACTCGCTTTTGCGTACCATAGTCAGCAACAGCAGCTTTACCGAAGCGCGAATCGAAGGGGTTGTACCTACCTTTTCCATGTAGTGGTACATCAAACCGATCTCAGCCGGTGTTAACGTTCGGTCTCTTGGTTCAAATCGAGCAATACTGGCGGGCCTCACCAAGTCTGCCGGGTTCTCAACTTTCTGCCCTCTCTCAATCGCCCATCGATACACCTGGAGTACAATGTCACGTGTATGTACAGCTGTTGCCGGTGCTCCACGCTCTACTATCGCGTCAGTCAATGCTCGCAGATCTTCATGAGTGATTTCTGTCAGCTTCTGATTGCCAAACTTACCCTCTAACTCTCGGGCATAGACTGAGCGACGCATATCCCGGGTAGAATCAGCCATCTGGTAGCCACGCAGCCATTTCTGAGCCCAGGCACCAAAGGTTTCAGCATCTTTGGTTCTCGCCTTAGCACGGGCTTTCTCTTTGGCCGGTGACTTTCCATCAGTAACCATTCTCTTCGCTTCATTGAGACGCTCACGCGCTTCTGCTAACGTGATGCCTCCTACTCCGTAGCGACCAAACGTAATGGTTTCTTGTCTGCCATTGATCGAGTAATTGTAGCGAAAAGAGATAGAGCCTGCGGTAGTGACAGCAACATAGAGGCCATCACGGTCATTGACTTTGTAAAGTTTATCTTTGGGTTTGAGATTGCGTAGCTTGGTATCAGTCAGCATGTTTCGACCTATTATTCTTGTTTGATACCATGCTGAAAAACCTCTAAAAAATCAGAAATTAATCTTTATAAAACAGATAGATATAAAAATTTAATACCATGCCCCATCAAAAATACTCAGCATGGTATCGGGCGTAATCCATGGCATTACCGATGAATCATACCCATCAAAATACCACGGTCAAACCGTGCTTGGCGTTGCCAGACATTGCCAAAAATGACTAAGCCAAAAACAAAAAAAGTCCGCAATTACGCGGACTTAAGTATGATTTAGTGCTTGTTAATGCCAGACCTTTCTTAAAGGAGCATTATTCCCACTCGATAGTCGCTGGTGGCTTACCTGAAATGTCGTAAACAACACGAGAAATGCCATCAACTTCGTTGATAATACGGTTAGATACCTTACCTAGGAAGTCGTATGGTAGGTGTGCCCAATGAGCAGTCATGAAGTCGATAGTTTCTACCGCACGTAGAGACACAACCCAATCGTACTTACGGCCATCGCCCATTACACCAACAGAACGTACTGGTAGGAATACCGTGAACGCTTGAGATACTTTGTTGTATAGATCAGCTGCGTGCAGTTCTTCAATAAAGATAGCATCAGCACGGCGTAGCAAGTCACAGTATTCTTTCTTGATTTCACCAAGAACACGAACACCTAGACCTGGACCTGGGAATGGGTGGCGGTAAAGCATGTTATAAGGCAGGCCTAGCTCTAGACCAATCTTACGTACTTCATCTTTGAACAGCTCACGTAGTGGCTCAACAAGACCCATTTCCATGTCATCTGGAAGACCGCCTACGTTGTGGTGCGATTTGATCACGTGCGCTTTACCAGTCTTAGATGCAGCTGACTCGATTACATCAGGGTAAATCGTACCTTGAGCTAGCCATTTCGCGTTTTTCAGCTTCTTAGACTCTTCATCGAATACATCTACGAATACGTGACCGATAGTCTTACGCTTCTCTTCTGGGTCAGACTTGCCTTCAAGTGCTTTTAGGAAGCGTTCTTCAGCGTCAACTTTGATGATGTTCAAACCAAATTGGTCGCCGAACATATCCATTACTTGTTGACCTTCGTTTAGACGAAGTAAACCGTTATCAACAAATACACACGTTAGCTTGTCGCCGATTGCACGGTGAACCAGCATCGCGACTACCGATGAATCAACACCACCAGATAGACCTAGGATAACTTCGTCGTCACCCACTTGCTCTTTAATGCGAGCAACCGCGTCTTCGATGATAGATTCCGAAGTCCATAGACGCTCACAGCCACATACGCCAAGAACAAAGTTCTCAAGCATTTGTAGGCCACCTTTTGTGTGTGTCACTTCAGGGTGGAACTGAACACCGTAGTATTTCTTCTCTTCGTTCGCCATCGCAGCGTAAGGACAAGTGTCTGTCTCACCAACTTTTACGAAATCGGCTGGGATCTCTACTACTTTGTCGCCATGGCTCATCCAAACGTCTTGAGTTGCTTCAAGGTCTTTAAATAGAGCACATTCACCAGAAACTTTAACCTGAGCGTAGCCAAACTCACGTTCGTTAGAGCCCGCTACTTTGCCTCCTAGCTGTTCCGCCATGGTTTGCATGCCGTAACATACGCCAAGCAAAGGAACACCAGAATCAAACACATATTGAGGCGCGCGTGGAGAGTTCTCTTCCGTTACGCTTTCTGGACCGCCAGATAGGATAATGCCATCTGGGTTGAATTCGCGAATATCCGCTTCTTCTACATCCCAGCTCCATAGTTCACAGTAAACGCCGATTTCACGTACGCGGCGTGCTACTAATTGAGTGTACTGAGAACCGAAGTCCAAGATCAGAATACGTTGGTCATGGATATTTTTAGTCATTTTGAGCAGTCTTTTTAAGGCTAAGTGATTAAAACCGAGGCGAGTGTACTCGCCTCTTCTTAATGCTTCAAGGAAAAAGCAAACGTTTCCGTTGGGTAATTAGTTCCCTAGACGGTAGTTCGGTGCTTCCTTAGTAATTTGAACATCGTGTACATGAGACTCTTGCATACCAGCACCAGAGATACGTACAAATTCAGCTTTCGTACGCATATCTTCGATAGTTGCAGAACCAGTTAGACCCATGCTTGAACGTAGACCACCCATTTGTTGGTGTACGATCTCTTTTAGACGGCCTTTGTATGCGATACGACCTTCGATACCTTCTGGTACTAGCTTGTCCGCTGCGTTGTCAGACTGGAAGTAACGGTCAGAAGAACCTTGAGACATAGCACCAAGAGAACCCATGCCGCGGTAAGACTTGTAAGAACGGCCATTGTATAGAATCACTTCACCCGGCGCTTCTTCAGTACCAGCAAACATAGAACCAACCATCACACATGATGCGCCAGCTACGATTGCTTTACAGATATCACCTGAGAAACGGATACCACCGTCAGCAATAACCGGAATACCATAATCATTAGCCACTTCTGCCGCATCTGCGATTGCAGTGATTTGTGGAACTCCCACACCCGTTACAATACGAGTTGTACAGATAGAACCAGGGCCGATACCAACTTTCACTGCGCTTACGCCAGCTTCGATTAGTGCTTTAGCACCAGCACCTGTTGCTACGTTACCACCGATGATGTCTAGATCTGGGTAAGCAGCGCGAGTTTCGCGGATGCGGTTTAGTACACCTTCAGAATGTCCGTGTGAAGAGTCGATAAGTAGAATGTCAACGCCTGCTTCAACTAGAGCAGCAACACGCTCTTCGTTACCCGCACCAGCACCAACTGCTGCGCCAACACGTAGGCGACCACGCTCATCTTTACATGCGTTTGGTTTACGTTCTGCTTTGTGGAAGTCTTTCGCAGTAATCATACCGGTTAGTTGGAACTCATCATTCACAACCAATACTTTCTCTACACGAGCTTCGTGCATTTTCTCTTGCACTTCTTCTCGTGTTGCACCTTCTTTAACTGCTGCCAACTTCTCTTTTGGCGTCATTACTGAAGATACTTTCTTAGAAAGGTCCGTCACAAAACGAACGTCACGACCAGTGATAATACCAACAAGCTCATTGCTCTCAGTGACAACAGGGAAACCTGCAAAACCATGCTTTTCAGTGAGTGCAACAACATCAGCGATGGTCGCGTCAGGGTTTACAGTAACCGCGTCAGTTACCATACCAGCTTCGAACTTCTTAACTTTACGAACTTCGGCTGCCTGCTGCTCAATAGACATGTTCTTGTGGATAAAGCCAATGCCACCCTCTTGCGCTAGCGCAATTGCTAGACGAGCTTCAGTAACAGTGTCCATAGACGCTGAAATCATTGGGATGTTTAGGGTGATGTTCTTAGTTAGCTGAGTGCGAAGATCAGCTGTGTTTGGGAGAACGGTGGAGTGTGCTGGCACAAGTAGTACGTCATCGAATGTCAGCGCTTCTTTGGCAATTCTTAGCATTTGCAATATCTCACAATTAGAGGAGTAAAAAGACAATCCAATCTCATCGTTTCGCATAATGAGGGTAACCAGTTTTAGGTTGTTGGCTACATTTGGATTAGATATTGCGGAGGGATTATACGGTTAACGCAATCGCTTGACCACAAATTTTTTAATTTTTTTCTTGCAATTACCCCCTTGCTATGTATTATATTGCCGCTAATTTCCATACTCACGTCTAAGAGATTAGCTGTGCTCTCCAAGACCAATCAAAACATCTTTACTGTTTCTCGTCTCAACGCAGAAGTTCGCTTACTCCTTGAAAACGAAATGGGGATCGTTTGGCTCGTCGGAGAGATATCCAACTTTTCAGCTCCTGTCTCTGGTCACTGGTACCTCACTCTTAAAGACTCTCGCGCTCAAGTTAAATGTGCCATGTTTCGTGGTAACAATCGCCGCGTTACTTTCAAGCCCGCTAACGGTAATCAAGTCCTAGTAAAAGCTCGTCTTTCTCTTTATGAGCCTCGCGGTGACTACCAATTGATCATCGAAAGCATGCAACCGGAAGGTGATGGCCGTCTTCAACAAGAGTTTGAAGAGCTGAAAATGAAGCTTGCAGCAGAAGGGTTGTTCGCGCAAATCAATAAGCAATCTTTGCCTGAGCACCCTAAACGTGTTGGCGTCATCACATCGAAAACTGGTGCCGCGCTTTACGATATCTTAGACGTATTGAAACGTCGTGATCCTTCCCTACCTGTTGTGATTTATCCGACAGTGGTACAAGGTGAGGACGCAGCCATTCAAATTGCACAAGCCATTGGTCGCGCTAACAGCCGTGATGAATGTGATGTGCTAATTGTGGGCCGAGGTGGTGGTTCATTAGAAGACTTATGGTGCTTTAACAACGAGATATTAGCTCGCACGATTGCAGCAAGCCAAATTCCTATTATTAGCGCCGTTGGACATGAAGTTGACGTGACAATAGCTGATTTTGTCGCCGACGTACGCGCGCCTACTCCATCAGCAGCCGCTGAGCTAGTAAGCCGTGATAACAGCCACAAAGATCAAGCTTTAGTTACCCGCCAGCATAAGTTAGCGAGCGCGATGCGTTACTACCTAGCACAACAAAAGCAGCAATCTGCTCAATTAGTGCACCGTCTAGAGAGACAGCACCCAAGCTATCGCTTGCAACGTCAGACGCAACAGTTAGATGAGTTGGACATGCGCTTACAGCGAGCGATGAGTCGTTTTATTGCCTTGCGTCAACAGCGAATCGAGCGTCAACATTATCGGCTGCAATTAAATTCTCCTGTAACACGCCTTGCCGAGCAGAAGTCGAAGCTAGAACGTGTTGAGCAAAAGCTCATGGATGCAATGGATCGCAAGTTACTGACTATGCGCCATCAACTCGCGATTGCTGCAGAGAAGTTAGACACCGTCAGCCCACTAGCGACATTGAAACGAGGTTACTCAATTACTCAAACTGAGCAAGGAAAAGTAATTACGCAATCTTCAGATGTAAAATCGGGAGATGTATTGATTACTCGATTAGCCGAAGGCGACGTTCGCTCTACCGTTAACTGAATACAAACTCTGGTTAACTGATTTTCTGGAACTCAAATCGGACACGTGATTTTGACTTGAGTTCATTACACACATTGCAAAAGTAACTCGCAGCACCGCATGCTTGCAGCTTCTCCAGCTCCGCCTCACAATCAGGGCAAAAACCTACTTTTTTAAAATCCGATTCACACTGTGCACAATGGTATTGTCCTGTCCATTCCAGTTCGACATTGCAAGTCGGGCAAATGTTCTGCTGCATATCCCGTTCCTCTCTCTAAACTAAGCAATTTCGAGTAACGCATGCTACTCAAAATAACGAACAAGTATGTTGATCTTCATCACCGCCCCAACAAGTTTCACGAGGCGTTAACCATACTTGATACGTAGGATCTTATACTGATCGTCTGATATTTACTCCTTGATCAGCGATCACCCCTTAAAAGAATATTTATATAACCACACACCGAAAGCATAAGTTACATATTCTGCATTCCAATTTAAGGCAGAATAAAAAACCTTAGAGAGATTTAATTAAACGAAAAATCAGAATTTAATAAAAAGATCTTATTCAAAAAGCAGTGTTTACATTGGTGTGCATTTCGATAGTTTGAGCGTCGAGCTCAACGAGTTTAACTTGGATAAAAGCAAACTCATTTAAATGGCTCGCATGCGTTCCACCACAAGGGATTACCGCTAATTGACCTTCCCCTAAATCGCACTTCCAATAGCGAGAATCCGTTAATCTATCGCCGTGGCATTCCATGGTGATCATCGCATCTCTTTGAAGCCATTCAACCAGTTGGCCATTCACTTTTTCTGCAATCGCCTGGAGGTCATTCAGCATATCTGCACTGTTTAATCCTCTTTTACGGAGTGTTTTGCCTAAACGGTACGTATCGAGGCACTTGTCTGGAGTGACATAACTCGTGACTTGCGCATAGCTATTAAAGTCATAATAACCATGTGGGTCTTTGCGGTCTGCGTCTTTTCGCCAATAGTCTTCCGCTAGTACTTTATTCAACGCCAAATACGCTAAGTGTCCTGCTGTGTGGCCTCGACTCAAAGCATTTTGATAGTCTTTATCTACCGCTAATGTTACCAAGTCATTAATTGCAAATGATTCCGTACGTGATAAAACATGCACGACGACAAACACCCAACCTTCAGCATCACGCTTTACAGGGATGTCACTACCCACATACAAAGCACCACTCTCCTGCTCCACTGCTCCAACTTGGCAATCTACTACGTCATGCTCAGACCCATTCACCTTCAACGTTCCTTTATCTGCAGGGTGATCCGGCCATATGTGACTAACGGGATGGAACGGCGTGACATCTGTAATAACGTAAGTCACTTCTTCCGTAGATTGAACGAGCTGTATTTGTGCTTCTAATTGCCATGTTTGATGACAAAAACGAGTCTTTGTTGCTGTGATAGTCATTTTTACGATTACTTTTGATAAAAAAATACCCAAGTAGAAACTTGGGTATTCGAATTTCATTATTTATTGCGGTTTTTCACCATCGACATCATACGCTTACGTTTACGCTCTTGTGATAGCGTAAGCTTATTCGTACGGTTCTCGTATGGGTTATCACTGTTGTGGAAGTTAATGCGAATCGGTGTTCCCATAATTTCCAGAGACTTACGGAAGTAGTTCATCAGATAACGTTTATACGAATCTGGCAATTCACGAACCATGTTACCGTGGATAACAACGATCGGTGGGTTGTAACCACCTGCGTGTGCGTACTTGAGTTTGATACGACGACCACGAACCATTGGCGGCTGGTGATCATCCACTGCCATCTTCATGATACGCGTCAGTACTGACGTACCCACGCGCGTTGTCGCCGAGTTATATGCTTCTTGAATAGATTCAAACAAGTGACCAACGCCAGTACCGTGCAGCGCAGAGATAAAGTGGATACGCGCGAAGTCGACGAATCCTAGACGGCGGTCCAGTTCTTTCTTCACGCTTTCTTTCACGTCACTGTCTAGACCATCCCACTTGTTAACGGCGATGACAATTGAGCGGCCAGCATTCAGTGCAAAACCAAGCAAGCTTAGGTCTTGGTCTGAAATATTTTCACGTGCATCAATCACCAGTAGAACGACGTTTGCATCTTCTACCGCTTTCAGCGTCTTAACAACAGAGAACTTTTCAACCGTTTCATTGATACGACCACGACGACGAACACCTGCGGTGTCAATTAGTACGTATTCGCGTCCATCACGTTCCATCGGGATGTAGATAGAATCGCGCGTTGTACCTGGCATATCGTATACAACTACACGTTCTTCACCCAGAATACGGTTAGTCAGTGTCGATTTACCTACATTCGGACGACCGATGATCGCCAACTTAATCGGCTGCTCTTGAAGGCGCTTGAATTCAGCTTCTGCGTCTTCTTCAGTGTAATCTTCAACAAGAGGCTCTTCGTCTTCGAATCCAGTCAGGTCTTCAATCTCACCTTCTTCAGATTCACTTGTTAATAGATCATCAAAGAATGGAGATAAAGCACGCTCAAGCAAAGCGGTCACACCACGGCCATGAGCAGCCGCAATCTGGTACATATCATCCACTCCGAGCTGCCAAAAATCAGCACACGCCGCATCGGCATCAATACCATCGATTTTGTTTACTACCAGCATCGCTGGCTTTTCAATTTTACGCAGATGCGCAGCAATTGCTTCATCTGAAGGTGTCAGACCAGCACGACCGTCAACAAGGAACAATACAACATCAGCCTCATCAATCGCGGCTAATGACTGTTCTGCCATCTTTGTTTCCACGCCTTCTTCTGTGCCATCGATACCACCAGTATCAATCACAATGAATTCGTGCTCTTCACCAAGTCTCGCCTGGCCATATTTACGGTCTCGCGTTAGGCCTGGAAAGTCCGCAACCAACGCGTCACGAGTGCGAGTCAATCGGTTAAATAGTGTAGATTTACCTACGTTCGGACGCCCTACTAGAGCTACAACAGGTACCATAACAACCTCTACAATAATCTTTCTTCTGTAGTTATAGGTAACGACTTGCTCGATGCCAAATCAAACCAGCTTTTTACCTATAACCACGTCAGGGTTAATAAATTCAAACAACAAAACGGCTCCTAGCTGTCACCAGCCAGGAGCCGAATGTGAATTATATCACGATATTATTCGTTAATGGTTAGTTTCTTTACATCGCCGTTGCGAGTTGTAATCACATAACCATCCGACAATAACGTCGGGCCAACAGCCAAGCCGCTATCATCGACAAACTGCTGCGCAACAAATTCGCCCGTTGAACGATCCATCCAGTGAAGGTAACCAAGCGTGTCACCGACAACGAGATAATTGCCAACAATAACTGGCGCTGTAAGTTGTCGGTGCTCAAGCAAGCTGTTTTCCCACAACTCAGTTCCGCTTCGTGAATCAACGGCAACAACATGATCTTTTTCCGTTATCACAAAGATGCGACTACCATCTGTAGAAATGTCTGTCGCAGATGAGTAATTACGCTTCCAAATCGGGTTCGCTGAACGCAAGTCAATAGCGATAAGTTGGCCATTGTATCCAATGGTGAAAAGAGTACCGCCTAGCACAATTGGCGATGAATCAACGTCAACCAAACGATCAATTTCTGTCGCGCCTTTTGGCGTACCAACAGGCTGTTGCCAAATCAACTGACCACGCTCAACGATAGCAGCTGCGAGTCGGCCATTTGCCGTTCCCCAAAATACACCGCCACCAATTGCAGTCGGAGTACTGTCGCCACGTAAAGTTAAGTTCGGCACTTCTGTACTCAATGCCCAGCGTTGCTCACCTGTACTCTCATTAAGGGCAATCAACATGCCTCGGCTAGTATTGATGATAATAAGGCCTGAATCTGCAACTGGCTTCGCCAGTACCTCACCACCAACTTTGACACGCCAAACAATTTCACCTGTTTCTTGGTCAAGAGAGATGACTTCACCATTCTCAGAGCCAATGTAAAGGTTTCCGTATGCCGCTGTGATACCACCAGAGAGACGAGCAATGACATCTTCTTCTAGGTCCGTTTGCCAACGTTGTTTACCATTCTCAGGATCCAGCGCTTTTACTAAGCCATCACGACTTGCCACGAACAATGTATCATTCGCAAATACAGGGGATAGTTTTGAAAAGTAATGACCAACACCATCGCCAACCGATGTGCTCCACTCACTACTGGTTGTAAACTGACTGTTTACCTGAGGTAGTGGCGCCATTACAATGGTGTCTTTCTCACCTGCACAACCGGCAAGTACTCCCATTGTTAACGCCCCTAGCAAGGCTTTCTTAAAGACTCTTTTCATCCAATGCGGTCCTTATTTCGCCAGATCGTCCAATTTCATTTGTAGTGTCGGGCTTGCATCTGCCGCTTGCTGAGCTTCAGTATACGCAGCGTACGCAGCATCTTTGTCACCTTGGCGAATCGCAATATCGCCACGAAGTTCAGCAATACGACCTGTCCATGCTGTATCAGTGACGTTACTCAGCTCTGCCGTTGCAGCGTCGAAGTTACCCATTTCCGTCTCAATACGCGCAATGCGGTAACTAATCAATGGTAACAACGCAGCATCTTGAGTGTTGCTTTGCGCCCACTTCAGTTGCTCCAATGCAGCAGAAAGGTCTTGAGCTTCAACTTGTGCTTTAGCAAGTTGTAGCGCAGCCAATACTGAATATTCTTTTACTTCATTTGACTCAATGAAAGCTTTCACGTCAGCTTGAGCATCAGTGCCTTTGTCTTGCAAAGCATTCATTGCTGTCGTGTAGCTTTGAGAAGCTGCTTCACTCGCCTGAATCACAGAATCCTGGTAGTAACGCCAGCCAAATAGACCACCTAAGCCAACAACCGCACCGATGATGACGGCTTTGCCGTTTTCCTTCCACCAGTCTTTAATGGCTTCAACTTGTTGCTCTTCAGTATCGTAAAGTTCCACTTCCTGTCCTCTTAAAACATGTAAATGGCAGCTTAGCTGCCATTGTTCCTATTTCGTTTAAAGGCTCCACATTTGGGAGCCTTAGCTTACGAACTAGGATGTAATTTTGTTAGATTACTAAAAGACTTAAATCAGTGCTGCGATCTTTTCTGCAACTTCTGCTTGGTTGTAAGTCTCTTGCTCACCACCAGCTAAGTCTTTCAGTACTACGGTATTATCCGCAACTTCGTTTTCGCCCAGAACCAATGCTACAACAGCACCAACTTTGTCTGCGCGTTTAAACTGTTTCTTGAAGTTACCGCCACCGAAGTGATTCATCACACGAACGCCTGGAACAGACTCGCGAAGCTGTTCTGCTAGCTTCATTCCTGCCATCATGGTGCCTTCACCCGCTGTGACTACGTACACGTCAACACTGCGACGAACGTCTGTCAGTTCCAACGTTTCTAGCATCAGTACTAGACGCTCTAGGCCCATTGCAAAGCCAACCGCTGGTGTTGGTTTACCACCTAATTGCTCTACAAGGCCATCGTAACGACCACCGCCACATACAGTGCCTTGAGCACCTAGGCTCTCAGTGATCCACTCAAATACCGTGCGATTGTAGTAATCCAGACCACGAACTAGACGTTCGTTAACTGTGTATTTGATACCTGCGGCGTCTAAAAGTTCACATAGACCTGCGAAGTGTGCTTTAGATTCTTCACCCAAGTAATCTGAAAGGCGAGGCGCATCACCTAAAATAGCTTGAACGTCTGGGTTCTTCGTATCCAGAACACGCAATGGGTTCGTGTGCATGCGACGCTTACAATCTTCATCTAGCACATCAATATGTTGCTCAAGGAATGCAACCAGTGCAGTACGGTAGTCTGCGCGGTCTTCTTGAGAACCGATAGAGTTCAGCTCAAGACGGACATGCTCATTGATACCTAGCTCACGCCATAGACGCGCCGTCATCATGATAAGCTCTGCATCAACATCTGGACCATTTAGACCAAACACCTCAACACCACACTGGTGGAATTGACGGTAACGACCTTTCTGCGGACGTTCATGGCGGAACATAGGCCCCATGTACCACAGACGCTGTTCATCACGGTTGATCAGGCTGTTTTGGATACATGAACGTACACAACCCGCCGTACCTTCTGGGCGAAGTGTTAGGCTGTCGCCGTTACGGTCATCAAAAGTGTACATTTCTTTTGAAACGACGTCTGTTTCTTCACCAACAGCGCGGCTGAATAGGTTTGTTTCTTCAACGATTGGCATGCGCACTTCGTTATAACCGTATGCGCTAATTACATTTTTCACTGTGTTTTCTAATTTTTGCCACAGTGGCGACTGAGTTGGGAGGCAATCGTTCATGCCTCGAATTGCTTGAATTGTTTTTGCCACAATACTTACCGTAATTCTCGTTGAGATTAATCTTGTACTTTAACTTCGATGCGGTTTTCGCCATTCATCATAGCTGCTTTCGCACGGATCTTAGCTTCTAGCTTATTCACAAGGTCATCGTTATCAAAGCGCTCTTTCTGGCGTTTACCATCTTCGTAGAATGCGCTCTTCTTGTTACTACCTGCTAGACCTAAGTGAGAAACTTCTGCTTCACCAGGGCCGTTTACCACACAACCGATGATAGACACATCCATTGGCGTGATGATGTCTTCTAAACGTTGCTCCAGTGCATTCACCGTACCAATCACATCGAATTCTTGGCGTGAGCAGCTTGGGCACGCAATAAAGTTGATGCCTCGAGAGCGAATGCGCAGAGATTTAAGGATGTCGAAACCGACTTTGATTTCTTCAACTGGATCGGCAGCCAAAGAGATACGCAGCGTATCGCCTATCCCTTCAGATAACAGCATACCTAAGCCAACAGATGACTTAACAGCGCCAGCTCGAGCACCACCCGCCTCTGTGATACCTAAATGAAGAGGCTGATCGATTTTCTTCGCCAGCAGACGATATGAATCCACCGCAAGAAAAACGTCTGAAGCTTTCACGCTAACTTTAAATTGGTCAAAGTTAAGACGATCGAGATGATCTACGTGACGCATCGCCGATTCAACCAAGGCTTCTGGCGTAGGCTCACCGTATTTCATCTGTAGATCTTTTTCCAAAGATCCACCATTGACACCAATACGGATCGGGATGTTTTTATCGCGAGCGCAATCAACAACAGCGCGAATGCGCTCTTCATTGCCGATGTTACCAGGGTTGATACGTAAACAGTCAACTCCGTACTCCGCAACTTTCAGCGCGATACGATAGTCGAAATGAATATCAGCCACTAATGGTACAGAAACTTGCTGTTTAATCAGTTTGAAAGCTTCTGCTGCGTCCATCGTAGGTACAGAAACTCGAACGATATCTGCGCCGACTTTTTCTAGTGCTCGGATTTGAGCGACTGTCGCTTCTACGTCAGTCGTGCGAGTGTTAGTCATTGACTGTACTGCAATTGGCGCACCATCACCAATTGGCACATCACCCACATAAATACGCGTCGATTTACGACGAATAATTGGAGATTCGTGTTGCATAATTTTTTATAACGGTAGAGTGAATCTAGCTACTTTGCCTGAAGTATACCCAGAAAGGTCGACAGGTTCACTTGCAAATGTCATTGTAACCCCTTCCGGTGCGCCTAATATCACTTTAAATGGCGCTTTTCCGGTAAGTTCTACATCTTGTCCTGGCTTATGAGTACCACTTACCAGCGTTTTACCATTGGTGTCTTTCACTTGAATCCAACAGTCCGCTTTAAACTTCATAGTAAGAAGTGTCATGCCTTCAGGTACTACTGGCGCAGGCTGTTCCTCTTCCGCCGCTTCAATCACGGCAACAGGTTCTTCAGAATCTACGCTTGTTGTATTTTCAGTTTCAGTCAGCAAAGGATCCGCCCCTTGCTCAACGGGTGCTTCAGTCGATTCAGCAACGTCTTCATTAGTTGAAGCAACTTCTTCAGGAGTGCTTGCGATTAACTCTTCAGCCGTCATCAAATCGATATCAGCTAATTCTTGAGCAGTGGGCTGCGGCGCTTCAACACTTGAATCCGTTACTTCCTTAGTTAGGCTATTCTCTTGTTGGTTTTGCCACCACCATGCCGCTGAAATGCCAATAATGACCAGCCCGATAACCCAAGTAAGGAGCATAATACGGCTATTGTGCTTCTCGTCTTTTGTTTTACGAGAGAAGCTTTGCATTTCAATTTCTTGCTCTTGAGGCTGAGCATCGGCAGTCTGCTCTAACGCCGTCAAAACCACCTTCTCATCAAGACCTACGAATTTAGCGTAAGAGCGTAAGTAACCACGTGTAAATGTCGCGACTTGTTGAGATTCAAATCGGTTATTTTCAATATCTTCAATCACAGAAATGCGAAGCCTCAGGCGATCGGCAACTTGCTTTTGGCTCATTCCCAAGGATTCACGTTTGTTTTTCAGTAATGTGCCAGCTTCAATAGAGAGTGGCACTTCATTCGTATTTTCGTGTTCTGTCATAATGGCGGTATTTAATCTGTTTTAGTGGCTAACGTAGTCATGTATTTTCGTTATTGTTCTTAAGCCTCTTTAAAGATAGCTAGCCTAAACGCGTTAACCAAAAATAATAATTTTAAGAAACTCTCAGCGATCTGAGTGCGAATACCCGTTTTGCAAAAATCAGCAAAACGTATGTGAGAAAGTGCTGAGAATTATCGGTGTCATCGTTAGTGTTACATATCATGATAAGCGAATGCGCAACGAAGACAAAAACTCTTTACACTCAAACTAACAGATAGCTCAAGCTTTTGTCCAAACTTTGACAAAGGAATTCGAAATTATACCCAAATAACCTTAAGTTGAAGAGTGATAGTCCCAAATCTTGGCGAAAATGTCCTAAACAATAAACAAAATAGCCAGAGCGAATGGCTCTGGCTATTTTTGAATTCCGGTCGTTTATACAGCTTTCACTTCAATGGTATCGGCACCGCGTGACGCTTTCAGCATTGCCGTACGTTTAGTTCGGTCAATTACATCACCGACCAACTGACCACATGCGGCATCAATGTCATCACCACGTGTTTTACGAACCGTAACTGTGTGCTCGTATTGCATCAATGTTTTTTGGAAGCGATCAATACGTGAGTTACTTGGTTTCTTGTAAGGTGAACCTGGGTACGGGTTAAACGGAATCAAGTTAATCTTACATGGTGTGTCTTTCATCAATTCAGCCAGCTCGCGTGCATGGTCCATGTCATCGTTCACATGATCAAGCAACACGTACTCGACTGTTACCTTGCCACGGTTTGCATTCGATGAAGCAATGTAACGACGAACGGATGCTAGGAAATCTTGAATATCCCAACGATCGTTAATTGGCATGATTTCACTACGCAGCTTATCGTTTGGTGCATGAAGAGAGATCGCCAACGCAACGTCGATTTTGCCCGTCATCTGATCAAGACCAGAAACCACACCTGATGTTGATACGGTTACGCGACGCTTCGACAAACCAAAGCCAAGGTCATCCAACATTAACTCCAGTGCTGGAATCAAGTTCTTCATATTAAGAAGCGGCTCACCCATGCCCATCATCACGACGTTCGTAATTGGGCGACGGCCTGTTTCTTTCTCAAGACCAATTTCACGTGCAGCACGCCACACCTGACCGATGATCTCTGAAACTTTCAAGTTACGGTTAAAGCCCTGCTGTGCTGTTGAGCAGAACTTACATTCCAATGCACAACCTACTTGAGAAGATACACAAAGCGTTGCGCGATCATCTTCTGGAATGTAAACCGTTTCTACATCCTGATCACCAACCTTCATTGCCCACTTGATCGTGCCGTCTGAAGAATGCTGAGCTTCTGCTACAGTTGGTGCTTTAATTTCACACTTGTGTAAAAGCTTTTCGCGCAGCTTCTTGTTGATGTTTGTCATTTTTTCGAAGTCATCTACACCGAAATGGTAGATCCACTTCATAACCTGATCGGCACGAAACGCTTTCTCGCCAAGTTCTTCCGCGAAAAACTGACGCATGCCTTTGCGATCAAAGTCGAGTAGATTGATTTTTTCAGTGGTCATGTTGCCTCTCAATGACTGAAACAAGAATAAGGGCGCGAATTGTACAGCCTTTATTCAGCTACAACAAGGGGTGTAAGACCCTGAGTTTGCTAAGGCATTAAAATAAAAACGATTAAATTTCAATCAGACTTTACGGTGAGAATAATGATTAGACAACCGGCAGCAAAAGCGTAGAAGTGGTGCAGAGAAAGCAGTGAGAAGAAACACACGTAACTAAGCTTTCCCCCCTGTAAGGTGCTCAGATTAGCCAACGTCTTCGCGAGTACTTACGAATGAACTCGCCGATGAAATGGAGAACGCGGAATAAAAAACCTCGGACAATTCCGAGGTTATTACGAACTAGATCATCACGCAAAAGTGATGCATGAACGAGTTAGCGAGAGAAAACTTCTGATTCAGGGAAGAAAAACTCAATTTCACGAGCGGCAGACTCAGGGCTATCTGAACCATGAACTGAATTGTGACGCATGCTGAGTGCGTAATCAGCACGCAAAGTGCCACATGCCGCGTCCTCTGGGTTGGTTTTACCCATTAGCTCGCGGTAACGTGCAATCGCATTTTCGCCTTCCAATACCTGAACCATAATAGGACCAGATGTCATGAACTCTTTTAGAGGAGGGAAAAACTCTTTACCTTCATGCTCTGCATAAAAGCCGCTTGCCTGATCTTCTGTCAGGTGAACCATTTTGGCAGCGATGATACGTAGGCCAGCCTTTTCAATACGATTGTAGATTTCACCAATTAGGTTTCGCTCTACAGCATCAGGCTTAATGATTGAAAATGTTCTTTCTAGAGCCATAAAATTTCCTTTCTGTACTTGTAATAATAGTTGTGCTTTTAAAGTGACTTACTGGGTAAGAGCAGCACTCAAACAAGAGAGTGCTGCAATCAATCTTATTTTCCAGCTTGCTCATTGAGGAAACGAGCAAGTGTACGAACACCCATACCCGTTGCTCCCGCAGCCCATTTATCAGAAGCGGCTTTACGATACGTACCCGCACAGTCGAAATGTAACCAGCCTTTTTTGTAGTCCTCAACGAAGTAAGACAAGAATGCAGCTGCAGTGCTTGCACCTGGAGAATAATCACCAGAGCTGATATTCGATAAATCGGCAAAATTAGATGGCAGCATTTCTCGATGGAAGTCAGCAAGTGGTAGCGGCCACAAGCCTTCTTTTTCCTGGTTTGCCGCCGTAAGCGCTTGATGCGATAGCTCATCATCAAAGCTCATTAGCGCATGGTAATCGTTACCTAACGCATTCTTCGCTGCGCCTGTTAGCGTCGCGCAGTCAATAATTAACTCAGGCTTTTGCTCACTGGCGTAGATAAGACCGTCGGCAAGCACCAAGCGACCTTCCGCGTCGGTATTCATAATCTCAACGGTTTTGCCGTTTTTGTAAGTGATGATGTCGCCAAGCTTAAGGGCACGGCCAGAAACCATGTTCTCAGCACAACACAAGATCAGTTTTACGCGCTTGTTTAAACCGCGCAAGATAGCTAATCCTAGGCCACCAGTGATAGTACCCGAGCCACCCATATCAGCTTTCATTGCACTCATGAAGGTAGAAGGCTTCAAGCTGTAACCACCGGAATCAAAGGTGATGCCTTTACCCACAAGACATGCGAATACAGGTGCGTTTTCGTCACCTGTTGGGTTGTAGTCTAACTGAAGCATCGCAGAAGTACGCTCAGAACCACGGCCTACTGCGTAAATACCTTCCCAACCTTCTGCCAACAAGTCTTTGTCTTTGACGATACGAGCTGTCACCGTGCCTTTCGGCGCAACTGATTTGATGAATTCAGCAGCCATTGTCGCTAGCTGACGAGGAGCAACTTCTTCTGCCGTTTTGTTGATAATATCGCGGGTAAAATCAGTCGAAGTAATACGAGCTTGAAGCTCTGTTTGATCTTCATCAGACAATGCAGCCCACTCAACTGAGCCATGTTTTTTAGGGTTACGGAACCCTTGGTGGAAAGCCCATACGCTCTCTAGATCCCAGTTATCACCAGAAAGAAAAATAGAACGAATTCCTTGGCCATCTAGCTGACGAGCTGCACGTTGAATTGCGCCGAGATCATGACCTTCACCTAAGTGAATAGTTGCGCCGTTTTCAGCGAATGAAAGCAGTGCTTTTTCACCCCAATGTGGTGCTGCCGACTCTTGACTTAAAAATACAGACATCTGTGTAGACATGGTTTCTCCTTGTCTTATAGCAGCGTTGCCTACGCTGCTTCTTTTTAATAACTCACGGATGTTAGCATTATGTAGGGCAAAAATGTCAATTGGATAAAAAAACGGACCTAAAGGTCCGCTTTTTTTAGTAAGAATTGTTAACTAGGCTGTGTTTTACAGACTTAGTCCGCTTCGTCCATCCAGCACATGATAACGGCTTCTAGAATCTTTTCATTAGAACGGTTTGGCTCATCGTCAAACTCATCTAACTCCATGATCCATTGATGAAGATCGGTAAAACGCACTGTTTTTGGATCGACATCTGGAAACTTGTCACAAAGTTCAATCGCGATATCGCGAGAATCTGTCCATTTCATTGCTCATCTTCCTTTTGCTTCTTCCCTATATTGGGAAGATAGTTTTAGTGATCTTCTGAAGCGTGGTTGAGTGTGTATTTAGGAATTTCTACTACCAAGTCTTCATCAGCAATTCTCGCCTGACACCCTAGGCGTGACTCAGGCTCTAGACCCCACGCTTTATCTAGCATGTCGTCTTCTAGTTCTTCACTTTCTTCGAGTGAATCAAAACCTTCACGGATGATTACGTGGCAGGTAGTACACGCACATGACTTCTCACACGCATGTTCAATACCGATACCGTTTTTTAGCGCTACGTCTAGAACGGTGTCACCAGAGTTTGCTTCCAACACTGCACCTTCTGGGCACAAATCGTCGTGTGGTAATACAATAATCTTAGGCATAACTACTTATCTCTTATATATCGTCTACTGATTGACCTGACAACGCAGCTCGAATCGATTTATCCATACGGCGTGATGCGAAATCTTGGCTCGCTTTATCGGTATCTTTAATGCCTTGCTCTATCGCATCTGCATCATCACCATTACGCAGCTCAATCAAGGCTTCGATGGCTTTAATCAAGTTTTGTTTCTCTTGTTCTGATAGTAAGTCATCACCATCAGCTTGCATCGCTGCAATCAAACCTTCTATCACTCGGTCGGCTTCAACACGCTGCTCAGCTAAGGCACGAGCTTGCATGTCTTCTTTTGCGTGCGTCATTGAATCACGCAACATATCCGCCACTTCATTGTCACTTAAGCCGTAAGAAGGTTTTACTTGAATCTCTGATTGAACACCAGTGCTCTTCTCCATTGCCGTAACAGAAAGAAGGCCATCAGCGTCAACTTGGTAAGTCACGCGAATATGTGCCGCACCCGCTGCCATCGGAGGAATACCTTTTAACGAGAAGCGAGCAAGTGAACGACAGTCATCAACCATTTCACGTTCACCTTGTACCACATGAACACTCATCGCCGTTTGGCCATCTTTGAATGTGGTAAATTCTTGCGCACGCGCAACGGGAATCGTAGTGTTGCGGGGGATGATCTTCTCGACCAAACCACCCATGGTTTCAATACCGAGCGACAGTGGAATCACATCAAGAAGCAACATTTCAGAGTCAGGTTTGTTACCCGCGAGAATGTCTGCTTGAATACCCGCACCGATTGCAACAACTTCATCTGGGTTAATGCTTGTCAGTGGTGTACGGCCAAAGAATTCGCCAACCATTTCTCGTACAAGCAATGTGCGTGTTGAGCCACCGACCATGACTACTTCAAGTACATCTTCCGCATCTACATCCGCATCTTTCAGCGCACGGCGGCAAGACATCAGGGTTTTCTTCACTAGCGGACGAATCAGATCTTCGAACTGCTCGCGAGTCACGGTGCCTTTCCAACCAAAAACGTCAACGTCAACACTGTCTTGCTCAGAGAAAGCAATCTTAGCTTCAGTAGCAATGTTCAACAGTGTACGGTTCTTTTCTGCAGAAAGCGGCGCTTCTAGACCCGCTTGCTCCATTAAATAATCGGCAAATAGATGGTCGAAGTCGTCACCGCCTAATGCAGAATCGCCACCTGTTGCTAATACTTCAAATACGCCTTTCGATAAACGTAGGATAGAGATATCAAAAGTACCGCCACCTAGATCGTAAACCGCAATCACACCTTCTTGACCAGAGTCTAGGCCATAAGCAATTGCCGCAGCGGTTGGTTCATTAAGTAGACGGAGAACATGAAGACCAGCTAATTTCGCCGCATCTTTTGTACCTGCACGTTGCGCGTCATCAAAGTAAGCAGGAACGGTAATAACGACACCAGCTAACTCACCACCTAACGTATCTTCAGCTCGCTTACCCAATACTTTTAGGATGTCCGCAGATACTTCAATCGGGTTTTTGTCACCTTGAGGTGTTTGCAGAATTGGCAGGCCGTTTTCACTCTCTTTAAAACGATAAGGAAGTGAAGAGTAACGGGACTGAATGTCCTTTAATGAACGACCGATCAAACGTTTTACAGAGATAATCGTGTTCTCTGGTTCAAACTCTGCTTTGGCTTTGGCTTCGTGGCCGACCGTTAACGTTTCCTCAGCGTAATTAACGACTGAAGGTAAAATAGTACGGCCCTGCTCGTCCGCAAGTGGAGTTGCATCGCCGCTACGTACAGAAGCAACCAAAGAGTTGGTAGTACCTAAGTCGATACCCGCTGCTAACTTATGCTCATGAGGTGCCGAGCTTTGGCCCGGTTCTGCGATTTGAAGTAGTGCCATGATAGGTCCTTGTCACGCTTACTAGCCGAGGAGTTTGTCTTCGACTAGCTCAATTTCGTTCTTTAGTTTGGCAATGAATTTTAGCTTACGAACTCGGTCTGCGGCTTCAGCCCATAGACCATCATCAAGCTCTTGCTCGACGCTTGCCAGATGCTGTTTGTACATTTTGCTGACCTTAGAGTCGAAGTCAAAAAGCGCCGATTCAGGATCGGACTTGTCAGCAATCTCTTCCAGTTCTTCGCGCAGTTCCATTTGCTCCATTAAGAACATCGGATCTTGCATTGTTTGCTGTTCACCTCGGATCTCAACACCTTGCTCTGCGAGGATATACTCGGCGCGAGAAATAGGATTTTTCAGAACTTGATAGGCATCGTTGATTTGCGCCGCCTTTTGCACCGCCATCAAACGATCACGTTCTGAGCCCGTTGCAAAGTTATCCGGGTGGAAGCGTTTTTGTAGTTCTCGGAACTGAGAAGAAAGAAGGCTACCATCCAGCTTAAACTGACTTGGTAGCCCAAATAATTCAAAGTGATTCATTAAGTTCGGGTCCTAGTAAAGCCTTCCGGACTCGTTTGCCCAGAAGGACAATCAATTAGACGTTGAAGCTTTCACCACAACCACATTCACTTTTCGCGTTAGGGTTGTTGAATTCAAAACCTTCATTCAACCCTTCTTTCACGTAATCCAATTCAGTACCATCTAGGTACACTAAGCTCTTTTGATCGATGATAATTTTCACTCCAGAGAGTTCAAATACTTCGTCTTCTTCATTGAGCTCATCAACAAACTCAAGTACGTATGCCATGCCGGAACAACCAGTCGTCTTCACTCCAAGACGTAAACCGATACCTTTGCCTCGGTTATCTAGGAATGCTCTTACGCGACTTGCCGCTGATTCTGTCATTGTGATGGCCATACTGCACCTTAGTCTGTCTAAATTTCGATTGGAATGGGAGCGTCAAAGCTCCCATTATATTACGGAATAATTATTCTTGGTGTTTTTTCTTGTAGTCAGCAACCGCTGCTTTGATTGCATCTTCAGCAAGAATAGAACAGTGAACTTTCACTGGTGGAAGCTCTAGCTCTTCAGCAATCTCAGAGTTTTTAATTGCTGCCGCTTCATCAACTGACTTACCTTTTACCCACTCAGTTACTAGTGAGCTTGATGCGATTGCACTACCACAACCGTATGTTTTGAACTTCGCATCTTCGATGATACCTTCAGGTGTCACTTTGATTTGAAGCTTCATTACGTCACCACACGCAGGAGCGCCAACCATGCCGCTACCTACTGATGGATCTTCTTTATCGAATGAACCAACATTACGTGGGTTCTCGTAGTGATCAATTACTTTTTCGCTGTATGCCATGATAAATTACCTCGAATCCTCTATTTCAATCCCTGAGATTAATGGTGAGCCCATTCAACAGTGCTCAAATCAATCCCTTCTTTGTACATATCCCATAGAGGAGACATGTCGCGTAGCTTAGTCACTGCAACGCGGATTTGTTCAATTGCGTAATCAATTTCTTCTTCAGTCGTGAAACGACCAAACGAGAAACGAACCGAGCTGTGAGCCAATTCGTCATCCATGCCTAGGGCACGAAGAACGTAAGAAGGCTCAAGGCTTGCAGACGTACAAGCACTACCAGAAGATACCGCTAGATCTTTAAGCGACATTAGTAGTGATTCACCTTCTACGAATGCGAAACTGATGTTTAGGTTGTGTGGTACACGCTGCTCAAAGTCACCGTTTACCGTCACTGCTTCTAAGTCTTTCACGCCATCAAAAAGACGGTTACGAAGCGCTAAAGCATGATCGTAATCTTTTTGCATGTCTTCTTTTGCAATGCGGAATGCTTCACCCATACCTACAATTTGGTGAGTAGGTAGTGTACCAGAGCGGAAACCACGCTCATGACCGCCACCGTGCATTTGCGCTTCAAGACGAATACGAGGCTTACGACGTACATAAAGTGCACCGATACCTTTAGGACCGTAAACTTTGTGAGCAGAAAGTGAAATTAGATCAACTTTCATCTCTTGAACGTCGATTGGTAATTTACCAGCAGATTGCGCAGCGTCCACGTGGAAAACAATTTTACGCTCACGGCACAGTTCGCCGATCGCTGTAATGTCTTGAACCACACCAATCTCGTTGTTTACATGCATAATAGACACAAGCACGGTGTCATCACGCATGGCTGCTCTAAGCTTCTCTAGATCGATCAAGCCATTTGATTCTGGCTCAAGGTAAGTCACTTCAAAGCCTTCACGCTCAAGTTGACGGCATGGGTCAAGAACGGCTTTGTGCTCTGTTTTACAAGTGATGACGTGCTTGCCTTTCTTCGAGTAAAAGTGCGCTGCACCTTTAATTGCAAGGTTGTCTGATTCTGTCGCACCAGATGTAAATACGATTTCGCGAGGATCTGCATTTAGAAGGTCAGCAATTTGCTCACGAGCAGTATCGACCGCTTCTTCTGCCTGCCAGCCGTAACGGTGCGAACGTGACGCTGGGTTGCCAAATGTGCCATCCATTGTCATGTACTGAACCATTTTTTCAGCAACACGTGGATCAACTGGACATGTAGCGGAATAATCAAGATAAATCGGCAGTTTCATTCTCTACTCCAATGTAAAAAGCTGACCGCTAAGAGCGGACGTTTACACCGATGGGCGCGGCGGTTGTATTTTTGTTTGATAGCCCATGGGTTACCGCCAGATCAATGTCCTGACGATCAGAAATTTCGAGTACTTCATTGTCTGTCATCAACTCACCGAGAGTGATGTTATTCAAAAAGTCACTAATGCGAGAGCTTAGGTCACGCCACAGCGTGTGAGTAAGGCAACGTGTTCCACCTTGGCAATCTCCTTTACCTTGGCATTTGGTTGCATCTACTGACTCATCAACGGCAGCAATCACGGTACCAATAGCGATACTGTGAGCGTCGGCACCAAGTCGGTAACCACCACCAGGACCACGAACGCTGGCAACGAGACCTGCTTTACGCAATTTTGAAAATAGCTGCTCTAAGTAAGAGAGCGAGATCCCTTGACGCTCTGAAATATCAGCCAGAGGTACAGGGTTTTGTTGCGAATGCAGTGCCACATCCAGCATGGCTGTCACCGCATATCTTCCTTTAGATGTAAGTTTCATACCACACCGTATCCACATGGTTTGTAATGGTTAAGATTTTTCCATACCTGAGTAATTTGGTCAAGTATTTATTTGACCATTTTACTCAGGTATTCATCCTTACACCTAAAGTGGTTATTATTTACTCAGAACTTCTTTTCTATCGAAGTCAAAACGCCTCGTAGAATATTAAGTTCTTGGGTTTCTGGTCGAGCACGAGAGAACAAACGGCGCAACTTATTCATCACCTGTCCAGGTTGCTCTTTGTTAATAAACTGGGTCTCAACCATCACCTTTTCAAGATGCTCGAAGAACATTTCGAGTTCTCGATGACGCGGGTATCCTTCCGATTCATTTGGGGAAAACTGGCTTTGCTCTAAGTTCAAGTGTGCAACTCGCACTTCGTAACTGAGAGTTTGTACAGCCATAGCTAGGTTAAGCGAGCTGTACTCAGGATTAGCGGGAATACAAACATGGTAGTGGCACTTTTGTAGCTCTTCGTTTGTCAAACCAGTTCTTTCTCGGCCAAACACGAGCGCAACCGGATGCTTTCGGCCTTCAACTGCAAATTTCTCACCGCATTCACGTGGCTCGAGCATTGGCCATTCTAATGTACGAGAGCGGGCGCTAGAACCCACAACAAGGCCACAATCTTCAACCGCTTCTTCTAATGTGCCGACAATCTTTGCATTTTGAGCAATATCACCAGCACCCGCAGCTAAAGCAAGAGTTTGTTCATCCACTTCACATTGTGGATCGACTAATACTAGTTGGTTTAAACCCATCACTTTCATTGCTCGAGCTGCTGAGCCAATATTGCCTGAATGAGAGGTACCTACGAGTACAATTTTTACTTGATCCAACATCTGTGTTTGCTACCTAAATTAAAACCGCAGAATGTTATCATAGTTTTTTAAGACACCCTAGAGGCAAGCAGACCTCTCTTCTCATTCTTGGTTATTGTTCTCGTCCGCAGTATGCTCTGTACACTCAGTCGGCCGCAATTAGAGCAAAAAATAACCACTTCCCTTTTTGATTATCTCTGGTATACTCGCCGCCGCTTTCATTTGTTCTTTAACATCCGTTGGGAAATTCGTATGCATCCAATGCTAAACATTGCTATTCGCGCTGCGCGAAAGGCAGGCAATCATATTGCTAAATCATTAGAAAACACTGATAAAGTAGAATCTACTCTTAAAGGCACTAATGACTTTGTCACTAACGTAGACAAAGAAGCAGAATACATCATCATCGATACTATCAAGCAGTCTTACCCTGAGCACTGTATCGTTGCTGAAGAACAAGGTCTTATCGAAGGTAAAGATAAAGACGTACAATGGATCATCGACCCACTGGATGGCACCACTAACTTTGTAAAAGGTTACCCAACTTTCGCGGTTTCTATCGCTGTTCGTATTAAGGGCAAAACTGAAGTTGCTTGTGTTTACGATCCAATGCAAAACGAGCTATTCACTGCACAACGCGGTGCCGGCGCTCAACTAAACAGTGCACGTATTCGTGTTGCTCAACTAAAAGACCTTCAAGGTACTGTTCTAGCAACAGGCTTCCCATTCAAGCAGAAACAACACGCTGAGTCTTACATCAAGATCGTTGGTGCGCTATTCACTGAATGTGCTGATTTCCGTCGTAGCGGCTCTGCTGCTCTTGACCTTTGTTACGTGGCTGCTGGCCGTGTTGATGGTTACTTCGAGCTAGGCCTAAAACCTTGGGATATGGCAGCAGGTGAGCTTATTGCTCGTGAAGCTGGCGCAATCCTAACTGACTTTGCTGGCGGCACTGACTACATGAAGTCTGGTAACATCGTTGCTTCAAGCGCTCGTGGCGTAAAATCTATCCTTAAGCACATTCGCGAAAACGGTAACAGCGCGATCCTTAAGTAAGATTTGAAAGTCATATATAGCCCGTCACGCTGATGACTTTAGAAAGCCCCGCTCATTGAGCCGGGCTTTTTTGTATCTACTGCTCCGTATCGACTTAGCTGTAGCTGAAGGCTCTTCATACAGAGAGGCTCTACAAGCTCACTACTCTATTCAGATACAAAAAAACCGCTGATTGTTCAGCGGTTTTTGTTTTCGGTTCTCAATCTGCCTTATGGCATTTCGTCGAACTCTGCACCTTCTTTTTCTACTTGAGGTGGCATCAAGTGCTCTTTCTGGATGCCCAGTTTCAGCGCTAGTGCTGATGCTACGTAGATAGAAGAGTAAGTACCTACAGTGATACCGAGTAAAAGTGCGGTTGCAAAGCCGTGAATCATAGCACCACCCTGCATGAACAGTGCAATTACCACGAACAGCGTCGTACCAGATGTAATCAATGTACGGCTCAACGTTTGAGTGATTGAGGCGTCCATAATGTCTGAAGGTTCACCCTTACGCATCTTACGGAAGTTTTCACGAATCCGGTCAAATACAACGATGGTATCGTTGAGTGAGTAGCCCACAACCGTCAGTAGCGCAGCTACGATGGTCAGGTCAACTTCAATTTGTAGAAACGAGAAGACACCTAGCGTGATAATTATATCGTGAGCCAATGCCATTACCGCACCAGCCGCTAGACGCCATTCAAATCGCATCGATACATAAAGCAGGATACAGATCAGCGATACCAAGATCGCTAGACCACCAGCTTCTGTTAGCTCATCACCAACGTTGGGACCTACGAACTCAATACGACGCATTTCTACGCTTTCGCCAGTACCATCTTTGATAGCACCAATGATTTGGTTACCTAGCGTTTCACCAGAAACGTCATCACGTGGACGAAGACGGACCATGACTTCACGAGCACTACCGAAGTTTTGTACTGTCGCATCACCAAAGCCTTTTGAATCTAGTGCTGCACGAATCTCTTCAAGGTTTGCTGGCTGTTCAAAACCTACCTCGATAAGCGTACCGCCAGTGAAATCTAGCCCCCAATTAAGCCACTTGGTTGACAAAGTGAAGATAGAAGCAGCAATCATTATAATTGAAAAAACGAATGCTACTTTCGACCAACGCATAAAGCCGATCGTCTTCTCTGCTTTTAGAATTTGAAACATATTAATTCCCAGCCTTAGATCGACAATTTATCAACGCGTTTGCCACCGTAGATCAGGTTCACGATACAACGTGTACCAATAATGGCGGTGAACATTGAAGTTAAGATACCGATAGATAGAGTAACTGCGAAACCTTTCACCGCACCTGTACCGACCGCAAATAGAATGATTGCAGTAATTAGTGTTGTGATGTTCGCATCAGCAATCGTGCTGAATGCATTCGCGTAACCTTGGTGAATCGCTTGTTGTGGACTGCGTCCATCACGAATTTCTTCACGGATACGCTCGAAGATCAGTACGTTCGCATCAACCGCCATACCGACTGTTAACACGATACCGGCTATCCCCGGAAGCGTCATGGTAGCGCCTGGAATCATCGACATAACACCAATGATAAGCACCAAGTTTGCCATTAGAGCGATGTTTGCAATTAAACCAAAGCCGCGGTAGTAAAGCAGCGTAAATAGCATTACGGCAACCATACCCCAGATACATGCTTGGATACCCATATCGATGTTTTGCTGGCCCATTGATGGACCAATGGTACGTTCTTCAACGATAGAGATAGGTGCAATCAGTGCACCAGCACGTAGTAGAAGTGCTAGGTTGTGTGCTTCTGCAGCAGAGTCGATACCTGTGATACGGAAGTTACGACCAAGAGCCGATTGAATTGTTGCTTGGTTGATGACTTCTTCATGCTTATCCAGAATAACTTTGCCTTCAGGCGTACGACGGCCACTGTCTTTGTATTCTGCAAACACGGTAGCCATTAGCTTACCAATGTTCTTCTTAGAGAACGCAGACATCTTATTACCACCTTCGCTGTCTAGCGAGATGTTAACTTGTGGACGACCATATTCATCAACACTTGAGCTTGCATCTGTGATGCTTTGACCGCCAAGAATAACGCGCTTCTTAAGCACTACTGGGCGACCATCACGGTCCATCTTGATTTCACTACCTGCTGGCGCACGACCATTTGCCGCTGCCGATAGGTCAGCTTTATCATCAACTTCGCGGAATTCAAGCGTTGCCGTAGCTCCGAGAATTTCTTTTGCACGAGCAGTGTCTTGAACACCAGGCAGTTCAACTACAATGCGACTAGCACCTTGACGTTGAACCAATGGTTCCGCAACACCTAGTTCGTTGACACGATTACGTAAAATCGTAATGTTTTGCTCAACAGCATAGTTACGGATCTCTTGTAAACGTTGCTCAGTAAAGGTGGCAGTAAGAGCGTAACGGCCATTTGAATCAGAATCGACAAAAATCATGTCCGGGTGATTCTTTTCTAGCGTTGCTTTCGCTTCTGCTAATTGCTCTTCGTTACGCAACAACACTTCTACCGCTTCTTTTCCAGAAGGGCGGATTGCACGGTAACGAATCTTGGCGTCACGAAGTTCGCTACGGAAAGCTTCTTCTTGTTGACCAACAAGCTTTTCCATCGCTGCATCCATATCCACTTCCATTAAGAAGTGAACACCACCGCGAAGGTCAAGACCTAGCTTCAATGGTGACGCGCCAATCGCTTCTAGCCAATCGGGTGTAGAAGGTGCAAGGTTAAGTGCAACAATTGTGTCTTTGCCTAGCGCTTCGCTGATGACATCACGAGCACTGATTTGTGTGTCAGTGTCGTTAAAACGAACAAGAATTGATCCATCTTCGAGAGCAATGGATTTATGAGAAAGTTGCTCTTTGTTAAGAGCAGTAGTGACAGCATCCAGCGTTGACATATCTACAGAGGCGCCACGCGCCCCTGTAACTTGAATAGCCGGATCTTCACCGTAGATATTTGGAAGTGCGTATAACGCAGCGGTGATGATGGCAAAAAGCACCATCAAGTACTTCCATAATGGATAACGGTTTAGCACAGCGAGGATCCTTTAGCTGTTTTATAGAGACTTAAGCGTACCTTTTGGTAGCACTGCAGTGATGAAGTCTTTCTTGATTACTACTTCATTGTTCGCGTTAAGCTCAATTGAAATGTAGTCATTGTCTTCAGCAATCTTAGTGATTTTACCCACTAGGCCACCGCTAGTTAAAACTTCGTCGCCTTTGCCCATAGAAGCCATTAGGTTTTTGTGTTCTTTTACGCGTTTCGCTTGTGGGCGGTAAATCATGAAGTAAAAGATCACTGCGAACATGCCAAGCATGATTAGCATTTCAAAACCACCGCCTGCTGGCGCGCCTTCTGCTGCTGCGTGAGCCTGAGAAATAAACATTAAAACATCCTCATTATATTTTATTGATAATCAAACAAATTGGGCTTTCGCATTTTAGATTCAAGTCTGAGAGTAACTAATAGAGATCGCTCTCTCAAAAATAACGTGCGTTAGCCTACTTTATTAGCAAAAGCCTCTGGCGACATGCCAAAGGCTTTAATTCTTTTAGTTTTTCAATTACTGCTCTTTTGCTAGTGGTGGCACTTCACGGCCACGACGCTCATAGAACTCAGTAACAAATTCATCGAAGCGATCTTCATCAATTGCTTTACGAATGCTTTCCATCAGACGCTGGTAGTAACGCAGGTTATGGATTGTATTCAAGCGAGCGCCTAAGATTTCATTACAACGCTCTAAATGGTGAAGGTACGACTTGCTGTAGTTTTGACAAGTGTAACAGTCACAATGCGGATCCAATGGTGTTGTATCCGTTTTATGTTTCGCATTACGGATCTTGATCACACCACCAGTCACAAATAAGTGACCATTACGTGCGTTACGCGTTGGCATTACACAGTCAAACATGTCGATACCACGACGAACACCTTCAACCAAGTCTTCTGGCTTACCAACGCCCATCAAGTAGCGAGGTTTGTCTTCAGGAAGTTGAGGACAAGTATGCTCAAGAATACGGTGCATGTCTTCTTTAGGCTCACCTACTGCCAAACCACCAACCGCATAACCGTCAAAACCGATTTCCGTTAGACCTTTTACCGACACATCACGTAAATCTTCGTAAACACCACCTTGAACAATACCAAATAGGTTGTTCGGGTTTTCTAGCTTCTCGAAGTGGTCACGTGAACGCTGTGCCCAGCGTAATGACATTTCCATCGATTTCTTCGCTTCATCGTGTGTCGCTGGGTAAGGCGTACACTCGTCAAAAATCATAACGATGTCAGAGCCCAGGTCTTTTTGAATTTCCATCGACTTTTCTGCGTCCATGAAAATCTTGTCACCGTTTACTGGGTTACGAAAATGGACACCTTCTTCAGTGATCGTACGCATCTTACCAAGGCTGAATACTTGAAAGCCGCCTGAATCAGTAAGAATAGGACCGTGCCAGTTCATAAAATCGTGCAGGTCACCGTGCATTTTCATCACTTCTTGACCAGGACGTAGCCACAGGTGGAACGTATTACCTAGCAGAATTTCTGCACCAGTACCTTTTACTTCTTCTGGTGTCATACCTTTAACGGTACCGTAAGTACCTACTGGCATGAACGCAGGAGTTTGAACAGTGCCGCGTTCGAAAGTCAGTTGACCACGACGTGCATTGCCGTTTTTCTTCTTAAGATCGAATTTTAATTTCACGATGCCTCCGGGTGTCAGAGAAACAGTCTGACTGAGTGTTTAGGGCTCTACCCTACTTTAAGGAGCGGTCGCTTTTCCTTGCGAGAGACAAAGCAATGGATGCTTTATTTCCTAGCTTACTGCTAGCACTCGTAAATCTATTTTTAACTACGCTGTTTTCTTCTTGATGAACATTGAATCGCCATACGAGAAGAAACGGTATTTGTTTTCCACCGCATGTTTGTAAGCATTCATGGTGTTCTCGTATCCAGCAAATGCACTCACCAACATGATCAGTGTTGATTCAGGCAAGTGGAAGTTTGTGATCAAGCAATCCACTAGCTGATATTCGTAACCAGGGAAAATAAAGATTTCAGTATCGCCAAAGAATGGGGCCAGCTCAGTCCCTTTTTGCAATGCGTCTTGCGCTGCACTTTCAAGTGAACGCACAGATGTGGTACCAACAGCAATAATTCGTCCGCCACGCGCTTTCGTCGCTTTAATTGCTTCGACGACTTCTTGTGGTACTTCTACGTACTCGGCATGCATGTGGTGATCGTTGATATTTTCCACTTTTACCGGCTGGAATGTACCCGCCCCAACGTGCAAAGTAACGTAAGCAAACTCTGCACCTTTCGCTTTGATTTTCTCCAAGAGAACATCATCAAAGTGAAGGCCCGCTGTAGGTGCCGCAACCGCACCTGGCTTTTGATTATATACCGTTTGGTAACGCTCTTTATCTGCATCTTCGTCTGGACGGTCGATGTAAGGAGGAAGCGGCATATGGCCGATTTCTTCCAGAATTTCTAGTACCGTCTTATCAGAACTAAATTTCAGTTCAAATAAAGCATCATGGCGTGCAACCATTTCTGCTGAATATTCATCATTCTCGCCAACAATAATGGTTGTACCTGGTTTTGGTGATTTAGAGCAACGAACGTGCGCGAGGATGCTTTTCTCATCCAACATGCGCTCCACCAGCACTTCTAATTTACCGCCCGACTCCTTGCGGCCAAAAAGACGAGCAGGAATAACACGAGTATTATTAAACACCACTAAGTCACCGGGTTGAACTTGGCCCAATACATCAGTAAATGTGCCATCAATGAGCTCTCCGGTATTGCCGTCCATTTGTAATAGTCGGCTAGCGGTACGCTCTGGCTGAGGGTAACGAGCGATAAGTTCATCTGGAAGGTCGAAATGGAAATCTGATACTTGCATGTTACTTGTCTTATATATTGGTCAAATCACGTCTAGGACGACGATAAAATTGCGACGAGTTTTTCGCAGCAGACTAGTATATGTTTACATGCTGCAATAGCAAGCAAATCCCCAGAATATCACTGTAAAAGCCATGATGAAGAGTGTAATAAAACGTGAAAAACCGCGATCACTTGGCATTATTTTTCAGTTTAAGCCGACAGAAATGGAACATTAAAAAGCAAAGCAGCGCATAACGCTGCTTACTCGTTTGGTATTCAAATCGCCCTATCAAACCTCACGCCTTCTCCACCACGCCAAGGGCACGAATAGACCCAATAGCCACAGACCCAGACTGCCACCTTCATCATCTGACCCTTTGAAATCACAGTTATTGGTCGCAATGCCATCGTGACACTCTTTATTGTCACCACTTTCATTGTTAGCACTTTTGATAAAATTCGGCGCAATGATGTAACGACTTGGTGGCGCATCGGCAGTGATGTAAGACTGTACCCAGTCGTAATAGTGGCTCACCTTGGTGTAGAAACTTGGGATCGTCAAAGAGCCACACGTTGGTAGAATAAGGGGGCCGCCACTAACAATACCAATTTGTTTGCCGGTCGCCACATCGACCAACGGGCCACCACTGTCACCTTTACATGCAGAGTTGCCATATTGGGTATGGCTATCCGGCTCCAATACATGGTTTTGTGTTGGTAGCGTACAAATTTTGGTTTGGTTGTCTCTTGAATCAATGATCCCCGGAAAACTGCTGCCAATTTCTAAACGCTCATAACATTTGTCGATGGGCAAAAATGTGCTAATGGTGGTTTTGAGCGTATTAGAAGGTTCAGAAGCATCCGGCTGAGTAGACCCCCATCCAAACACTTGCACATTTTCGACACGTTGATTGGTCAGGTAATTATCGTTCCAGTCCGCCGCCAAACGTGCTTCGATACTCTCCATGTCAACTTTACTCGCTAGGTCAGCAAAGCTCGCGTTTGCCACTGGGCGCGTGAGATACAGCAACGCGATGTCTGAATCTAAACCGGTTTGGATAGGTTTCACGTTGCCATTACCGTCGGTCTCAGCTTTTAAAATCCGAGTGTAATCCGGATGAACCACAACGTGAGACACCGGATAGAAGTTATCAAGCCCTGCAAAATTAAGTTCATACACATTCGCATTCACCGACAGCTCACCCGGCGGGGTCACATAGTAGGTTGCTTCATTGGTTCCTTGTCCCATCACCACACAGTGCGCCGCAGTCAGTACCCATTGCTCTGTCAGCATCGTTCCACCACACAGCGGAAACTCTGCCATATTACTTGCTCGCAAAGTAACGCGGTCAACAGGATCGGTTTGTTCATCTCCTAACACAATCGCCTGTGTTGATGGCACACTGAATGCCGCCACTGCCAGCGCAATAAGTTTGTTACACGTTGTTCGTTTCATCTAGGTTGCTGTCTTCAATTTGGTAAGCCTGGACGTATCTTCTTCGAGAGAAGAATCTTGGAAAATCCAGCGAATAAAAATGTGCGATTCAATTCATTGGATTACCTTGGGAACACATTCAATATCAACTAAGAATGCCAACTGACTCGCACACAAACCGACTTATTCAAATTAATAAAAACACCAATAAAACACAGATTACGCAGCCCATCAGCATTGTGCTATTTAATTGATGAAAAACGAGTTAGCTCCCAGATATACAGAAAAATATTCTCTATATTTAAGAGAAGGACAATGCCGCTGGAGGTCTCTATGATCAAGGTTGAAGACATGATGACTCGTAATCCTCATACCTTACTGCGCACGCACACCTTGCGTGATGCAAAAAGCATGATGGATGCGCTTGATATTCGACACATTCCGGTTGTTGATGCCAATAACCACTTACAAGGCTTGGTGACTCAACGCGACATTCTTGCTGCTCAAGAATCGAGCTTGCACCCAGATGAGGCTGAACAATCTTTTACTTTAGACACACCGCTCTACGAAATGATGCACACCAATATCATGACGGCAGAGCCTATCGCGGGGCTCAAAGAGAGCGCTATCTATATGCAAAAGCATAAAGTTGGCTGTCTACCTGTTGTCACCAAAGGTCGATTGGTCGGCATCATTACTGACAGTGACTTTGTGACCATTGCGATTAACTTATTGGAACTGCAAGAAGAAGTGGAACCTGAAGAAATCGAGCAGGAAGAGTAGTACGCAAGCGTATTCTCTTTGTTGTAAGTTTCGTTTTTACACCGGTTAAACGAAAAAAGAGCGGCAGGGTTGCCGCTCAAAATGCCATTACTGACGCTGATTAAGGAAGTGTTTCTCTGCCAATTAGAATTGGTCTTCTTCGGTCGAACCTGTCAATGCTGTCACTGAAGAGTTACCACCTTGGATAGTATTGGTCATTCTATCGAAGTAACCTGTACCTACTTCTTGTTGGTGCGCAACAAACGTATAGCCTTTTTCAGCTGCTTGGAATTCAGGACGCTGAACTTTCTCAACATAATGACGCATACCTTCACCTTGAGCGTAAGCGTGCGCCAGTTCAAACATGTTGAACCACATGTTGTGAATGCCTGCTAGCGTGATGAATTGGTACTTGTAGCCCATGTCTGCAAGCTCTTGTTGGAACTTAGCAATGGTTTCTGCATCTAGGTTTTTCTCCCAGTTGAATGAAGGCGAGCAGTTGTACGCCAACAATTGATCTGGGTATTCAGCGTGAATTGCTTCTGCAAACTTACGTGCTTCTTCCAAACATGGCGTAGCCGTTTCACACCAAATCAAGTCTGCATATGGTGCGTAAGCCAGGCCGCGAGAGATAGCTTGGTCGATACCCGCGCGAACGCGGTAGAAACCTTCTTGAGTACGCTCACCTTCGATGAAGTCTTTATCATATGGGTCGCAATCTGAAGTAATGAGATCCGCCGCATTCGCATCAGTACGAGCAATAACTAATGTTGTTGTACCCGCTACGTCAGCAGCCAAACGAGCTGCAACGAGCTTTTGTACCGCTTCTTGCGTAGGAACTAATACCTTACCACCCATATGGCCACACTTTTTCACCGATGCTAACTGGTCTTCAAAGTGAACGCCCGCGGCACCGGCTTCGATCATCGATTTCATTAGTTCGTAAGCGTTAAGCACACCACCAAAGCCCGCTTCCGCATCCGCTACGATAGGTAGGAAGTAATCAATACCACCTTCATCTTCAGGCGTCTTACCAGCAGCCCACTGAATTTGGTCTGCACGACGGAATGAGTTGTTGATACGCTTTACTACTGACGGTACAGAATCTACTGGGTAAAGAGATTGGTCTGGATACATCGTCGAAGCGGTGTTGTTATCCGCCGCTACCTGCCAGCCTGACAGATAAATCGCTTCAATACCTGCTTTAGCTTGTTGAACCGCTTGACCACCCGTTAGCGCACCAAGACAGTTTACGTAACCTTTTTTCGCACTACCGTTGACCAGTGACCAAAGTTTGTCTGCACCACGTTGTGCAATTGTGTTTGCAGGCACCATAGAGCCACGCAGTTCCACCACTTCTTCGGCAGTGTAAGTACGCTTCACATTTTTCCAGCGTGGGTTAGTTGCCCAGTCTTTTTCCAGAGCTTCAATTTGTTGGCGGCGAGTTAAGTTAGTCATTGGTCTATCCCTCTTTATAATTTGCACTTTATGCGTGTGCGTTGAGTTTCCGTTCTCAGGCAGTACTTCCCTATCTGCCTTGAAAATCCTTCACGTTATTGGTGTTACAGTTATTCTTTATTAATCTAGGTAGTCATAACCAGGAACTGTCAAAAAGTTGGTCAGTTCATCGCTCGTCGTGAGCCTTGCCATTAAGTCTGCTGCTTCTTCAAATCGACCTGCATGGTAGCGCTGCTCGCCAATTTCTTGCTTCACGACTTCAATCTCCTCTTTGAGATAGAGCTCGAACAGCTCTTTAGTGACCTTTAATCCGTTGTCTAGCGACTTGCCGTGTTGAATCCATTGCCAGATAGAGGCGCGTGAGATTTCTGCCGTTGCAGCGTCTTCCATCAGTCCGTAAATCGGCACACAACCATTGCCAGAAATCCAAGCTTCGATGTATTGCAGCGCAACGCGAATATTGTGGCGCATTCCGCCTTCAGTGCGCTCGCCTTCACAAGGCTCAAGCAGTTCGGCTGCAGTAATAGGCGCATCCTCTGCACGGCTCACATCCAACTGGTTGGTGCGTTCACCCAGCACAGCACTAAAGACTTCCATAGCAGTGTCAGCCAAACCTGGATGAGCCACCCAAGTACCGTCGTGGCCGTTGTTAGCTTCTAACGATTTGTCAGTCTGGATCTTGTCTAATACTTTTTGATTCTCTTTCGGGTCTTTAGCTGGGATAAATGCGGCCATTCCTCCCATCGCGAAAGCACCTCGTTTATGGCAAGTACGTACCAATAATCGCGAGTAAGCGTTTAAGAATGGCTTGTCCATCGTTACCACTTGGCGATCTGGCAGTACTCGGTCTGAGTGTTTTTTCAATGTTTTGATATAGCTAAAGATGTAATCCCAGCGACCACAGTTCAAACCAACGATGTGTTCTTTAAGCGAGAACAGAATCTCGTCCATTTCGAATACCGCTGGTAAGGTTTCAATCAGCACAGTCGCTTTGATGGTGCCTGTATCCAAACCGAAATAGTCTTCCGTGAAATGGAACACTTCGCTCCACCACTTCGCTTCGTGATGCGATTGCAGTTTTGGAAGGTAGAAATAAGGGCCGCTGCCTTTTTGAAGTAACGCTTTGTAGTTGTTATAGAAATACAGAGCGAAATCGAATAGCGCACCTGGAATGATCTGACCGTGCCACGTAACGTGTTTTTCTTTTAAATGAAGGCCGCGAACACGGCAGATCAACACCGCTGGGTCATCTTCCAGCTGATAATGTTTGCCATTGCCAGGATTGGTGTAACTGATGGTGCCGTTAACAGCATCGCGCAAGTTAATTTGACCATCCAGCACTTTACTCCATGCAGGAGACATTGAATCTTCGAAGTCTGCCATGAACACTTTTACATTCGCATTCAGTGCGTTAATCACCATCTTGCGGTCAGTTGGTCCGGTAATCTCCACACGGCGATCTTGCAGATCTTGTGGGATTCCTAGGATCTTCCAACTTCCTTCACGGATGTCTTGTGTCTCTGGTAGAAAATCTGGTAGCTCACCAGCATCAATACGTGCTTGCTTCTCTTCTCTTGCTTCCAGCAACTGTTCAACACGTCCGGCAAATTTTTCACACAGTAGAGATAAAAAGGTTTGGGCTTCAACAGGGAAAATTGCTTGATGTTCTGGAGCAACGACTCCATTCACCTCAAGCATGCCTTGGGTTTGCTTTAGTTGTTGTGTTTTTTGTTCTGTCTGAGCAAGCATAATCATTCATCCTTAACGTGCTTTATCAATCTTGGGCAGTCAGCGTAAAGCTACATTTGTAAGTTATGAACAACAAATTACATCCTTTAACTTTGTGTTCAACTCGTCTAGCCATGCCGATAGATTGCGTAATGCTACGTGTATTTTCAATCTAGACATAATTCGTATCGGCCTTTAAATAAGCTATATCAACAAGGGGTTTAGTGAAACCCCCAATATAAACAAAACAGAAAATTCAAAGTTTTATTCCGCAAGGTAAAAACCATCTATCAAGCGCCTTATTTTGTAAGTTATTACGTAATAAAATTACATTAAATTTAAAGTCGTTTTATCATTTCAAACAAGCGTATGAATATAGACTGGTAAACAAACACCTTGTATTCACAAGGGCTGAAGAGATGTATTTAAACAGGGGTCAAACAAGGTATGCAGGGCTTTGTGTAAAATTAACATTGTGAAATTTCACTATTTTATGAAAGCTTCATCAAAGAAGAGCTGTAAAATTTTACAAGTCAAAGTTTACCAACAGAATAAAATACTAGAAAGCGCACTGTTTCCAGTGCGCTTTTAGATAAATAATGGAGAAGTAAGGGCTAATACTAATAGCTAAAGCAGCTCTGAAACGACTTCTGCAAGTTGATTAAATGTTTTCGTTCTTGACGAGCTCGGACGCCAAACTAAGCCTATTTCGCGATAAGCTTGTTTACCGGGAGGATCGATCACGACTAAATTCTGGTTATGCAGCAAGCCATGGTCGATAGCCATTTGAGGAATGAACGTTGTTCCCAAACCATTCGCAACCATTTGCACCAGTGTATGGAGGCTGGTTGCCGTAAACGGATTGATTTTTTCTTTGTCTGTTAATTTACACGCTGATACCGCATGTTCCGTTAAGCAATGTTCTTTCTCTAGTAGAAAGACGGATTCGTCAGGTAAATCCGCGTAACGAATCGGCACAGGGACCGATTGGGCTTGATTAGCGCTTATAACCATTCGAAACGGATCCTTACCCACTACTCGGCTTTCCATCCCATCAATTTCGACTGGTAACGCTAAAATAAGCACATCCAGCTCACCATGTCTGAGCGCTTGAAGTAAGTTTGTCGTCGTGTCTTCTCTTAATAAAAGATTCAGTTGTGGAAAACGGTAGTTCACCTCTTGTACCAAATCACACAGTAAAAACGGAGCAATTGTTGGTATACATCCTACTTTTAGCTGGCCTTGCATATCGTCGCCTTGGCACATACGTCCAAGCTCGACCAAATCTTGCCCTTTTGCTAACAGCTCTCGCCCCTGCTTTACTACCATTTCTCCTGTTTGGGTAAAAACCAGTGGACTTTTTTTATCTTTCTTTTCATATAAGGGACAACCAATCAATTCCTCTAAGTTTTGAATACCCTTACTTAAAGTCGACTGACTGACAAAACAACGCTCTGCAGCGTCACTAAAATGTCTTGTTTCATGCAGTGTGACTAAATAGTGTAACTGCTTCAAACTGGGCCATTTATTCATAATTGTATTTGTATCTACCGCCGTTCCAGTGATCGAGTTAAGAGTTTTGTTATTATCGTTTTTTTCGATTAACTCAATCTATTTATTTCGCTTTTTTCAATACTACAATCTGTACTATAGTTTGTCTCGTACAAACACGAACCAAACCGACACAACTGAATTCGGTTTGGAGCTAACCATACTTTTTAGGAGCAAAAAAAATGGTACTAGTAGGTCGTCAAGCCCCTGATTTTACTGCAGCAGCTGTTCTAGGTAACGGTGAAATCGTTGAAAACTTCAACTTTGCAGAGTTCACTAAAGGTAAGAAAGCAGTAGTATTCTTCTACCCACTAGATTTCACTTTCGTTTGCCCATCTGAGCTAATCGCATTCGACAACCGTCTAGCTGACTTCCAAGCTAAAGGTGTTGAAGTAATCGGTGTTTCTATCGATTCTCAGTTCTCTCACAACGCATGGCGTAACACTGCTATCGAAGATGGCGGTATCGGTCAAGTTAAGTACCCACTAGTTGCTGACGTTAAGCACGAAATCTGTAAAGCTTACGACGTTGAGCACCCAGAAGCAGGCGTTGCTTTCCGTGGTTCTTTCCTAATCGACGAAGAAGGCGTTGTACGTCACCAAGTAGTTAACGACCTACCACTAGGCCGTAACATCGACGAAATGCTACGCATGGTTGACGCTCTTAACTTCCACCAGAAGCACGGCGAAGTATGTCCTGCACAATGGGAAGAAGGTAAAGCAGGTATGGACGCATCTCCAAAAGGTGTTGCAGCGTTCCTATCTGAGCACGCAGCTGACCTAGGCAAAAAATAATAGACCTTCACCCTAGCTCAACGGGTGTGATGGTTGGATGTATATAAAGCAAAAAGCTAATGCGGAAAACCGCAAACGCCAATCAGTCTAAGTAAAGTCCTATCAAAGCCCAGAGCCTCTGCTCTGGGCTTTCTTTTTCCTTCAGATAAACCGCCAAAATGAGGTAACGCTTTAGCGTAAACTTTACCTATATTTATCATCCCCTCCATACAGATTCTGCTTACTTGCCCTGTTAATATCTTAGCCACAACACCTATTTGTAACGTTAGCAGGATAAATGAACGTGGTTACTCACCTAGAAGTCTGTATCGATAATATTGAATCTCTGCACTACGCCATTGCTGGCGGCGCCACTCGGATTGAACTTTGCTCCTCTTTGGCTTTAGGCGGACTAACACCCAGTTATGGTTTTATGCAGCAAGCGGCTAAGCTTTCGAGTGTTCCAGTTTATGCCATGATCCGCCCACGCCAAGGTGACTTCTTCTACAATGAAGAAGAGATCGAAATGATGCGTTGGGATATTGAAGCGGCTCACCAATCAGGCTTGAGCGGTGTCGTGTTCGGCGTGCTCACTCAAGACGGTGATATTCATATGCCTTACGCGGCTGCGCTGTGTGAATTTGCTCAAGCGCTTGGCTTAGGCGTGACCTTCCATCGTGCCTTTGACCAGTGTCGTGACGCTGAAAAAACTTTGGAAGAACTGATCAGCTTAGGTTGTGAACGTATTTTAACCTCCGGTCTTGCGCCTTCAGCACCACAAGGGATCGATGTGCTTAGAGCTTTGGTTAAGCAAGCCCAAGGACGCATAGCAATCATGGCGGGGGCTGGCGTTAATGCGAGTAACGTACGTGCGTTAGTAGAAGACACTCAAGTTCCTGAAATCCATCTGTCAGGCAAAACCACACGCCCTAGCCAAATGACCTTTGTTGCTGAACAAAGCAAAATGGGCGCATCCGATGTCGATGATTTTTTAATCCCCATCACAAGTACACAAGCCATAACCGATGTCGTAGCAACTCTCAAATAGACCACCGTAACCTCACGCGCATAGCTTTTGAGTGCTAACATATTGTTTATCAAGGAGTGAGGAAAGGTGTATGTCTAAATTGAAGAAAAAGGAATACGAAAAGGAGCTCAAAAACCTTCAAGTTGAGCTCGTAAAACTTCAAGAGTGGGTCAAACACAAAGGGTTAAAAGTGGTGGTTCTGTTTGAAGGCCGTGATGCTGCGGGCAAAGGCGGAGTGATAAAGCGAATTACAGAAAAGCTAAACCCGCGTGTTTGTCGCGTAGTGGCTCTGCCTGCACCGACCGAAAAAGAAAAAACGCAATGGTACTTCCAACGTTACGTCGCTCATTTACCATCTGCTGGTGAAATCGTTTTATTTGACCGAAGTTGGTATAACCGAGCAGGTGTCGAAAAAGTCATGGGGTTCTGTACTCCAGACGAATACGAGGAGTTTTTACGCTCTTGCCCTGAATTCGAGAGAATGTTGCAACGATCTGGGATTATTCTGATCAAGTATTGGTTTTCGGTTTCAGACGAAGAGCAGGAAAAACGTTTTCTAGGTCGAATTAATACGCCGATCAAACGTTGGAAATTCAGCCCAATGGATTTAGAGTCACGTCATCGCTGGGCGGAGTATTCGGAAGCAAAAGATAAGATGTTTGCCTATACAGACACGAAAAACTGCCCTTGGTGGGTCGTCCCTTCTGATGACAAAAAAAAAGCGCGCTTGAACTGTATCAGTCATTTACTAAGCCAGATTGATTACAAAGCACTTGAGTACTCACCCATCGAATTACCTGAACTCAATAAAGAAGGTTACGTCAGAGCGCCCATTGATGATCAGACCTTCGTTCCTGATAAATATTAACGTGCTTTCCTTCTCTCTAATAAATAGGCCAGCCTAAAAGCTGGTCTATTTGTTGAAGTCAGTTACTTCAGTACGTCATCAATACTTTGATCACCTAGGTGGCGTACATCTTTCCCTTTCACAAAGTAAATAATGTATTCACAGATGTTCTGGCAGCGGTCCCCCACGCGTTCAATCGCGCGTGCAGACCACATCACTTGCAGAATATTAGGGATATTTTTTGGATCTTCCATCATGTAAGTCATCAACTGACGAATCACCGCTTCATACTCGGCGTCTAGTTTGTCATCTTGTTTGTGCACCTCTGCTGCCGCTTCTACATCCATACGGGCAAACGCGTCTAAAACCTGATGCAGCATATTAATTGCCTGACGGCAGAGAGGCTCTAACGACACTTGGAATTGTCGTTCTTTTGATGATGGGCTTTCAATGGCAACGTAAGCAATACGTGTCGCCACGTCACCGATACGTTCTAAATCAGTGATCGTTTTGATGATAGCCATGATTAAGCGCAAGTCTTTTGCCGTTGGCTGACGCTTAGCAATAATGCGTGTACAAGCGTCATCGATCGAGACTTCCATCGCATTCACTTTATGATCGTCACGCACAACCTTACGCGCCAGTTCGATGTCTTCTTTATGCAAGGCTTGAATAGCATACGAAAGCTGCTGTTCTACCAAGCCTCCCATGGTTAATACATGAGTACGAATCGATTCTAGCTCTACGTTAAATTGTCCTGAAATATGACGTCCAAAGTGCATGATGTTCCTTATTCCGTATAGAGTCGCGACTTAACCGTAGCGACCCGTAATGTAATCTTCGGTCTGCTTCTTCATTGGCGAGGTGAAGATCGAGTCCGCGTCAGAGTATTCAATTAACTTCCCCATATGAATGAATGCAGTATGATCACTCACTCGCGCCGCTTGTTGCATGTTATGGGTAACGATAACGACAGTATATTGAGTCTTCAGCTCATTGATAAGCTCTTCAATAGTTAAAGTTGAGATTGGATCCAACGCTGATGTTGGCTCGTCCAATAACAGGACTTCCGGCTCAATCGCCACCGCGCGCGCAATGACCAAGCGCTGTTGCTGACCACCAGATAAGCCAAATGCGTTCTCATGCAAGCGGTCTTTTACCTCATCCCACAACGCCGCCGAGCGCAAGGATCGCTCCACTGCGTCATCTAAACTGCGGCTGTTTTTTACACCTTGTAAGCGTAAGCCATAAACTACATTTTCATAAATAGACTTAGGAAATGGATTGGGTCTTTGAAACACCATCCCCACTCGGCGTCGAAGTGTCGCAACATCGACATTGGGATGATAAACATTCTTGCCATGTAGACGTACTTTGCCTGTGACTCGACACCCTTCCACTAAGTCGTTCATGCGATTGATGCAACGTAATAACGTCGACTTTCCACACCCTGAAGGACCGATAAAAGCGGTGACTCGCCCTTTGGGAATTTGCATCGAAATATCATGCAGCGCCTGAGTTTGACCATAGAACAGATTAAGGTTCTCGATTGAGATTGCTGTTTGTTCATCCGTTAAATTATGAACGTCCAATGGTGGCTCATAACCTAATGTACTATCAAAATTAAACATACTTAATCTTGTCCTAACGTTCTGTATTTTTCTCGTAAATTATTGCGAATACTGATTGCTGTTAAGTTTAGCCCGACAATCACTGTCACGAGTAAGAAAGAGGTGGCATAAACTAATGGTCGCGCCGCTTCGATGTTGGAGGTTTGAAAGCCAACATCGTAAATGTGAAAACCTAAATGCATGAACTTTCTATCCAAATGCACATAAGGGAATTGTCCGTCAACCGGTAAACTGGATGCCAATTTCACGACCCCCACCAGCATCAGTGGCGCTACTTCGCCAGCTGCACGCGCAATCGCAAGGATCAAACCTGTGATAATAGCTGGCGTCGCCATAGGCAAAACCACGCGCCATAGCGTTTCGAACTGAGTTGCACCAAGTGCCAGAGAGCCATGTCGTACGGAGCTCGGAATTCGAGTTAAACCTTCTTCTGTCGTCACAATCACAACTGGAAGCGTCAGCACGGCAAGAGTTAGTGCTGACCATAACAAACCCGGCGTACCAAAGGTTGGTGCCGGTAGCTTCTCCGCATAGAATACGTTGTCGATAGAGGCACCAATCGTATAAACGAAGAAACCTAAACCAAACACGCCATAAACAATCGATGGAACACCCGCTAGGTTTATAACCGCAATACGAATAACTCTGGTTAGAGCATTATTCTTAGCGTATTCATGTAGATAGATAGCGGCGATCACCCCGAGTGGCATCACAATGATCGACATGATGAGTACTAAGAAAACCGTACCAAATATCGCAGGGAACACGCCTCCTTCGGAGTTAGACTCTCTTGGATCTTCAGATAAAAACTTCCAAACCTGTTTTCCCCAATGCATGACTTTATCAGGCAGTGACATTTGGTTTGGATACCAGTAGTCCAAAATGTCTTCGAGCGGAATCGATACTTGTGACCCCGTCATATCCTCGGCAATCAAGGCATAGTCAGAGAGCTGAAGTCGTAAACCATCAAGTTGCAAATCTAACGTCGCAAGCGCTTTTTCTATCTGCTCTTTTTTCGTCTGATTTTCCTTTAAGAAGCTTTCTGTCAGCGTGTCATTCAATTCATGCTTGCGCTTTTCTAATCGCAACTGCTCTAGCTTCCAACCAAGCTCTTTAAGCTGATCGACCACCAAAGAATCAATCTCATGGCGCAGAGTTTCTGCATCATCAAGCTTTTTATTTAGTATCGATTGAATATCACTGGTGTATATATTATCGCCATCTTGAAACGCCACCAGCTTACCAAAGAAATAACCACCGCTACTGCGCTCTATCACCGCCCACTCTTCTGGCGTCGTGGGCTCATCCAACTGCATTTGCAATACGGAGATAAAATCGGCGGGATACAACTCTCGGTTGGCGATTTTGATACTGAGTCGCGTGGCAAAATCTTCATCGTCTTCTAACTGTTGTGCTGCGCTTTCAGGCAAATAACTCTTCGGTACAAAGCTGCGCTCATACACTTGACCAATCAGAATAGTATTTTCATGTAGCACTTCGCCTTGTACAGGTGTCAGCGCTGCAACATTCCACTGATACAAGGGCGCTGGCCAAAAGTAAGTCAGGCCTTTCCAGCCGATAAGGAGTAACAACCCTAATACCGACAACAAACTGATGCTGACTGCACCGCCTGTTAGCCATATCCACGGTGCGCCAGAACGAATCCAATTTAACACGTTATTACTCGCTCTTTATTCAAACCATTATTACAACGCACGGTACTTATCTCTCAGTCTCTGACGAACCCACTCCGCAAGCGCGTTTACTGCAAACGTAAACACAAATAAAATCAATGCAGCTAGGAACAGCAGGCGATAATGCGAACTTCCAACTTCCGACTCTGGCAACTCAACGGCGATGGTCGCCGACAGGCTGCGCAATCCTTCCAAAATATTCCAATCCATTAATGGCGTATTGCCCGTTGCCATTAATACAATCATGGTTTCGCCAACAGCGCGTCCCAGGCCCATCATAATGGCAGAAAAAATACCTGGGCTTGCAGTAAGCAAGACAACATAGATTAAAGTTTGCCAAGGCGTGGCCCCTAATGCCAAAGAGCCATCCGATAAATGCTTCGGTACAGAGAAAATGGCATCTTCGGCAATGGTAAAAATCGTCGGGATAACAGCAAACCCCATCGCTAACCCCACCACCAATGCATTGCGTTGATCGTAACCAATACCATGCTCGGTTAAGAATAAGCGCATATCGCCACCAAAGAACGTCTGCTCAATCGTAGGCGAAATCCACACTCCAAGCCCAATCAGTACCAATATGACAGGCATGAGCACTAAAGCATGCCAACCATTAGGCAGACGATTCCGCAAAGGTTGCGGTATTAATGCCCATAGCCCGCCCATAATCATGGTGCTCAAGGGCAAAACAAACAGCATAACGACGATCGTAATCAAATGATCTTCGACAATAGGCGCGAACCACAATCCCGCGAGGAAACCTATGATCACCGTCGGCAGTGCTTCCATTAGCTCAATCGACGGTTTTACTACACGACGCATGCGTGGCGACATAAAGTAAGCCGTATAAATAGCACCTAGCACTGCGAGCGGTACTGAAAACAGCATCGCAAACATCGCCGCTTTTATCGTTCCAAACGCAATAGGTACTAGGCTGAACTTAGCCTCAAAGTTATCGCTCGCCGAAGTCGATTGCCACACAAATTCAGGCTCAGGATACCCTTCGTACCACACTTCTTGCCATAATGAAGACAATGAAACTTCCGGATAGGCATTGTCCACTTCCGCAACATTTAACGCATTATTTTGCCAAGTGATTAAGTAGCGTTCATTGTTAGACATTGCTGCGATTGCGGGCGCTTGATTGTACGCACGCTTAAACAACACCAGTTTTTCACTGGTTGTATAATGGCTTTGCAACGTGCCGTTGGTGTAAAAGCTATAAAATCCTTTTCGATGAGAATCCGGCAACAAATACTTAAGCTCTGATGCCAATTTAAAATCACGAATATGCGTTAACGTGCGTTTTTCTTCTTGCAGCGTATCAAACCATTGCGACACCCGACCATCGTTGTGCGTCACCAAAAGCGAGTAAGCACCAGCCAATAAGTCTATCGTACGAACGGAATGCTTCTTATCACCTTGAGTGAGATCGACCACCTCTCGCACAGCAAATTTACGTGCGGTTTTCTTTAACACGATCAACTCAGAGCCATCGCGCAAATAAAGCGTTTCACCGTCAGGTGTCAACAACATTTGCTGAGGCGTATTAAAGCCTGAAGAGAACGTAAAATCGATCGTTGTAGGAGGCGTACCCAAAGACGAAGCCACTTGCCAGCGAGCTTTCACTTCACCACTTTGCGTCTGCCAAACAACCGTTGGTAAGGGCGTCGAAGCTGCAAATACAAACTGAGTCACAGGATCTTGAGGCGTACTTAGTGTCAGATCCATGCTGGTGTCTAGCTCAATCACTTCCGGAGGACGTGTATTTTCTCTCAATGTAGCATTAAATTCTGGCTTGAAAAGGTTCGCTTTACCCTGCCCATCAACAAATCCATACCAACCTAGCCCAGGAGCAGATTGAGAGAAAGCGACGGGTTTCTGGGCGATTTGCTGTGTATACACCGCAGGTTTCGTAGGATCGTCCATCGACAAATATTGAATCTCACCACTTTGGGTTAGAACGAACGCGAGCTGAGCGTAATCATCCACTGAAATCGCAAGTGGTGTTTCAATATGAGTGGCTCGAATGGCTTGGTTGGTTTTGATCTCCGCATCAGAAAAAAGCGGAATGATCACCATGGCGAGGTAGACAAAGATCAAAATAAGCGCCGCGAGTACGCCGACACCACCGGATGTCACTGCAAGTCGAACTAAACGATCTTTTATCAGTCGTTTCTTATCTTTTTCCTGCAATGAAAACTCGGCTTGTGCCATTTAAATCTCTACCTTTTTTGACTTAGTACTAGAATATGTCGTTAAGATGACAATTATATTACAGATCACATTAAACACCTGAAAAGAATACAACTCTTATGCAATGCGTGGTATGAAATAAATCTGTAATGAAAATCTCATAATGTTCTCACTCATCCATTTTTCCAAGATGAGTACGTAATACTTCACTTTTGGCTAGGTAAGGTTATGAGCGCAGAAAAACTATATATAGAAAAAGAACTGAGTTGGTTGTCTTTCAACGAACGAGTATTACAAGAAGCTGCCGATAAAACCGTCCCTTTGATCGAACGTATTCGCTTTCTTGGGATCTTTTCCAACAATTTAGATGAATTTTACAAAGTACGCTTTGCGGACGTGAAGCGCAGAATCCTAATCAGCCAAGAGCGCGGTGGCAGTGATAGCCCTAAACGACTGTTAACCAAAATGCAGTCGAAAGCACTAAAGCTTAACGAACAATTTGATGAGCTTTACAGCGAGTTGATTCGAGAAATGGCGCGACGTCGCATTTTCTTGGTCAACGAGCAACAACTGGATGAATCGCAACAAAAGTGGATCGCGAAATACTTCCGTAGAGAGGTAATGCCGCATATCACTCCCCTCCTAATGAAAGACGAGATCGATGTTCTGCAATTTCTCAAAGACGAGTACGCTTACATCGCCGTAGAACTGCGTAAAGAAGAACATTACCAGTACGCTCTGATCGAAATTCCGACCGATCACCTTCCCCGCTTTGTGATGGTACCAGAACAGAAAGGAAAGCGTCGAAAAACCATCATCTTACTTGATAATATTATCCGCCACTGTTTGGACGAGCTGTTCAAAGGCTTTTTTGATTATGATGAGCTTAGCGGCTATGCGATGAAAATGACGCGTGACGCTGAATACGATTTACGCAATGAAATCGAGTACAGCTTGCTTGAACAAATGTCAGAGGGTGTCAATCAGCGACTGACAGCAAAGCCCGTTCGCTTCGTCTACGAACGCGATATGCCGCCTCAAATGTTAGAGTTTCTGTGTAACAAACTTAATATCTCTAACTACGATAACCTTATCCCCGGCGGACGCTATCACAACTTTAAAGACTTCATCGGCTTTCCAAATGTTGGACGAGAGTATCTTGAAAATAAACCTCTCCCGCCAATGAAATGTGCCGATTTCGAAGGTTATGCCAACAGCTTTGACGCGATTAAAGCGAAAGATATTCTGCTCTATTATCCCTACCACACTTTTGACCACATTAGTGAGTTAGTGCGCCAAGCCTCCTTCGATCCCAAAGTACTTAGTATCAAGATTAACATTTATCGCGTCGCGAAAGATTCTCGCTTGATGAACTCTTTAATTGATGCAGTGCACAACGGCAAAAATGTCACTGTGGTCGTCGAACTGCAAGCTCGCTTTGATGAAGAAGCCAATATCGAATGGTCAAAAGTATTAACCGAAGCGGGTGTGCACGTCATCTTTGGTGCGCCTGGTCTTAAGATTCACTCAAAGCTACTGATGATTAGCCGCCGCGAAGGTGAAGAAATTATTCGCTACGCACACATCGGCACAGGCAACTTCCATGAGAAGACGGCACGAATTTATACCGACTTCTCCCTGCTTACGGCAGATCAAGAAATCACTAATGAAGTCCGTAATGTCTTCGGTTACATTGAGAATCCATACCGACCAGTGAAGTTCAATCACCTTATGGTATCTCCTCGTAATTCTCGAACCCAAATCTACCGCTTAATTGATAATGAAATTGCGAATGCCAAGCTAGGGAAAAAAGCCGCTCTTACGATCAAGGTCAATAACCTAGTCGATAAAGGCATCGTCAATAAGCTTTATGGAGCAAGTACTTCCGGTGTAAAAATAAACATGATCATTCGAGGTATGTGCTCATTAGTACCGGGCATTGAGGGGATCAGCGACAATATTCGCATCATCAGTATTGTTGACCGCTTTCTTGAGCACCCTCGCGTGGTGATCACCCACAATGATGGCGATCCGCAAGTTTATATCTCCTCCGCAGACTGGATGACAAGAAATATTGATCACCGTATCGAGGTAGCAGTACCAGTCCGTGATCCACGTTTGAAACAGAGAATTATTGATATAACGAATATCCATTTTACCGATACAGTAAAGGCTCGTTTAATAGATAAAGAAATGAGTAACGCTTACGTACCACGAGGTAATCGCAAAAAAGTTCGCTCTCAAATCGCTATCTATGACTATCTTAAAAATATAGAAAAGCAAACTAGAAAACAAAATTCAGATGCCTCAAATACTTGAACAAGATACTCGCTACATTGCCGCGATAGACCTCGGCTCAAACAGTTTCCATATGGTGGTGGCCAAAGTTGTCGGCAGTGACCTACAACTGGTTAGTCGTCATAAACAACGTGTTCGCTTAGCATCAGGACTCGACAGTGAATTGAACTTAAGTCACGCCGCAATGGAGCGTGCGCTAGAATGCTTAGCCATGTTCGCTGAGAGGCTGCAAGGGCTTGATGAGTCAAATGTACGTATCGCCGCCACACACACACTAAGACGCGCTAAAAATGCCCACCTTTTCATTGAGCGTGCGAAAGAAGTGATGCCTTTCCCGATAGAAATTATCCCTGGAGAAGAAGAAGCCCGCCTGATTTACTTAGGCGTCGCGCACACTCAAGTAGAATCCAACTCCAAACTAGTCATCGATATCGGAGGCGGCAGTACCGAGATGATTATTGGACAAGAATTTGAGCCTGAGCTTCTCAACAGTAAACAGATGGGATGCGTCAGTTTTACAGAGCAATACTTTAAAAACGGCAAACTGTCAGGAAAAAACTTCAGCAAGGCGATGTTAGCGGCCGAACAAAAACTCGAGTCCATCGCTTCAACATATCGTAAAAAGGGCTGGGATATTGCTCTCGGCTCATCAGGAACCATCAAAGCGATTCAAGAAGTGCTAGTAGGATTAGGTTTTGAAGATGGCCTGATCACAGCGAGTCGACTGGATACACTTATCGAAACTCTGTGTAAATTTGATTCCATTGAAGATATTGAACTGGCGGGTCTAACAGAAGAACGTAAACCCGTATTCGCAGCAGGCGTAGCGATTTTGTCCGCGATTTTCAAAGCGCTTCGCATTGAGCAAATGTTTTTCTCCGATGGTGCTCTACGCGAAGGCCTGTTGTACGAAATGGAAGAGCGTTTTGCGCGCTCCGATATTCGTATGCGCACCACAGAAAATTTAGCCAACAAGCACCGGGTCGACTTAGAGCATGCCGCTCGTGTGAAGGGGCATGCACGTGAGATGTTATGTCAGGTACGCTCTGAACTAGGCATTAAGAAAAAGAGTGAGTTATTTGACTTACTAGAGTGGGCAGCGTTGCTTCATGAAGTCGGATTAAGTATCAACTTGCGTAGTTTCCATCGCCACTCTTTTTATATTCTGTTGCACTCCACCCTACAAGGCTTCAACCGTGAGCAGCAATTAGTGCTCGCAACATTAGCTCGCTTCCAGCGTAAAGCGCTCAAATTGCAAGAACTACCAGATTTCAATCTCTATAAACAGAGTGACGTTATAAGCCTCATCAAAATATTACGACTTTCTATCGTATTAAATGGGCAGCGTAATGAAGATCCATTGCCTGATATCACCTTATCTATCAAAAATGACGAATGGATTCTCACCTGCACAGATGAAGCATGGCTAGAAAACAATAAATTACTTCACGCGGATTTACAGGAAGAACAAGAACGTTGGGACAGCGCGAAGTGGACACTCACTTTCTGATCTCGTACTCTTCATACCTAAATAAAAAGTCGGCTTACAGGCCGACTTTTTTTAACTCTTCTTCTGCAAAGTCTGCCGTAATGGGCACATAACCATCTTTCTCAACCAACGCTTGTCCCTGAGCAGAAAAGATAAAGCGAATAAACTCAGCTTCAATTGGTGTTAATGGGTAATCAGGATGCTTATTCACGTAAACATATAAGTAACGTGATAGTGGGTACTTACCGCTAACAATATGTTCTCGCGTTGGAGTCACATAGTCATTTCCCATTTTAGCTACAGGGACTAAGCGCACGCCTGCCACTCGATAACCGACACCGGAATAACCAATTCCACTGATGGTTGACGCTACAGCTTGCACAACTGACGCGGAGCCTGGCTGCTCGTTAACTCGGGTCTTGAAATCGCCGCCACACAAGGCATTGCTTTTGAAGTAACCGTAAGTTCCAGAAACGGAGTTACGACCAAACAACTGGACGTTTCGCTTTGCCCACTGTGATTCAAGACCGAGTTGCTGCCAGTTTGTGACAAATTGACTTTCACCACAGCGCAGCGTGGCAGAAAACAAAGCATCTAACTGACTAAAGTTAAGCCCTTGAATTGGATTATCTTGATGAACAAAAATACCGATTGCATCGATGGCGACCCTGAGCGCAGTTGGCTTGTAGCCATGTTCACGTTCAAACGCTTCAACCTCTCTTAAACGCATAGGGCGGCTCATGGGACCAAACTGAGCTGTTTGTTCGGTCAATGCTGGGGGGGCAGTAGAAGAGCCAGATGCTTGGACTTGCGCATTAATATTCGGGTAAATGGATTTAAACTCTTCAACCCAAAGCGTTGTCATACCCGCAAGTGTATCGGAGCCAACAGAGAGCAAGTTTCCGACAATCCCCGTCGTTTTATGATAAGTCGGCAATGGTTTATCTTGAGCGGCAGCAATACAAGAACAAACAAGCGCGAATAAACTGAATGTTTTTGCCAATCGTAAAGCCATTATTTCACCACCAAACGCTCAGGTAATACGAAAGAAAACTTACTGCCCACACCTACTTCACTGTGAATTTCTAAATGAGAGTCATGGTGACTCAGCGCGTGTTTTACAATGGCTAGCCCTAAACCACTTCCACCAGTATCACGTGATCTTGCTTTATCCACTCGATAAAAACGCTCAGTAAGTCGATGGAGGTGCTGAGGTTCAATACCATCACCACTATCTTCCACCTCTAAGCATGCGCCTTGAGAGGTCTGGAACCAACGAACATTAATGTTCGCACCAGGCGGTGTGTATTTGACGGCATTATAAACGAGGTTAGAGATAGCACTACGTAACTGGTCATCATCGCCCAGCACGCGTAGGCTAGCATCAACATCAAATTTCAATTTATGTTGGTTGTCCCCACTAAGGCTAACCGCCTCTTTTTCTAACACTTCAAGCATCGCGGGCACATTCACGACTTCCTCAAGCTCATGCATAGGTGCCGCTTCAATTTTAGATAGTGTCAGTAGTTGGTTCACCAAACTGTTCATGCGGTTAAGCTGCTCCGTCATGACACCATGAGCTTTGCTCCACATTGGACCCACGACCATATCAGGGTCTTCAGTCATCTCCAAATAACCTTGTAGCACCGTCATTGGTGTACGCAGTTCATGAGATACGTTGGCAAAGAAGTTGCGACGCATTCCCTCAAGTTGTTTTAATTGGCTCACATCACGCACTACCATCAAGTGCTCACCCTCGGTATACGGTACGATACGCAATTCCAGCATCCGTTCGACGTTGAGTGGTGAACGCATTTCTAATGGCTCTGAGAAGTCTTTCTTGTTGAGGTACTTGATAAAATCAGGTGTACGAATGAGATTGGAGATAGGTTGACCTGAATCTTCTGGCCAATGGAAGCCCAGTAAGTGCTGAGCCAGCTTGTTGCACCAAACAATATTGCCTTCAGCACGGAATACCACTACCGCATCGGGTAGCGACTCTGCACCATTTCGGAATCGACGAATAAGATTAGTAAGCTCTTTTCGTTTGCGGCGTTGGCGCTGTTGTAAGCGATACAACCCATTGAACAAAGATTCCCAGTTACCGCTACCAGACGGTGGCGTGAGGCGTTTTTCATCCCATAACCAAGAAGATAAACGTACTTGGTTATGCAAATGCCACACAAGCTGCAATGCCGTAGCTGCCAAAAGCAACCACGGCATATAACCGAATATCCAACCTACTATCACCCATGGGGTGTAAAAAAAAGCCAGCTCCCAGGCCAGCTTTTTCCACGTTAATCTTTCAACCACTCATAACTCCAGAAATGGTACCGATAAGCTGCGTGTTAATTTATGCCTTCGTCGAGAAGCGATATCCAGCACCACGAACAGTTTGGATCAGCTTATCATGCCCTGCAGCTTCCAATGCTTTACGCAGGCGGCGAATGTGAACATCGACCGTACGGTCTTCGACATACACGTTAGTGCCCCAAACATTGTTTAATAGCTGCTCACGGCTGTATACGCGTTCTTGATGCGTCATGAAAAAATGAAGCATCTTAAATTCTGTTGGGCCCATGTCTAATGGCGCATCATTAGCCGTAACACGGTGCGATACAGGGTCAAGCTTTAATCCCTGTACATCAATTACATCTTCTAGTGCAGTAGGGGTTACGCGACGAATCACCGCTTTTAAGCGTGCAACCAACTCTTTAGGAGAGAATGGCTTGGTAATGTAGTCATCCGCACCGACTTCTAAACCGCGCACTTTATCTTCTTCTTCACCACGAGCGGTAAGCATCACAACTGGAATGTTGCGCGTTAATTCCTCTCGCTTCATATGTTTGATGAAGTTAATGCCACTACCGCCTGGTAACATCCAATCCAGTAAAACTAAATCAGGGAAGGGTTCAGCCAGTTTGGTTACTGCAGTATCGTAATCTTCCGCTTCTACCGCTTGGTAACCTTTCTGCTCAAGTACGAAGCACAGCATTTCGCGAATAGGAGCTTCGTCTTCAACAACCAGAATCCTTCTAGACATAATTGAGTAACCTTATGTTCGTTGAGCTAATGAATTTAAGAGACAAAGCGCCTCTCTATGCATAAGCATTATCACTACCAATTATGACACTTTTGTGACCTTTGAAAACAAATTTTCATATAACTTTCTTTTGAGGTTCATTCGGATATTTTTCATTTCTATTAAGACATCAGCACAAAAATTCCCTATGATTAGTCCCTTGTCATCAAGCCTAGAGAAGATTTATGTGGTTTAAAAACTGTCTGGTATACCGCGTTAACCGCGAGGTTACTTTTAACGCCGAACAACTAGAAACTCAGCTGTCTGAATTCCGATTCACCCCGTGTGGCAGTCAAGACAAACAGAAATTTGGCTGGGTCAGTGCAATGGGTAGACATGGCGATATGATGACTCACGTGTCAGAAAACCGCATTCTGATTTGCGCCAAGAAAGAAGAGAAAATGCTACCTGCCTCAGTGATCAAAGAATCATTGAATGCAAAAGTAGAAGCAATGGAAGCGCAAGAAGGTCGTCCTCTGAAGAAGAAAGAGAAAGACAACCTGAAAGATGACATCGTAATGGATTTACTGCCGCGCGCATTCAGCCGCAGCAGCCACACTCACGTGCTTATCATGCCAAAAGAAGGTTATATCCTTGTTGATGCAAGCAGCTACAAAAAAGCAGAAGATGTATTAGCATTGCTTCGTAAAACCATGGGTAGTTTACCTGTTATTCCTGCTATTCCAGAAGTGGCGATTGAAACTACGCTAACCGAGTGGGTGAAAAGCGGTGACACACCTCAAGGTATCAGCATGATGGACGAAGCTGAGCTAAAATCCGTACTTGAAGAAGGTGGTGTGATTCGCTGTAAGAAGCAAGAGCTCACCACTGATGAAATCCGCAACCACATCGCTGCGGATAAAGTCGTGACGAAACTTGCGCTTAATTGGCAAGATCGTATTGAGTTCATTATGACGGAAGATGCAGGCATCAAACGTCTAAAATTCTCTGATGAATTGAAAGATCAAAACGATGATATTCCACGTGAAGATCAAGCAGCTCGATTTGATGCAGACTTCTCTCTAATGTGTGGAGAGTTCAGTGCTTTCCTTCCCAACCTATACGATGCGCTAGGCGGCTTACCGAATCCTAACGCATAATATTGTATAAAGGTTAACCATAACGCCCTCACTTTTTTTGAGGGCGTTTTTCTATCTGAAGCACAATTACCCTAGTCACAGTTCACATTTTGACGTAAAATTTGCGCCCCATTTCCATTAGGTGGAATTGGCCTGACTTGTGATCAGATAAAAGAGAATTGAGCAATGACAACTGAGAAAGCATTCGTGCCTGAGCTACTATCTCCAGCGGGCAGCCTGAAAAACATGCGTTACGCATTCGCCTACGGGGCAGATGCAGTTTACGCTGGCCAACCTCGCTACAGCCTTCGCGTACGTAACAACGAGTTTAACCACGAGAACCTAAAAATCGGTATCGATGAAGCCCACGCCCTAGGCAAAAAGCTTTATGTGGTATGTAACATTCAACCACACAACTCGAAGCTAAAAACGTTCATCCGTGATCTTAAGCCAATCGTAGAGATGGGTCCTGACGCATTGATCATGTCAGATCCAGGCCTAATTATGATGGTTCGTGAAGCTTTCCCAGAAATGCCAATTCACCTTTCTGTACAAGCGAACGCTGTAAACTGGGCGACCGTTAAGTTCTGGGCAGCGAATGGCGTGGAACGTGTGATCGTTTCTCGCGAGCTATCTCTAGAAGAAATCGAAGAAATTCGTGAGCATTGCCCTGAAACTGAGCTTGAAGTATTCGTTCACGGTGCATTATGCATGGCTTACTCAGGTCGTTGCCTACTTTCTGGCTATATCAACAAACGTGACCCTAACCAAGGCACTTGCACTAACGCATGCCGCTGGGAATACAAAGTTGAAGAGGGTAAAGAAAACGACGCTGGTGATATCGTAGAGAAATTCGACCCGACTGAAGCACAGCCTGTCGAAGTACAAGACGAGCGCCCTGAAACCACAATTGGTCGCGGCAAACCAACAGATGAAGTCGTTCTGCTTTCTGAAGCGCACCGTCCAGAAGAAAAAATGGCGGCTTACGAAGATGAGCATGGTACTTACATCATGAACTCTAAAGACCTACGAGCGGTTCAGCATGTTGAACGCTTAACTAAGATGGGTGTTCACTCATTGAAAATTGAAGGTCGTACTAAATCATTCTATTACTGTGCTCGTACTGCACAGGTTTACCGTAAAGCGATTGATGATGCTGTAGCAGGTCGACCATTCGATGAAAGCCTAATGGGTACACTAGAAAGCCTAGCTCACCGTGGCTACACTGAAGGCTTCCTACGCCGTCATACACACGATACTTACCAAAACTACGATTACGGTTACTCAGTCTCTGATGCTCAACAGTTTGTTGGTGAATTCACAGGCAAACGTCGTGGTGACATGGCTGAAGTAGAAGTAAAAAATAAGTTTCTTGTCGGTGATAGCCTTGAACTAATGACGCCAAAAGGCAATATTGTTTTCACGCTAGAGGCAATGGAAAACCGCAAGTCAGAGTCTATTGAAGACGCGAAAGGAAACGGTCACTTTGTATTCATTCCAGTACCAGCAGAGCTAGATTTAGAATATGGCCTATTAATGCGTAACCTAAACTCAGGGCAGGACACCCGTAATCCGACTGGTAAGTAACCATGGCCTTGCTCATTACTGATAAATGCATTAACTGCGACATGTGTGATCCCGAATGCCCCAATGGGGCAATCAGTATGGGAGAGAGCATTTTCGAAATTGATCCAGCGCTATGTACAGAGTGTAAGGGGCATTACGAAAAGCCGACCTGTCAGTCAGTGTGTCCAATTACAAAATGCATAATCACTGATCCGAACCATGTCGAAACTGAAGAGCAGTTGCTTGAAAAATTCGTGATTATTCAAGGGTTAGCATAAGAGCAATTAGGTTCAACTTTGGCATCAAAGTTGAACCTTTTCTCAACCTGATTTTTCAATAGGGATAATATTGCAGAATAGCTCTTTTTCAAAATGATACTCTAGTCTCTCACGCCAATTTTCCGCTTGAGAAACAGGTATTAAATAAAAGTTTTCTCGGCTCGTATCAGTAACGAAAGCCATCCCATATTGCATCAGCTCATAATGCACATCATTAACAAAACCCGGATCAAGGCGTTGACGCCCAGTCAGGTGATTCACATCCTCTCGAGTCAAAGAGACTCCTTTAGTATCACTGCTAAATCTGTGTCTTAACCACTCTGCAAATTCTTTTGCACAAATCATAGTCATGGTTTTGTCCTTGATTTACTCTTCTAACAGGAAAAGGGGATATCCCTGCCTTACACACTTGTCTGCGTTGTTATCGCTTTTTAGCCAACTGACAGACATATTGCTAAGAAACCAGAGTATCGTGACGAAAGATCTTTTTCTAAACAGAGAAGTTACAACTTACCCATACTACAACTCTTTGTTTAATTTAGATTTCTATAATATGTCCCCAAAACTGATTGGGTTAGTTTTTGTATTGGTACTATTCAATGTAGACAAAAGTATGATGTTTCTCCAGTTTCATAAAAGAGATCACCAAGTACAGATAAACCTGAAGAGTAACACTAATTTGGATTGATAAGCGGCAAGCATTGAGGTGGAACGACTTTTTTTCGTTTGGGCTTAGAGGTTGTTTTTACCCGTTGAGGGGGATCAGTAGGTTTTGCTTTCGGGGCCCAACTTGCAAGCTCAGCACCGCAACCATCACCTACTGGAGGTGGTGCTTGATCAACACAATAGTCGCTCGAATCAGGACAAGATAACCTGACGTGAAAGTGGTAATGATGCCCCCACCATGGACGTACTTTACGTAACCAAGAACGATCTTTGCCGTTTTCTTGCAAGCAAAGTTGCTCCTTAATAACAGGATGTACAAAAATTCGTGCAACATCCTTACTTTTTGAAGCGTACCGAATTAGCTTAAAGTGCCGCTCTTCCCAGCGATGATTAAGTATGGAATAACCTTTTAAATCCACCACACTCATGGGTTTAGGAAGTTGTAATTCGTTATAAGAAAGCGGTTGGTCAGCAAGTCTTAACCAGATATCGATATCTAACCCGGTTTGATGACTAGAATGACCAGAGGAGAACCTTCCACCTCTAGGTAAAGACAAATCACCAATTAGCAGAGTGGTGTTGAGATTTTGATGAGCTTTAAGCGCCAGATTTTCAATAAACTCTATCGTTTTAGGGTGCCCATAGTAGCGCTTCGTTTTACTACGTAAGACTTGATAACCAACGCCATCGAGAGGCAAGGGTAATGCACCATCTAAACAACCGTTAGCATAACTACCAATAGAGGAGGAAGAGTTTCGGGTAGGATTAACCGCAGACTCCCAAGGAGTAGAACATACTGAAGCTGAGAAACATAAACCCAAAGTTACAATGAAACTCAGCCTCATAGCCTTTAACCTTTAGTAGTGTTCGCCATTATCGTAATAAGCTTTAGGAGATAAGGCGGAAAAGATAACTGCAACATCAATATCGGCACCAGCGATACCGCGCACTTGTTGCGTAATAAGCTTGGCAACTTCATCTTGCACTTCCTGGCCACGGTCGAACCAAAGCACTTCGACAAAAGGATATGCAGCACTCACCTCACCCTCATTGAAAAACGTAGTGTAGATATACTCAAAAGTAAAATCCTCACGCGGACAGTCCATTAGAGGCTGAAGTTCATCCGTAAGGGGTTTTGATAATGCCTGAACAGCTTGTGGCTCTACAGCACGGAATCGAAAATGTGGCATAAACTTACTTCCTAATTATTAGCATTAATGCATGATGATAACAGGAACCAAGTCAGTAATCATCCAAGCCAATGTAACCACTGACCTTTCAATAGATTGTGAATCAGATGTGCTCGATAACGAAGAAAAAGTGTTATGAAATTCGAAGGTAAAACAGAAAGAGCAAAGCGATACATCAACATTTAGTAATTACATTACTAGAAAATAAAACTATCTGAAGCAAAGGTATGCCATATTCGTTGGATAAACATACACCTGACGTCGAAACTATACGTTAGGAATAAAAGAGCCCCTGACCTAAGCCAGAGCTTATGAACATGGGGGATAGGTGAAGTGGACCAATATCTCGGAGATATGAACTTTCAATCCCCCGATACTTTGGTATGAGAGGAATCGACAACTCTCCAACTAGTCAGATTCTCTTTTCTTCAGATGCAAAAAAGCCCCAGCATTACTGCTGAGGCTTTAGAGTATGGCAGGGGTGGAGAGATTCGAACTCCCAACACGCGGATTTGGAATCCGCTGCTCTGCCAATTGGAGCTACACCCCTGTAATTCGTGTTTATTGAGACGACGCTCAAATAAGTGGCGGAGTGGACGGGACTCGAACCCGCGACCCCCGGCGTGACAGGCCGGTATTCTAACCAACTGAACTACCACTCCGCAGTGGTATCACTCGCTTTAATAAGCAAGCGTCCGCTTTTGTCTTCACTTTTCGAAAAAGTGAAAATAAAACTAAAGCCTGGCGATGTCCTACTCTCACATGGGGAAGCCCCACACTACCATCGGCGCTATTTCGTTTCACTTCTGAGT
>NZ_JAWOTX010000007.1:174834-270424 GCF_033339115.1 Vibrio sp. 947 | reverse complement strand
AGTAGCGAATTTGTTGAAGTACCAACAAAGCAAGTTAAGCCAAGTCAAACCTGTCCAGACTGCGGAGCTAAGAAGAAGAAATCCTTAGCAGACCGCTGGCACTCATGCGAATGTGGTTGTGAGAAGCCCCGCGATGTAGCCAGTGCGCAAGTTAACTTAAACTGGGCGTTAGGTATTCAGGCGGGGAACCAGCCTAAAAAGGTAGCTTAGGCTTTCTTTTTGAAACTCCTTCAAAACGCGCAGCGTTTAGTGGGAGTTGTTCATTCTCTGATTAAGACATCGATTGCCGAAAAGACAACCAAAAGCCATCGTTTCGGTATTCACGGAATTTATTCTGTTAATGATGTCGCGTCTTCTTTGAAGTTCCATAGTGTTGCGCCAGAGCTAAGGCGTGAATTGTGTGGCTTCCTCTCTCCTGAAGAATACATGAAATTGAACGTGTTACGAAGAGAGGGTGTGTTTAATAAACGCATGAGATTTGCTGACCCTGACTGGATATGGTTAGAATACATTGAGCCTAATGCATGTATACCACTACGCTCAATCCACATGATTGAATATGTAGTAGCGCATTCTAAAAGCAAAGGGCAAGATACTGCGAGCTTATTTGTTGGAGAGATCCATAATAGCGATGTTGATTGGTATGTCGCGAACAGAGACAAGCTTCCAGAATGGTTAGTAGATTACGCCAGTTCTATTCGCAAAACAGCGCAAAGGGCTGCGATTGAACAGTCATTTGTCTTCAAGAAAAAATCGTCATATCACGCCTGTTTATTTACTGGAGTTTCATGTGCGATGCTACCCTATCTCGCTGTAATCCTATGGATTTTAAGCTGTCGTTAAATCACAACCAGCCAGTTGGATATTTTGCTCAAAATAGCGTACATTACCCTTCTAAATGAGGGTGATGTATGTTCAGCAATAAAATCAACCATACCATTGGACAAGGTCAGGTTATCACTTCACAAAACATTTTTGATTTAGAGATGTTGTTGCTTGATAGTGATGGGATGTTAAATGTTGTCAGTGAAAAAGAGCTGTCTCAGTTTACGCGCAAGCAGTTCCAGTTTTTCTGCATAAAGCATGGATTCTACAGCATTCCAACTCTTGAACTAATAGAGTTCATCAGGGGCAAGATTTTAAACATTGAAAAAGCCATAGAGATCGGTTCAGGTAATGGTGTTTATGGTCGCTCTTTGGGGATTATTGCAACTGACAACTTTATGCAAGATCCGAGGAAAGCAAGCAAGTTTTCTGGTGTGATTTCTGAGTATTCTAAGTTAGGTCAAGAGGTTGTTCCATACGGTGATAACGTTATTGAGCTTGATGGTAGAGAAGCTGTTAGAAAATATAAAGCAGAGACAGTTGTTTGCTCTTGGGTTACACATAAATACAATCCAATAAAAATGCATCTTGGTGGAAACAAGTTTGGAGTCGATTTTAAGTGGATTTTAGATAGAAACCACACGAAGAGACTTATACTTGTTGGAAACAAAAATACGCACAAGAACAATCCAATTATGGAGTTGCCGCATCAAGAATTTGATTTAGATGGTCAAATTTATAGTAGGTCTGCTATGCCTGAGTTAGATAGAGTATTTATTTGGGATTGTTAAATTAAAAGAGGATAGCTTCACACTATCCTCTTTTACTTTTATTAATGATATAATTAATCCAATATCAATAATAAAGAATAAAATCATGAATCTGAAAGATATATCATCTCATGCTTCAGCAATTAGAAGTGTTTTAGAAAACTTTGATAAAGAGTTTATCGAAAGATCTGCTCACCAAGTCAAAGTGACATTATTCACGAATATGTGTGGTAAAGATTTTACCATCCAAGATAAGCAGACCTTACAGCAATTGATTGAAAAGCAGGTGTCTAACAAAATTTCTGAAAGGGAAAATCCCCTTTTAAGTGCTGATACTCTAGATGATGTTATCAGTAACCTGATGGAGATGCGAAGTGTTGAAAATAAAAGGGATTTATTTCTAAATAAGCTCTATTTATCCAAAGTGAAAAAGTTAACTGAAGCGCTTCAAGAAAGTAAATCTTTGGAGAGAGAGTTGCTATATAACTTTCTCCGAGAATATGACTTCAGATTCAACGGGGCAATAAAAGCGGTTGAATTTGAGGATTTTACTTTAGAAGATAAAACGGAATATTCAGTAAGATCAGAAAATGGCTACGAGAATATATATGGTGCTGTTTTCAATGCGCAGGTCAAACATGACACTGTAAGAGTTATAGACGACCACATTTCAATTGATTTTGAAGATTACGGTTATTTCATCAACTCTGAACTAAATCAGGAATTCACGAGAGAAATGGTAGCAGCTTATAATGCCTCTCTAAATATCAAAAATGAGTTAATTAAAGTTCAAGATGAAAATAAGGACTATGAAGATATTTCAAAAGTGCTTTCTCAGTTCGCAGATGATTTAGAATCACTATTTCCAAAAGATGTAGTTATGCCATTACTTCAAAATGCGGAAATGGTTTCAGATATGTGTGAAAAGCATATGTATCAACATGGTGCTGATTGGCGAAAGGAAATAATATCAGAGCTTCAAAGCACCCTTTCAGACAATGTCGTATGTAGAAACTGCACTATCGAATTTATTCAGACGGTTTTCGAAAACTCCAGTACTTTAAGTGGTCATATTGACTTTATGCGCCAGGCTAGAAATAACAGGATAAAGTCAATTGATATAGACTTTGATGCCTTATCTGAAGAGTTTGATTCAAACGTTAATGAGGCAGTCTCATATCATAACGAAAACAATCAATTTATGTTTAAGCAAAAACTAAATTCATTGAACCCATTTGAAAGAGCAGCAGTAACACTGACGATAAATGCGGATAAAGAACCAGAAAAGCAAAAAACCTCAGATAATGTAGTACCGTTCAGGTAAACAAATCCCCAGCTCGCTGCTGGGGATCATCTACTCAGTTACAAATTGAATAATAAGCTCAGCGGTCAGCTTACTATAAATGATGCTGGTGTGACTGCTATCAATGACTTGATGCTTAAACATCCCATCAATTTTCGTTTCATTTACTGTAACAGTTCCGTCAGACTCTTCCCCATCACGAATGAGGATTGGTCTGATTCCAATAGGTAATTTACCAGCAATTGAGAAGAGTTTTTGAGGGAAATGCCACTGCGTGTCATCTTCAATCAAACCGTGTTCTATTGCGTTCCCCAAAACCAATGAAGCCCCAACATCTGACAGTTTTCTTGCTATGGACGATCCATTTATTGGCGAGCCAAGAGCTACTACGTGGGAAATGGTATCAATGCTCGGTTTTCTTGAAGCTAAATAACGCTTGATTAAGATACCTCCCAGGCTATGACCAATGAGGATGTTTTGACCACAAGGGTCTAAGGATTTATCGATAGATTCAAAAAGACTCTTCTCAGAAATTGATACTGAGTTGTAACTAAGTACTTCAGTATCAAAACCATATCCATGTAACCTTTTAGCTAGGGGCATCATTACAATACCATGCATGTAAAGCCCATGAAGAATCACCGCTTTCATTTTAGTTATCAACTCTCTTTAGCGTTTCAATGTTTTCTTTATTGATAGCAAAAAGTTTTCCTGAGCCTTCTTCGACAAAACCGATTTGGTTGTCGCTATTGAAAATAAAGCTCCCCTTGTAACTCTGCGTTGACGACAACCCTTCAAATGCATCACACAATTGAACTGTTACATTGTCACCGATTTCAGGATTCAGTTTTGTTAAGCTAAGATCATCCATGCCAAATGTCATGGCAATGTATTGAATAGCCTTTTCGATGTAGCTGTCGCCTATCTCTACATCAATTTTTCCTTGTTGCTCAAGTTCCCTACCGAGCTTAGGAAGAAATTCATAAAGTGGGAGAAGCATACGTATTTCACAAGCCAGAGTATGCGCTTGTCTAAACTTAACTGAAAGAGCATCAGAATGTTGAACTGTATGGAATATTCCTAGTTCATTTCTAGGTATGCCATCAACTTCACTCTGTAATCTTTGAGCCGTCTTTATTACATCGATTAAATTATCCAAGTTTTCGATTTTTATCATAATTAGTTACTCTTATGCAGTTTTTCTATTCGCTCTGTTGTAAATTTTATTCTTTTTATCACTTGATTTAAAGAATGCGCTAAATAACTCTCTGATTAAATCTCTAATTAAGATCGGCTCGGAACCAAAAGCTTCCTCGGAATATTTCAATGAGCTATAAAACAAAATGCCAATTAATGTAGTGGCTATTATTGAGATTATTAAATTAAACATTAGGTAAACCTTATTGTTGATATATTAGTTTATTGGCCTTTTGTAATTAATAAAGATACAATAAGCGGGATAAGCAAAATAAATGTTATTGCCGATAAAATTAAACAGTACAAATCAAACCTCTTAGCTTTTCCGCATGTTTTTATGGTGTAATTTATGATTATTTTTGTTAAATATCTTGCGCTTAACTCTATTTACAAATACTTTGTGGGTCGCATTTTCACCCTCGAAAACATATCCTCCGTAATATAAGCTTGCTAGTGCCATAGCGGAAACTAAAGATATGGATAATACAGCAAGGATGATGTTTATTATTTCGTTCATGTTGTAATTCCTTTGTGGCTAACACCATTTAATTATTGATTAACTTATTTTATTATTAATTAATTTTATTATTAATTAATTTTTTCTAACTCTATTTTCTATTACTATTTAGGTAACTTTATATGGCGAGAAATCAGAGCATCACTATCTACATCCTTAGATAGGATAAGTTGTAAAATTGTTTCTTTAGCGCTCTCAGGGCTGCTGTAATAGCACAGAGAAGTATATAGCTTATCTCTGCTAGATGGTCTCAGGTAGTCAACCCATTCAAGATTTTTAGTTAGCACTTCAGAAGATGAGTTTTTTATGAAGTATGCGGATATATCACCATTTTCATCAATTCTTGCAGCATCAATTGTTACAGTGTAATCACCAATCATTACCCTGTAACTTAGTGGTTGGATCTCAACCTCCTTTGAAAATCCACCAAGAATTGTTTGGGACGCAGTATCTTCCGTAAAATCGCTGGTAACTACATAATCATCCCCTTCCTTTACTAGGAATTTATCAAATACATGCTTGTCCTCTTCTTCAAAGGAATGCCAATCAATTAGATTGAAAGCTTGGAATTTAAGCGTGAGCTTGTTGATAAAATCGTCCCTTAGTAACCGTCTTATCTGATCGGAACAAACCTCTCGAATTTCTTCATGTTTTGAAACACCGCTATCAGAGAGGTTTTTAAAGTCACAGCCCAGAATGATGCTCATTTCAGTCGAAACGACATTTAAGACATCATGAAGCGCATCAGGAAGATTAGTATTACCTAATCTATTTCTTAATAGTCTATGAGCGAACCTTGCACCATCAACTTCACTGCTCTTTCCTGGCTCTATGTGCTGATAGATACCAAAGGATAAAATGTAATCAAACTTAAGTAATTTGTTCATAAAATCAGCAACTTTCTTTTTTATCTTTAATTTAATTAATTAGATGTATCTTAAATCATTTTTTAATCACTGTCATGAAAATTATAGGATTTATGTTTGCCACAAAGCAAAAAAAGAAAGCGAATTGATGACTGCGCTCAATGGAGCGCTATTGATTTTAGTATTCAAAACCACGAAAATGTAAATTTGTATGACACATAAATTAAACTATGAACATTAATAAAACCCCAGTCCTCAAAGAAAAGCTTTCTGCCTACAAGTCAATCAGCGATGTCTCAAAATCGCTCTATCACGCAACAACAAAAAGTAATGCTTTTAAAATTTTGAAAGAAGGTTTCAAACGAGATCATTGCGGATTGATTCATGGAGAGATGGAGTGTAGACCAGAAGAGAAAACATTATACTTCTCCAAACATCAAGAAAGTAGCAATTTGCATACAAATCTGTTTGACAGCGAAGAAGTTGTGATTATCGAAATCGATTCTTCGTATTTAAAATTGGATCAGTTATACCCTGATGACTCGTTCTATGTTGGCATAGTTCAAGAGGAATTGTTTGCCGATGTGGAAGATGTCATAAAAGAGTTTGATATACCAATTGAAGAAGCTGAATATTTAATTGAGCAAACATTCGAACTGTCCAACAAAAACGCAATTGACTACAAACCATTCGCGTTGTGGTACTTATCGAAGGAAGGAGAAGTATCTATCGCACATGATGTTCCGAAAGAAGCAATTTTAGGAATTGTAAAGCATCCTAAAAGCCCTTCCCCTAAGAATGCCCAATCCTTAGAAATTTAGGCTTCTACGAAGCCATTGTCGAATTCTTCCTTGTCTCTTGTTTTTATTTGGTATATAAATGCAGGTGGTGGCTAAGCCTCTGCATTTCAACCTTTTAATAAAATTTAAAAAGAGTAATCAAAATGAATAATGTACTTATCCTTTGCGAAAAGAACGCAATGGCAAAAGATCTCATGAGAGCAGTTCCTGAACTTACTGACTCTGATGTTGTCAGCTTTTATGGCTTAGGCTTCTTTGAATACGACTATCCTAGACACCTTCCTATATCTAGTTGCCCAATAATAATTCCAGTAAAATACAAGGTTAAGGAAACGCGTCATATCCCTAATGGTAACTTAACTATTGATTATCGTTCACTGATAAAAGAATATCGCTCTAAGCTCAATGATTACAATGAAATCCTTATCGTTTGCGATATGGATAACCGAGGCATTTACTTTAGTCAACTTTCGATAACAGAACTTCTTAGAGATAGTGGGTTTACTGGTAAGGTGACTATTTTAGGATCAGTGTCCTTTGATAAAGAAACCCTCAGAATGTCATGGGAAAATAGAAAGGTTTATGTATTCGATAATGAAATGTTTCAGAGGGCTAAAGCCAAATACTATTTTGATTGGCTATGGAACATAAACTCAGCGCCAGTATTTGGTAAAGCATTAGCTATGGCTGGGGCTAAATCCGACCTCATATTTTCAAAATATGAGCTTATGACTTTTCATTGCATTTATAATGAACTGCCTCATTCAAACATGGATGTTTATATATTTAGCTTCCTTCAGGACTATAAAGGTACTGGTAAGTATTTTTCAGATTGCAAAGAAGATAGATATGAATCCCCTTCGGCATTTGAAGGCATTGCATCGCCATCGAGTAGAAGTGCAATATTAGAGCAGTTGTTAAATCGAGGGTTGATTCAAAAAGTTAATGATCACTATGCTGTAACAGATGCTGGAAGAAAATTTTACGAGTTGTTGCACAAGAGGTCGTTTGATCCTGATTTACCCTTCAGAATACAGGTATGGTCTTTCGATAATGACTATGAGGCTATGGAGTCTTACATTTCTAAGTATTTCTCAAGACAAAAAAGATTTAATGCCAATTGATATGCAAAATTTGGATTGAATATAGAATAAGAGAGGCGCATTTAAGCGCCTCTCGATTTTTATCCATCTTGGTGCGGAGTAAAGTGAAGGAATGTCACTGCTGATCATATTGGTTCACAGCTACCGCGTTGCCTCGTTTTCGTAGCTACAACGCCCGTCCCGCTTCGATTTGTTATGAACCGAAGAATCAAGCTTATCTACACTAAGCACCATCGTAGGGCTACTCATAACAGCAAAATAATACTATCAGCTTATAACTTTTTGAGCAAGAACTCTGATTTTCATTACCAAAAGACCTTGGTTTGGTTAATTTTCGAGAATCTAAAGTAAGCTCTTTTACTCAATTAGCTTGAACGTATCAACATCAAATGTTTTTCCATCTTTGATGCGGTAGACGTGTAATTTATTTCCATCAACATGAACAAGCACATTCTTTCTTTTGTTGTATATAAAATCACGCCCTATCAATGCATTGGCATGTCTTGCAACCTTTTTACTAGGGAGCCTACTTATATCAAACACGTCATCTAACGATATTTTAATCTTTGATCTGTTACGCATGTAATTTTTCTTAAGCTCATCATTGAAACGTGAAATTTCAAAGAAGCCTAATAGCGTATAGCCATGACTTTCATATGCGGCTTGACTAATGTTGTCTGGATCAAGGTGTTCGGTGTTTATACCAGGCATTAATCCAAGGTACATTTTTAAAGTTGGGCAGTCTTTGTAGGATTTGATTAAGAAGTCTAGGTCAAGTTTTTCTAGATCATTTGACCAGAGTGGGTTTTGAATGAATGGGTTGTTGTACTTTCTCAATAGTCTCATGAGGTTAATGCTCATTGCGACACCTCTGACAAAAAATTTGTCGCTTCGAATGTGCTGCGCGGCAACAAACATCTCAATATGATTGTGCATCATTAATCCTTTCTTAATTTATTTTGTTTTTAAATTTTGGGATTAATGTTAATATAAATCATATAAAAAGAAAAACTAAAAAACAGAATTTAACTGAATAGAGCTTCAATCGGCATGGTGGTAGTCAAGGTACAGTGTAACTAGTACCCTTCTATCTCTACCATTGGTATTACGCCATTGTAATCTCGTTTGATGATGGAATCCCTAGCCTCGTTGAAAAGACTCATGCAGCAACCTTGACCAAACGCAGGATTGTAGTATGAGGCGGGATCTTGACTGATCTCATCGTATTTGAGGCATCTTGAATGTTGTTTCTCATTGAAGGCTAAGTATGCGCATTGACCTTTTTCTGAGTCCCATTTGCCGTATGCGCATGGTCCTTTTTTACAACACATTCCAGAATTGACGCAGGCTCTGACTAACAATAGAGATTTCCTCACTTAACGAAGAAGACATACTACTTCATTTGAAATTAATAATAAACAATAACAATCATAGGTGCTTTATGAATTTACAAGACAGAATTGTAGAATTAGAAATGGAGCTGAAAGACGCAACGGTTTTCGAAGATTTGAACGAAAACTCAGCGATTGCAGTGTCTTTCTCAGACAATCCTGATGCCAACATGCTAATTATTGACCATGAGTTTGTATCCAAAGCGAGTCTTACTGATGCAGTTAGGATTATCACGAACCTTCTGTCTGAGAAGCCTTCAAAACTTCAAATGGATGTGCCAGGTAAGCTGAAAAAAGAACATTTTCTTCAGGTTCCTAAGGTTAAACCAATTTCTCCAACCAGCGTAGATTTCAATGAAGTGTCCCTTAAGCAGTTTGCTACTGAAAAAGAACACTATTACAACAAATGTCAGGGCATCAGAGAGCTTCTTGAAACAACAGCTATTGAGATTGATGAGGGCTGCATTCAAGGTGTTCCTTCTGCAAAATTGAATGCTATAGCCGAGTATTTGGACTGCTTGGGTGATATCAGTGATTCTCAATTCATGTGCTCGGTTAACGGTATAAACCACAGTATTGAGAAATATGACGGTGGCGTAAGATTCATCAGATCACTTGACGAACCATCCAAGTCCGTTTTGAGTATTGCTGCCCCAGAAATGAGGTCTTTGGCTATGAGTCTTGGGCATCCTGGATTGGAAGACGTTAAAAAGCATCTCTTTAGTGATCCCATTACAAGTAAGGTCACTATCGATATATCAGACTTTACTTGGGGTTTATTCAAAAACAAAGCGGCTCAAAAAGAAAGAGAGTCGATATCGGAACTTTCTATGTAAAGAAAATATAGGGGGTTTTTGTTAAATGAGGTTTCCAAAATGAAGAATAAGCTCAGTAAAGAAAATGACATTAGTTGTATTTATTCAAGGTACTCCATTCACAGTGGTGATGGTGGAATGGTTGCGCATGGAAGGAGAGATTTGCAAGAGCAAGTCGATTTACTAATCTGGTACGAGAGTGGTGAGAATGAAGGCTACTACATAAAGGATAATGTCGATGATCAGGTTGCATATATAATTGAAGATCGAGAATTAGCTAAAGTAAACGTTAAATCAAGGAAGTTCATAGATCACACATCAAAATATGTCGTTGAATATATAAGGTCTCCATCCACTCCAGAAAAAAGTTGTTTTGATATTGGTGTTGAGGCTTATAAGGAAGGTATCTTATTCGTTGACAACCCTTTCCCTAAAGGTAGCTTGGAATCGTCTGATTGGTCTTTTGGCTGGCATACAGAACAGGATTTTGATCTTCAAATCAAAGGAACGTTACCGTTGAAAGTATAAAAAAATCCAGTCATTGATGACTGGATTTCTCATTATTTGAGGCTGTTATTCACATGCTCTATTACAGACTTGTGGCGCTCTAGATTCAAATCTGAATTATTGCATTCTGATGAGTTAGGGTTATCGCGATACTCCATAAGAATATCTACCCCTGACTGTATGTAATACAGAGCACCCCCGCATTCCATGTTAAGTGCAATAAAAGTAGAGCCATCCAACTTCTTCTCAGATGGCGTAAAGCGCTCATTGAACTCTGCTGTGTTACAAAGATAGTGCGGGTCGCACTTAGTGATAACGCAATCAGGGCAATCAAATAACCAACCATTCTGTTTCTTGGTTCTTTGAAATTGAAAAGACGTAGGGTCAATGAAATAACATTGACCATCCTTGCTTGCAAACATGGCGACATGTCCACCTAGAGGTCGGTCAATGCCAGCAGTGCCAGGTTTAGCTTCATTTCGTATCATGATCTGCCTAGCACCGCTTTGGGCTAGTCTCTGAATTTTCCTTTCGCTTTTAGGCATCCCTTTTCGTTCTGCATCAATAAGCTTTTTGCTCTTGCCTAAAACCTCACACGGTAAAAGCTCTACGGTGTACCCTTTGGAACTCAAAATGTGTGACAGCGTCACGCATTGAGCTAGACATCGTTGTTCTATCGCGTTTATTTGTAAAAAGCCTTCAGTGACTAGAGCATTGATTTTTAGGATTTCGTCTTTCATTTATAAACCAGTCTTAGATTAGAGCATTCACCGAATCAACAACGTTACGCCAGTCATTACTGCCTGGATCGATAAGTGCGTATTTAAGGTATGTTTGAGCATTTGATGCTAGGTGCTCACTAAACTCTTGTATGGTGTCAAATTCAGGGGTGAATGGAACTCTAAACTCAGAATCCCCCATCGAAGAAAGTTCTGTAAGGTAATACCCATCGATAGTGACACTGTCACCATATTCGTCTATTCCTTCATATGAACTTTGAAATTGGCAATCAGTCCAGTCACCAAGGCAGGACAGAACTAGACAAGCTTCATCCGATAAGTCATTTCTACTAACTCGTCTAAGCTCATCAATTTGCTCTGATGATGGCATTTCATAAATGGCTACCTGAAGAGATTTAATGAGCTTTGATTTACATTCAGCATCGAGTAATAGGTTGTTAGGAATGTTGTTAGCTACATACTCAGCAACTTCAGTGGATTTAAATCCTCTCTTAGGATCTTGAGCTTTGAAATCAAAGTTCATTTGAAATGCATCAAAGAGCCATTGAGAATGCTTTGAGTTTGGATTCATTAAGGCGATAACTGATGAATTTGAGTCATGACCTAAGAGTCTGGCTACAAAATTATCACATTGACGCTTGCTCAATGGGAATGCTTTCTTTTGCTCTTTGAATTCAAAATCATAAACAGATGGGTTTATCTCATCCCAATAAGAACGTATGGCTACATGATAAAATATGAATGAAGCTTGTAGTGTGTAGAGATTTTTAAAGCACGGATTTAAAGTGTACATAGTAACTCCTTGTTCACAAATGCTGTCGCTACATTTTTGTCTGGATAGTGAGAGTTACTACCATTGACATAAAAATTTGATTACTTGGCCTTTGCGACTTGGTCGGGCTAATCACACCATTTGCTAAGTATATGAGAGCAAGGAGAATAGTCAATTAACTTCTTGTATCACTTTTAGATTTAGTTCCAATCTGGTCTAAGAAATCACATAAGCCTTGAATTATTGGTTCAACACTTTTATCGCTAGCCCATCCAGCAATACCTATAAAACCGTCAGTATTGAATGATACAGCTTCCCTCTTGTCCCATTGCTTGGAACAGCAATGGAGATACATTTCACCGTTATACGGCTGTGTCATTCGCAATGTGCCATCAAACAAATCTGAAGCCATCATTCGGCTATTGATGAGCTGGTGGATTAATAGCAAGTGCTCTTTCGTTACATTGTCACGTCCTATGCCAGCAGTCTTAAATCGATCTCTAACTGAATCTCTGCAAACCACATTATCCATGAATAACCCCCTTATCTTTATCAGTTCTCAAGTCTACACCTTGATGTTGCAGCAGTTGTTCGATGACTTTGTTTGATAAATAGTCAACAGATAGCGCCATAGCTTGCGCTGAACGCGGTAGATAGCCAAAGTAACAGCGGATTCCAAGCCTCGCGTATCTATGCTTTAGGTTTTCTCTAAACTCACTCAAATCAATTTGTTTGTATGTACCATGCCTAAAAACATATGCAATGTTTTGGTCTACATGAAGAATCAAATATGCCTTACCAAATCTATCAACTATGGTAACACCCGCTTTGAGTTTTGATTTATGCTCTCCAGAAAGCGTGTTGTTATCTACCACAGGCTCTTTCAAAGACCATTCATTGAATTGCGATTTGCTTGCCCTTCTTGCTGATAATGCCTCATTAATAATATCTGGATGAGCATACTTGATAACGTCCAAAACCACTTCGGACTGACTTTCAGGTTTCAAATCATGCTTTAAGATGCTTGTGTAAGAGATGAAGCTTTCATTTCTTGCAGAGCAAATCCCATGAAACGAACGATTGTCAGAACCAAGAATGTAAATGCAAGCTCCGTCATGCCTAAACACTAAGTCACCTTTATCAAGATTCATAATTTGTTTTCCATTATATGTTGATATTTAGTTTGGTAAATAATATATAACAAAAACCATAAAGGCAAGATTTCAGGTAATTTTCTTGAAAAACATTACTAAATAGCAGATAATTCAAACCTAAATAAATAATAATATTGGTAGGGTCATGTTTGTAAGAGATAAAACAATAAAAAATGATATAGATGCCCTTCTTAGCTTAGGTGAAGATGCGAAATTGCAGGTGCATGAGCTTGTTAGGGTTCAAGAGTTACAAGTTAGACAAAAAGCTCGTGAAAGCAACCTAATTGATCAACTGATAAAGTCTAAGATTAACAAGCATCAAGAAAGAATTTCAGCTTTAAGAACTCAGCTAGAAAAAGAGTTGCTTGATAAAGAATGCGTTAAATTGAAAGCCATTGTTAATAACATGATTTCACGAAAAAACGCGCTTAAGGACGAAACTTTAGAATTGCTATCTGCCGTTAATGGCATTAACTCTGGGATCAGCCGAGCTGATTTTCTGCTTGAAGGCATTTCTGAAAGCTTAGAAGCGTCCGAGAAGCTGCTGTTTGATGCAAGTATGATTGTGGACAAATTTCAAGAACAGTCGGTATCTCTTGGTAATGCAAAAGATATGCTTAAAGAGTTAGTTGATCAGGCGAACTTGATAGCTCTGAATACTGAAATTGGCACAGTAAAGCAAGATAGCAGCTCTGAGGTAATTGACCTAACTCACCTATCTCAAGAGTCGAAAGAATTGGCAAATAAATATGTCGATATTTCTCAGGCTACCATTAACTCATTGTCAGCAGTCAATGTAGGTTGCTCAGAAATTCACAATGGTCTAATAGGTGTTGAAAAGGGATTGGAAGAAGTTGATGTAAAGAAGAAAGAAGCCGCATTGGTTTTGGATTCCGTGAAGGAATCCTCTGAAACAGCATCTTCCATTGTATCTAGCTTGTGCGTTTCACTAAATGCAGGTTTTGATGAAGTTTCTAATTCAAGCCAGGATGAGCCTATAGCCTTATATGACTACGCTGATACTGAATTCATTCAGGGTGATTTCGATTTAGACGCATTGTCTTCTGTTCATAGGTTCTTCATTGCAAATGAGTTATACCAAGGTTGGGTTCAAAAGCTGGTGGATCAGCATTCTATCGAATGCAATATCGAGCTTGATGTTTCTTCTCCTACCCGATGCTTGTACATTTTGAACGAAAACTTTCTTAATCTTCATAGCTGCCTTTCGGAAGAAGTAAATGAGTCTCTAGATCTTATCAATCAATTGCTTGATAAAGAGAACTGCGACTTTCCAAAGTTAGCTGGTATTTTAGTAGCTCATGCTAAAGAAATTAATAAACAAGTTATTCTGGGTCTTATCACTCTAACTAAGTGAATAGAACCAAAGGGATAAGGTAATTAAATGAATAAAAAAGACATAATCCATTTTGATATGGACAATACATTGATTGATTTCGTATCTGCAATTGATGAGCTATCTGATGAAATCAAGCGTGAATATGAAGGTAGATTAGATGAAGTTCCAGGTATCTTTTCGCTTATGAAGCCGATGCCTGGAGCTATTGAAGCAGTAAAGAAGCTTTCTCAATACTTTGAATGTCATGTTGCATCAACATCACCTTGGGAAAATCCGAGTGCATGGTCAGATAAGCTTATTTGCATCAAGACTTACTTCCCTAAAGATTTCTATAAAAGGCTGACACTTACTCACAATAAGCATAATCTTCGCGGCGAATATTTAATTGATGATAGGTTGGCAAATGGTGCGGGTGAGTTTGAAGGTGAGCTTATAAGATTTGGAAGCGAAGAGTTTCCAGATTGGGAATCTGTAACGGAATATTTAATTAATAAATATCGATCAAAAAACTAACATTCGAATACTTTAACTGACTAAATGCCTGTTTTTTGCTTTTTTGCGATGTTAATATCCTATCAATTAATTAATAAAGCAAATAAATAAAATGACGAAAAACGGGCATTTGATTACTGGTGCTATAGCATCAATCTATCCTGCGTTTATAGCGCTTAATTCTTTTGGACTACCCTATTCACTCGCTGCATGTTTAATGACAATTGCAGGCGCTAATGCACCAGATTATCTTGAAATACGTTATACAAAGAAAATAGTGAAGAAGAGTGGGTTTTTTCAAAAACCAAAAGAAATTACAGTTTCTAAAACTGTATTGGCACACAGAGGTGTGACACACACAATTCTCTATTGGTTTACTGCATTTATACTTTCCTATCTTCTTATCAATCCAACGGTATGGTTTAAGGAGCTTATTGACAGATTTAGTGTTCTTTCCGAGCTTCATGATTCAAAGATTATCCTATCACTACTTTTAGGGTACGCATTTGGTGGTCTTACTCATCTATTTGGTGATTTGCCAAATAAAAAATCCATACCAGTTATCCCGTTTGGTTTTAGGTTTTGCTTAAACTTGTGGAATAGTGGAGAAAAAGAAAAGTTCATGATGTTTCTAGTGGGTGTTGTTACATGCATTCTTGTGGGAATAGAAGCAAACTTGCTCACCCTTGATAGGCTTTTAGAATGGTACGCGTTTATCTCAGAATTAATTGTTCAGTTTTTTCCAAAAAATCAGGTAACGGTCTAAATCAACAATTTCATAAGATTTTATATTTGTGATATTATATATTAATGAATAAATCAAAGAGACACCTTTATGAAATTGACTGCAAACATTAGCAGAAGAGACTTGCTAAGCCTTTTACAGGACTTACCGATTGAAAAGAGTTTTTCAACGGCTCATGCTGTGGGTGAAAGTGACATATCAGCAGTTCTTAACCAAAACTCACAAAAGAGTTCAAAGGTCGATATTTACCCTTATGATCGTCACAGCGGCTCAAGACTTAATGAGTTCCGTGAATTGATGGGGGTTTGTATAAAGGATGACTTTATATTCAAACAATATCTGAATAAAGTTAACTCAAACTCTGCAAATAATCAGACCGAAAGACAAGCAGAAGCAAAACTTTCACAATTAGAGTATGCGTTCTCAAACATATCCTCCCCTACTGCAAAAGACTTGAGTATGTCTGAGGTTATTACCTCATATAAAAGGGATGGACTGTACTCATTACAGGGTAAGATTTCTAACCCAAATGAGATAAAAGGATTTGCAACCAAAATCGATTCATTCTTGATATCGCTAAATCATGTTGTTTCTTCTGATGTGACAATGGTTCCCAAAATGGGGCTTACACAGAGAGACGTGCAATGTATAGTTGTTGCTGATCATTTATATGATGATATCTCCGAAATTCTTAAGGATACAAATCTTCATGCAGTGACAAAATCAGTCTATGAAAAGTCTAATGGGATTTTGGATAAGAAGAAAGAATCTGCTTTAGAACGATAAAAGAAGGCTCCATTGGGAGCCTTCTTTCATTGCTGGTAATTATGAATGATTTCCATGCTATTGATGAAATCATCATTGTACCTCATCATGTATGGCTTATCCGATATTGGTAAGCCATTAAAGTATATAAATGCCTGTCCTGGATTAAGCCCACTTGCAGAACGAAGATGATTAGGTTCAACCTTTAAATTATCTGGAGCTTCATATGTTTTCATTAAAATTGTGTTTTTGAATAAGGATTCAAAAGCATCATTATATTTTGTGTCAAACATTGAGTATGTTGACCAAATTACGCATCCATTTTTCTTGTTTATAGATTGAATATGGTTTGCCATATCTTTGCAATCATAAGAGTTTTCATCAATATTCATAAAGTCCATTACAGTGATACAAGAATAATCAAGTTCGCTTGAATTAGAATCTATTTGTTCAAATATTTCTTTCAAATGACAATGATACTTTTTGTTTTTCTCCTTCACTTGAGAGTGAACCCTTAATATTAGAATCTTTTCTTGCTCGACATATTTTCGGATATCAAATTTTTCATCTTCGAAGATATTAATAGTAATGATATCTGATGATCGACCAGCCATAATTGCTTTGGCATAGATTAATGGTTCTATACATGATTCGCAATCAAGTATATAAACTGCTAACTTATCATTGAATATGGCGAATTCAGATAAAATATTCGAGCAATTGAAAATACCTGACCCTGTTGTACCTATCACTCTCAGGTTGCTTGTTAGCTCAACATTGGATAGCTTCACACTTTCATCTACTAACTTCCCTGGATTAACTAAATCAAGCATATGCTGGTGTAAAGTCTCTGGCTTGTTTCTACGAGGATTAGTTAGAGTTACAGGGTAACGACTAGTGGAAAACTGTTCAAACATTTTTCTTCTAGCGTTTAGGTCAGATTTGCTAATTTGGAAGTTACAAGGCTGTACAAAGAATGCTTCAGGATTCGAAACCTCAGATTTACTCAGACTGAAGACCTTATCGAAGTACTGTTGCTCTTCTTTCAATCTTGATTTTATTTTCTCAATAACTTCTTGCTTTGAGATGCTTTTGAAGTACAGCGCCTTTATTAATTTAACAATAAATGACTCAGAAGAATCATTCACAAACTTTGTTTTTGAAGCTGCGTGTAATTCAGGGAATTCATTTCTTTTGTGTATCTTAGAAAAAACAAAATTAGGTATTTTCCCATCCTCTGGAAATTGTGCTAGAAAACCTGCATGACTGAACTTACAGGATCTTTCTATTAAGATATCAGCGTATTTATCAAGACCATCTCCATCCACTTCATATTCTTCGTTAATAACGTAAAAATCGATATCTAGAATCAATGGTAAATAATATAAGTATGTTGCTAACGGCAATCCAGCACTTACATCAAAATAGTTATTTCTCCTTTTTACAATTTCGTTGTCTAGAATATTGTAAGTTTTAAGGCAGTTGTTTGATAGCAGGTGGATTTCTGTGCAGCCAGAAAGTTTAATTAAAGCATCTTTGATATGGTTTCTTAAAGCAACCAATTGTAGTGGTGCAATTTTATCCACTCGTGACTCGTCATATGAATTCAGCTTCGCTCTTAAATTATCCACGTTTTCTTTTATTAAATCTGCAATCTCATCTTTATTTAAATCTCTTGAGCATAATGAGGCACAGTGAAGATCATTCGAAATGCTTCTTATTGAAATAACGCGTTCTGTAATTAAATCATTAGATCTAATTTTGTTTAATAAATCTACCATTTTTCTTTCTTCAATTTAGTATTTTCGCCATCATATCAAATAAAAAATAAAAAATAAAAAATAAAAAATAAAAAATAAAAAATAAAAAATAAAAAACAACCTGCCATAAGGCAGGTTGTTTCTATGCAGATAGAGCTTTGAGGTTTTCTTCACCAACTATTTCTTCAATTTCTATATCACCAAATAAATGGGGAATGTATTTTTCGTTAACAATGGAGTTTATGTCATCATCAAATTCCCTGAATGATATGTTAACGCCTTCCATTGTCAGCTTATCATCAATTGAGGGGTCTGGAGCCATCCAAACACCCAAGATTGCCATTGGCTCATTTGGAGCTATTGAGCCAGACATGCAAAGTCTCTGGTCAACAGTCTCGGTGTTTGCGTAAAATCCTTCTGTCTTAGTGACAAGCTTGGATGACTTGTAGATTTCGATGTTATTACTTAATCTACCGTTCAGAGGTTTTCGACAAAAATCTTTCATGCTGTGAGAATCAGTAGTTAGACGTGTCTCAAGCAACAAACCTGACACATCTGAATACTTCTTCCTGAACTCCGTTTCATTAGAAAACTCTTCAGAATTCATCACATCCCATACCCAAGCCCAGATTCCTTTATTAGAAATAAAGTAACGCCAAGCAGGTTCATAAAACTTCACGCTATCTTTCCATTTACGCCAGGTTCTGAATGTTTCTGGTGAACCATCCACCATATCTTCCCAAGGCTGCAAAATAAAGATATGTGATAACTCCTTACCATAAGCGTTGAAAGGATTGCTAAGAGAACAGTCATCAAATCCTAAATCGCTTATTTGACCAATGACGGTTTTATCTTGTCCAAATTCACTATGAAAAAGCTCAAAGAAGTACTCTGCCGTTAATGAATCCTCGATATACGCCATATCAGCAAATACACCAACACCCTTAACTTTCTCTTTCTTTAGGTGGTTACTGATAAACCCCTTCATGTACTCATAGTGAAGATTAACCTGAGAATCGGGTTGTCCTATTTTCCTCGAAAATAGGTCTTGTACATAAACGGACTCATGGATCATTACAGGTGTGTCACCATTAAATTCGTAAAATCCTTTAATCTTGCCATTTTCATAGTCATATGGAATGTCGAATCGACCATATAACGCTACATGATCATTTTCATACGTCCAAGCAGCATAATCTAAGAAGTTTTTGTACTTAGCTTCATTGAAGATTTCTCCGAAATACTTGGATACTCTATCCTTATGTCTTTCAAATAAGATCTCTAAGGAGTCAACAATCAGACCGTACATTTTTGGCGCTTGATCAAGAATATCTTCAATTTCCTTTTTTGAAAGATTGTAGAACCTAATTTGATCGTTTTCGATTGGATATGAGAACTGATCATAAAGATCGTGCTCATAGCCGCTAGCAATCAGCATCGTGGCTGTAATTGGACACAATTCATAAAGTTCATCTTCGGTGGACTTTAGAGGTAATCGTAGTAATTTAGACATTTTAGCTACCCTTACCGTATGCTGATGCTCTTGCTGTTGATTTGAAAAATGCGGCTCTATTCGATGAAAGCTTCTGTGAAGCTACCGATTTAACCTTGTTCTGATAAGCAGCATTGTTCGAGTAGTAAGCTGATCCATTACTATGCATGAGATAATGTAATCCGCCATTGTATGAACCAGAATGATGATATTCGGCATTGTCATTTACAAGAATGCCGTTCATATCAGTCAAACGTGTCACCTTTGTTTCTTCTGCATATATCATTCGACCATCTATGATTTTCTTGTAAATTGGTGATTGTGTTTTATCATCCATTTCAACAAACTTTTTCATCTCATCACTTAATGGACTAATCTCTTTTAGACTCTTTGTTGTGTATTTATACAAAGTAAGGATGGACTTATTATTCTTATGAAATGCAACAACTAGCGCTCTGTTACCGTTTTTATCAACGCCCCAATAGGAAAGGTAGTAATCTTTAACGTTGTTTCTTGCAATTTGATTAAACTGAGTAACAAATTCCTTGTCTAGTGACATTATTTCAGACTTTGCTTTTTTCAAATCATAATCAAATTTACGCTCAAATTCCTTCTCCTTTTTAAGCTTTTCAGAAAAACTATCTATCGCCGCTATAGAGCCAACAACAACGGCTGTCGCTACACCGCCTAAAAATAGCGTTTTGCCAAAACCACCACCCTCTTTTCTTTTTGAAGGGTGTGAAGAACTATACTTATGCCTTTTCATCGTAAGATCCTTTTATTATTGCTTTATTTATTTGGTTTATTAATTAATTTCGATGATTATAAGTTAGTCTTTAGGTAAAGTTCAACCATTTGTGGTTTTATATGTTAAATAAAAAGCCGCTAGTGCGGCTTTATGAAAGAAGAGTCTTGTAGTAAGACCTAAGCTTTTTAAGTGTGATGTCTGGACTGTCTGTTTGAAACCATACTTTACCAACACCTGTGGTACATATGGAATAGTTTTCATCCAGTACTGTGTAAACATAGTCTCTGTCACCAACCTTCATTATGAAGCTTGGTTTGCTGTTTGGGTGTTGTATTTGATACCAAGTCCATTTTGAGTAACCCTCGTCCATAAGGAAGTTTTCAATTTTGATTCTATTGTCTAGCATGAATATGAACAGTGGGTATGAATATCGAGAGGCGCGGATTATTACATTTATATTAAGATTAGTCCACTATGGGGAAAGTTTCATAAAAAAAGGAGGCGCTAAGGCACCTCCAATAGTTCAAATGATTTTATTGCTACCTTTTTACCGCTAAGTAATTGGTATTCTTTTTCACGATCCCCGTAAAGAAAATCGATGCGTGATCTTAATGTTTCTTCCCAATTGATAATCTCACGGTCATATTCAATTGTGATTAACACTTCAAAATCACCATCCCTTTTTTTTACGCACGGTGTAGTTTGAGGGTTAGAACTCCAGAATATACCAAATTCATCCTGTAGTTTGAGCTTGTTTGGTGAATTTGTATACACGCTTCTATAGAGATAGTCTGGATCTTCCTCTTGGATATCTCGGAAAATCTCATTTGCTTTTTGCTTAAGGTAATTGCGAATCTCTTGCTTTCGGAGCTTAGAGTCTCCGATAAAGTCAGTCAATTCTTGATCTTCAAAATACTCATATATTGAGCTTCCATGATGCGACCATTTACCTGTTGTTGAGATTTCGTCAATTACTTCGTTTGACAGTAGATATTCTAAAAAATCATTAAGTGTTTTCATAAACATTCCTCCGTATGGGGAATGTTTATCCAGGTCTATATTTGTTAAAAATGTAAGTGTTCATGATTTAGATGCAACCTAGCTCTTTCAATTTAGCTTCATCTTTTGGGATGTAGTAAATGGTAAGATCGCTGTCTTTAAATGCTTCTTTAATTATTTTCTCTATCACTATCCAATCACCGTTAGCCCATCCAGCGCCAATCAAAGGGATGCCGATTTTCTTACCTTCGAAATCCTTACTGATTTGTAGTAATGCTTTTCTGATTGCTCTGTAATCGGCTAAGACATATCCCCTACCACCCTTCACTTTTGGTTCATTGTTTCTCCTGGCAATGAAGTGGTATTGGGTGTAGGCGTTTACAACAACTTTTCCGTTTACTTCACAGTATGTGTACGAGCCTAGCTTTTTCTTGTCACCAACAGTTGTTTTTTTGTCAGCGTCAAGTGCTTCTGGAACTCTCTCAAGTATCTGTTCTGCTAGACCCCTGCCAAAGCTGCAAAAGCAGTTGCAACCTTGCACAAGTACGTCTATTTCATCCTTGATTAGCAATGCATCCAGAATGTCTTTTTTCACATATTTTAGTTTCTGCATGGTATTTTATTCTCTTTATTAATATGGATAACGGTCTAATTCAATAGCCTTTGTATGTTTTTCCTTGTGCGTAAATTTTGTATTTACCATCAGAAACCTTAAGCGCATCAAAGTTTAGTTCTTCTAGGAAGTAACTAGAATCATCATCAACTCTCCAGTCTGCCTTGCAGCCAGGTAGAATCGATGCCATGACTCCATCAGCTACTGTTGCGAGATGAACTTCTTTCATTCCACGCGTCATGCCAACATAGAAAAGTCTACGCTCAGTTTCATAGTCTGTTCTAACGTCTTTCTTTTCATAAGGCCATACGTTTTGAACAACTTCTGGCATATACACAACAGGCCACTCAAGCCCTTTGGCTTTGTGTACGCTGCTTATCACGATACCTTTAACACTATCGCTTGATGACTGTACTCTGTAACGCATTTCAGACAACGATTTGTAGCAATCTTTAGCTGAAGTTTTGTCATTTTCAATGTATTCCAATATTGCCATGTATCTGTCAATCGCTTCTTCCTGAGAGGAAGCAGTAATTGAAGCGTAACGTATTCCGTCTACAAGCTTTGTGTCTTTTGCATACTCCCGCAAGATACTGGAAGCTGTTGTATTTGGGTTATTGCATTTTATCGATAACTGTTTAAAAGTTTTAATCAAATCTAGCAGCTTAATCCGCATGTAGCTGTGAATTTTTTCATCAATCAGAAGCTGACAGAATCTTTCAAAGTTTATGTTTGGCATATCCTCAGCTTTCTTGAGAGCTTTTTCATAAACTTGAGCTTCAATTGATAACACTGGAAACTTAAGAATATCTTGATACAGTCTAAGTCTAGCTTTGTGCTCTAACGCCATGTCTTCATGTGCGACTTTTGCAAATACCGCTGTAGCACCACGAAACTCTCTTGAGTTTAGACATGTATTATCTGATGTGATCTTGTATGGTATATCGCTTTTAATAAGCTCTAGTTCCAGCTTAACTGCGTTAGAATATACACGAACAAGAGCAGCAATATCTTGGTACTCATACCCTTCTTTTACTTTTTCATTGATTAAATCAATAAAATCACGACCAAAGTTGTTACTAAGTCGAAGGAAAACCTTGGTTCCTTCATCGAAAGCAGAGACGCACTCAGAATCAAATCGTTCTTTGTTGTTCTGAATCAGATTATTCGAAAGATCTGCTAATGCACTTGAGTAACGGTATGTTTGAGGCAGATTGTAAAATGTATGCTTAGGGTAATTCATCTTAAACTCATTAAGCATAATACTTGGGTCAGCGCCAGCGAAAGTAAAGATAGATTGGTCAACATCACCACATGCTATTAGATTACCTTCAGTACCAACAATGTAATCGAGTAACTGGCTCTGCGCCCTGTTGCTATCTTGATATTCATCTACGATTACAAACTTCTTCTTGTTCGAAATCCATGCTGCCCAAATGGGGTTTGCCTTCAAAAACAGTACAAGATCGTAAATCAAATCAGAGAAGTATCTCACTCTCTTTTGTTTTCGCTCTTCTTCAAAGACATCAAAGGCATCCACAAAAAATCTGAACTCTTTCTTGATATCAAAAGCGTCAAATGCTTCGTCTGGTGGCAGTAACTCAGCCTTTACGTAATCTACAAAACTTAAGAATTCGTCAGCAGCTTTACTTGACTTACCTTGAAGCTCTTTAAACTTCTTCTCGTCACATGACTTTCTCAAAGCTTTTAATGCTGCCAATTCACGAGCTTTTTCAAACGTTATTAGTTTATGAGGTGGTATAACCCCTTTTTTCTCAAGAGCTTGAAGTGTTCTGAAGCATAGAGAGTGATAAGTTCTAATTGTTGGAATATCACCTTTGTAGCCATACTCTGCCGACAATGATGCTAACTTTTCTGCAAAATGCTCACTTGCATCTTTACCGAACATTAAAATCAGCATATCTTTATCTGAAAAACCATCTTTGAACATACAGTGAATTGTATGCGCTAAAGTTGTTGTTTTACCAGAACCTGGAGCAGCACTTATAAGCGCGTGTCCATCTCTATGTTTAGTTACTTTTGATTGATTGTTCGATAACATTTCGTTCGTTCTTTGGTATACGTTATTACCCATTAATTTATATCATAAAGCCTTCATAATCAATTGTTTTTTATATGGCATATTAATTGTGCGCGTGATATATTTTACAAAACTGAAAACAATAAAATTATCAATATGAAAATTTCAAGAATAACACTATTAGCCTTAGCCAGCTTTGCTTCAGTCACCAATGCCCAAAGCGAAGTTGAGATTGAAAAGAGCTACCCATCACCTGCCAACATGCTATCGTCACTGATTGTTTCTCCATACTCATTTAATAGTCAGCATCTTAATAAAATGATCTTCTTCAGAGGTGGTGAGTCAATGTTCTCCTGTGACCATAGCGATAAGGGGAAGCTCGTATTTGCAGATGTCGAAGGTGGTAAAGTTAATACTTTCTCAGGATATGACTTACCATCACCTAAAGCCGCAGTAGAAATGGAGCCAGATCTCTATTACACACAGGTAAAAGACATCATGTCTAAGATGAAGATTAATAACTGCATAGATGTTAATTTGGCACCAATCATTGATTTTGGTTACGGGAATAGAAGCTATTTTCAAAATGATAAAATTTATCAAAATCATATTGATGCATTTGTAAAAGCAAATAAAGATTCTGGTGTTAAAATTACATATAAACACTACCCTCCCAATAAATTTGTCGAATTGACAGATGAAGAATCGAAAAGCTTTAATGAAGCTAAGAAGAAATGGGCTAAGAATCCAGAAAACCTCAGCATGGGATACTCTGAGGTTGAGTATGGGAAATACATTACAGGTGAATTTGAGTCAGAATCTTCAGAAATGCTTAATCATATCTCTAAAGGATTTGATAGCTCAGATTTGATTATGTTGGACAACAACCTTTATGTTGAATCAGGGTTCACACCTTATGTTGCATCAGAGTTACCTCAGAAAGACCATTTTTTGAAGTCATTTCCAGGTCTTGTTATTACTGATGATCTTTATCAACTAAACCTTGATAATATTGATGTTGTTAACGTGTTTAAGAATTCCGATTTATTTATTATCACCTCTTTAGAAGATACGAAAAAATTTCATAAGCTTATGATTCACGCGATGGCATATGATCGTGATTTAATTGTTCAACTCAAGAAAAAGTACGACAGAGTACAAGAGAGATTGAATTGATATTCACCTGCTTTATGCAGGTGTTTATTTCTGATACAATTAAATAAAAATGGAATCAATTTTATGAAAGTTTGGATTAGAGAAGCCTTAGTTCCTAAGCTTCTTAAAAATGCAGATAAGCTAATTAAAAGAGCGAATAAAATCGGCGCTGAACCCATTACTATTACGCCGACTGGTGAAACTAAACTTGACTACTCCGCCTTTAAGCGTGGAAGTCTTAGTAATGGTTGGGATGATGATGTAAGGTTTGCGCGAATCAATGGCAAACCATTTGTTGGTATTCCATATATTGAAATGGAAATCGAAGGAATCATGCCTGTTATTCAAGGCTGGGAGTTCTTTGCCAAGATCAACCACATGGGTAAAGATAAAGAAAGCGGTGAATATTTGAACATTGTTGAAACTTCACCATTTATTGGTCAGCAGGCTGAATTCGAATCAAGCATTCAGGAACATCAAGGATGCGCACCCAATTGTCAGCATTGTGATACGGTGAGAAGAAGAAGTACCACCTTCCTCTTGCGAAATATTGAAACCAAAGAAATCAAACAAGTAGGTAGTACTTGTGTGGACGATTTCCTTGATGATGATACTTTGTCTAAAGCCCTATTCCACTTTAACCTAAATAGGCTTTTCGATGAGATCGATGAATATGAAGGAGACTATGATTATGGTCGTGGTCAATATAGATATCATATCGAGCCTGTAATGGCATTAGCTTGTTATTTTATTAAGGAATATGGTTTTGCAAAATCTGATGAGGAACCGTCAACAAAACAAAGAGTAATGAATCACTTGATGCGTTCAGGTAAGAACTTTGATGATGAAGCTCTTAAAATTCTTTATCATTACGCGGCAGAAATTGAAAACCAATATTTGAATGATGCTAAAGAAATTATTCAGGAAACTTTAAATAACCCTTCTAAAAATAACTACATCCACAATTCAAAAGTGATCATGAAAACAGGGTATGTGGATATTATGACAGGTAGCGCGTTAGGCATTGCTGTATCACTGCCAAAAGACTTTTATACGAATAAGGCAAAAGCCGACCTAACCTTCAAAGAAGAATTCTTTGGCGATGAAAAAGACCGTGGAGTCTTAAAGCTTAAATTGCTTGAGAAGTATGATAGGTATGATACTGCGTACCCATATACCTCTTACTCATTTGTTGATGATAGCGGATTAAGATTCTCTGCTAAATCCTATTTCCAGTCTTACATTGAAATGGATATAGGTAAAACATACACAATGAAAGCAACGGTTAAGGGACATTACACGCACGATGACGGAAGAAAGTCTACGAATATAACCAGGATTAGTGAGTTGGAAGAAGTGTCACCAGATATTCCGACACCAGAGTTTAAGGCTCCTAAAAAAACCAGAGCCAAAAAGAAAACTGCTGATGCTGGTTTAGGCATGTAAAGATAAAGGCTGAGATTATTCTCAGCCCTTTTATTTAGTGATTAACCCATTCAACTGATTTTAGGTCAACACCATCTAAATACATATCCCACAAAGGCGATAGCTCTCTTAATCTTTTAACAGCAGTTTTTATTGTTTTAATTAATTCATCTATGTCGCTATCGCTTGTTTCTCGTCCAAAGCTAAATCTTATTGAACTATGTGCAACTTCATCATCCAAGCCAAGCGCCCTTAATACATATGATGGTTCCAGTGATGCCGATGTACATGCGGATCCACTAGACACTGCGAACTTGTCAATTGCCATTAGTAATGACTCCCCTTCAACAAATGGGAAGCTTATATTAATGATATTAGGCAAATAGTATTTACTGGAACCGTTGACCTGAATAGGTTCTATGTCGCTGATTCCAGTCAATAGTTTATGTCTTAATCTCAGATACTTGATTCTATCCTTAAATATCCGTTCGTAGGCGATTTTGGAGGCGACAGCAAACCCTGCTATTTGATGCGTTGGAAGCGTTCCAGAGCGCATTCCTCGCTCATGACCACCACCAAGCATTTGAGGCTTTATTCTAATACGAGGTTTTCTACCTACATAGAGAGCACCAATTCCTTTGGGTCCATAAATTTTATGAGCTGAAATAGAGAGAAGGTCAATTTTTAGATTTTCAACATCGATGAGTAATTTTCCATATGCTTGAACTGCGTCAACATGAAAAATCACCCCTTCAGATCGCGTTAGAACCCCAATCCTTTCAATATCGTTTATAGTCCCAATTTCATTGTTTGCAAACATAATGGAAACCAAGATTGTATCAGGTCGGATATGGTCTTGTACGCGCTCTACCGTTACTCGACCATCTTTGTCTGGTTCGATATATGTCACTTCAAAACCATCAGCTTCTAGCTGACGACATGTGTCTAGAACGCTTTTATGCTCTATCTTGCTTGTGATTATGTGCTTACCTTTCTTTTGATAAAACTGTGCAGCGCCACGAATTGCTAAGTTATTTGCTTCTGTAGCACCTGAAGTCCAAACGATGCTTCGAGGATCGGTGTGAAGGGATTTTGCTATTTGTAATCTTGATTCTTCAATTACTTTTTCTGCATTCCAACCAAAATCATGGCTTCTTGAGGCTGGATTTCCGAAGTTATCAGAGTATCCTAAGTGCTTGACCATCTCTTCGATAACTTCTGGCGCTACAGGAGTAGTTGCAGCATAATCCAGGTATATTCTTTTATTAATATTCATAAACTCACCTTTAATACTTGACCATTTTAGTCGGTTATTTTTTGGAAGTATATCGAATATTAATCTCAAAAAAAAGCGGGAATTTCCCGCTATTTTTATCCGAGTTTGGAAAGTTGCTCTTTTAGCATTTTTTCAGGATCGTACTTATCCTGGCTTTTCTCACTTGCGCATGTTGTAGAAGGTTCAGGATGATCTACATTACCTAAAGCCATTTCTTTTAATCGCTTATCGTAGGCAGATTCAATATCAAGCTCTATACGAAACCTAGTTCCAGAGTCGAAATCCTTATGGTCTTTTACAGCATCAATTGCGCCTTCAACCATTTTTTCAAGCGTATCTTCTTGCTTAGCCCTACGAAATTTCATCAGGTAATCATTCATGTGATGACCTTCAGGTATATCTCTACGGATTGCCATATTATTCCATTTTATCAAAGCCTTTGGCTGGGGGTTTAGTATGGCATAGATGCCATACATGAACAATGGTTTGCTTGTCTCTGTTGATCTTTTTGCAGATCGACAGTTGACATAACATTGTGATTACATCAAAATCTGTTTTCGAAAATAAAGTGAATGCAAAATCTGATGTTTTAACGACATTTTTTATGTGGCTCTCAATGTTTTACTGAGCATAAGCTCTTACTAATTTTGTTGACTTGATCTTGTAATTCACTCAAAATCAAAGCTTAAATAAATCTAAAATTAACAATAAAAGGTTCTTTTATGAAAAAAGTATTTCTAGCAGCAGCTCTTGCTATGGTTAGTGCAACTTCTATGGCAGCAAGTCTTGGTTATGATAGCGTTTACGCGAAAGCTGGTACAATCAATGCAGATGGTGCAGATCCAACAGCGATTACTATTGGTCTGTCAAAAGAGCTTGCTCATAACTTTTACGGTATTGCTGAGTACACAAATGTAGATTTCGATAGCCTGAAAGGTCTTGATAAGTCTGATAGCTACCAGCTTGGTCTTGGCTACCATACTCGCATCCATCAGAACATCGATCTTTACACTCAAGCGGGTATCTTCAATGAAACTATTGATGAACTAAAATACGATGAAGACCTTGGCTTTGCTCGCGTAGGTTTGAAAATCATTGCCGCTGAGCATCTGAATTTTGATGTATCCTACGGTAGCACATTCGGATCTGATTATGCAGAGAAGAAAGATCTTACTGCAAAAATGGAATACTTCGTGTCGAATGAATTTGCGTTTGGTGTTGAGTACAGCCACCAAGAATACCTAACCGACTACGGTCTATTCCATGCTGACGGTTCGGATGACGCAACAGGCAAGGTTTCATTCGTAGCAAGCTACAACTTCTAAGTCTGTTTAACCTAATGGAGGGGATTAATCCCCTCTATTTTTATCAAGTATAAAAAATGAGCGCCGATACTTCTTTTATTTTAAACTCTTCCATTCTCCTAGCTTCAGCTAGTCTTGTCGTTGTTACGATTGGGTCTTCTGTTTATTTATCCAAAAGACAAGAAAAATCTAAGCAAGTAGACTCTCGTGTTAGAGATATTAATTTAAAAGTTAATAATCTTATGCGGTCATTGACAGAAGCTAAAGCGATTGGTTTCGGCACTGTGCCTGAGATTGCCATTTATGCTCGTATGATTCTTCTCCTAGAAGAATCCATTTCTCTTAAAAGCAATAAGGAGCTTGAGAAAGAGGTGGATTTGATGCGACATAAAATAGCTGAGTTATCCTCTAACTTTCAAAGAACCAAGATCCGACAGTTCAAAGACCCAATGCAGCTATCTAAGGTTGAGAAGACCATTACGGTAGTAAAGCAGTGGATTTCTCAAGCTTTTGCTAAAGGATTTGTGGTAGTAAATCAATTCCATGAAGAGGTGGATAATCTCGAAGACTCTAAAGTTACTATCCGCGCATTTCTGATGATCAGCCTTACTAAAAAGCTGCATCAGGCGAAAGCGTTTAATGCTGAAATGCAAGCTATGAAAACTAAAGAGTTTATCGAGATGAATGACTTTTTACGTAAAGAGTTGTTTCTTACTAGCATCAATAAAATCTTAACTAAAATTGAGAAAGAAAAGCTAGAACTTGAGCAAGAACGCTCTAAGACCACTGAAATCCATGATCCTCTTGCAAACTTTGAACGAACTTTGAAGTCAAAAGATCATCTTTAATCATCCATTCTTGAGTTGAAGGCTCGTATTTTCTACTATTTGGATCAACGTTCTTCTTAATTAAGTCCACCAGCATTGGAGAATACGGGAATTTAATATAGACGTTATCCCCTTCTCTACGCAAAGACTTTAGATTTTGTGTTTTGTTCGCATCTTTTTTAGGTGCGGATTTTCCAGAGCTTCCATCAGCTACAATATCTTTGTTTAACAGATTGTTCTTGAGTTCAACTATATCCTTATCCCTCAGATCGCAATTAATACTCTGCATAAACGAATATATGCTCCTAAGCCCCTTCTCGCTGAAAACAGCAAATGTATAGGTGTTACCATCTCTCTTCATTGACAAGCCCTTTCCTGGAGCTTTAGGGATGGATAAATACTGCTTTTCGTCAGTGATCGTGACAGTTTTCCCTGATACTGTTTTATGGAAGTAATCAGGCTTAACCATCTTAGGTTTAGCTATGTCCATGAATTGTCTTAGGTTGACAGGCTCACCATCAACTTTGAGCTTAAACTTAAGTGCATTAGCCAATGTTATTATGACTCTATAATCTGAAAGGAAAGCCATTTGTGCAACAGCCTTATTCTCGTCTTTAATGTATTCGTATCGAGTAAGCTTCTTTGCTTCCTTGTAAGTGTTTCTCGCTTTGATTTCTAAAGTGACAGGTTCAGAATCTTCAGAAGTTTTTAGGAAAATGACATCTCTCTCATCGAATCCAGATCGTAGTAAGTCATTTAGGGTCAACTCTCCTTCAAATCCTTCACGCAAACGGTTATATGCGCCTTTACAAAAATGGAGGTTATCTAGCCCAATAAGCTTCTTAGCAATGTACTCAAAGCCCCTACAGTAAGTATTTTTGACTATCCATTTTGTATTAGTTTCGCCTTCAACTTTTTCTGCGTTAAGGAACTTGAATGCATCATCGACATTTGGGGAGTATTTGATGTCGTTGTATACCAGGATGAATGCATCTTCACTGAATAGCACCAAGTGCTTTTCATTGATTCTTTCTCGCAGCTTATCTCGAACATCCATAAGAACTTTTGGGATGTCTTCTTTCTTCACGCCTTTGAGTTTCTCTTTGTAAAGTTCGCTTATGCTGGTCTTAAAGATGCTTTCTAGTTGAGTTTGATATTTGAAAAGGATTGCCCAGCAAAAGGCGTAGTCAAGCTCAGTCCACTCATCCAATGGTAGTGCTGCAAGATGATGCCCCTTTCTAGCGTCAGGTTTATTGAAGCCCAAACCATCTTTTTTTGCTGCCATGTCGCAAACAGAAGATAGTTGATTAACAGCTATACCGATAAGTTCCTGCTCGGTTTTGTTAAACAGGCTTGAGCTTTCCATGTTGCATTCCTAGATCAGGAGTTATTCTTCATCTACAATTTCATTTTCAAATATATCAGGATTACTTTCTACATTGATCTCAGGTAGATCTTGTTCATTGTTATCGTAGGACTCATTAAAGGTGTTGTTATTCATAACTTTTTCCAAATTTATTATATTTAATATTAAAAATTTTGTCTATTTTACAACCATACGAGCATAAATAAAACAAATAAAATTGATCTTTACTTACAAATTAGTATACTCCCTGAAAAATATTAAAAACATAAAAAAAAGAAGAATAATAATGAAACAAAATATTGAATCAGCCTACTACTCTCTTGCAGGCGGTATAAAGATTGGTAATGGTTTGAGTTGCAGGTTATTGAAAGAAACTGATCCTGATATACAAAATTCAATGCTTGTAAATTCCGTCATTACCACATCAAAATACTCTCATATCCCTGTCTCTTTATCATCGGATGATGGTTTATTTTGGCAACCTTGCATCATGCTATACAAAGATAATTCCCCAATTGGATATATGGTATTCACCTTCAATTGGGGTTCAGAGTATATGGATGAGGGATATTACCAACAAAAGCTAACTTTTGAGCTTAACTACATCTACATCCTTCCAGATCATCGCGGACAGTCGTTTTTTAGTACATTTATTGATTCGTTCTTAGACTGCTTCCTTGAAGACTTACACAATGATCTCATTTGCTCAAGATTCTTTAATGTCCAGCTTGCATATCACGCAGAATACGCATCAAAGGAAGGAAGACACATTGGTTCTCGCTTCGTAGAAGCGTTTGAAGACTTCTGTGCTGATCATGACTATGAATTTTTAGATCTTACCGACTGTTAAAAGGATATTTATAATGCTTAATAAATTTTTCTCATCCAAAAGTGATTGCGAGCAGCCAACGATAGATTTTGGAATTTGTAGGTACGATACGATTCGAAAGCGTTCATTATATGATTCATTGTTTTGTAAGAAATCAAAAACTTGGAAGTTGCCAATCAGATTGTTTGATCAGGGTTTATTTATTATCGGTGATAGCTGGGGAAACTCTGGGCGGGTAACGTTTACTAATGCTTACGCAAAAACCTTGCTTGATTATGGTGCGAGAGTTATCTATATCACTGAATCATTATCAGGACTAAACAGTGATTCGAAAGGTAATGAAATATTAGAAAATATGCATGAGCAAATTGGATTCAAAAATCTTCAACATGACGAGGTTTTAATATCTGAGCTTTCTGGTGAATTCGATCCAAAAACCTTTGATAAGGGTGTAAAGTTATCTATCATAAAAACTAATCCAGGATGGCAATATAAAGACGATATGGCAAAGGGGTTATACAACACTAAACTTATATCTCTTTTAAATAAGATTGCAGAGTCTGGTATAGCAAGCCATGATACACCATTAAACAAACGTGAAGTCGTTGTGATACTTGAAGAATCGCAACCCTTAAATGAATCAACCAGAGATGAGCTTGAGAAAGCAATGTGCTGGCTTAAAGGAAAGGGTTTTGGATTAGTTGTATCTACAGATGACACAAGAAGATACAGGGGAATCGTTAATTCTTTCGGTCACTATGCACTTTTTAGGATGGATGACCCTTATGAAGAAATGTGTTCTCATAACTTTCTAAGGCGTGATAATAGTCATTCTTGTTCTGGATTGAATCAGTATGTTTCACGTATTGATAGTCGCGATATTAAGAACCTTAGAAAACATGACTGTTTTTTTGTTTCAAGATTAAAAGACAACACTGATGTGAATATGTTCTTTGTAATGCTTGATAGTGACAAGCTTTCATGATTATAAAAAAGCGCTATAACATTTTATAGCGCTTTTTGCTTAACAAAAGGCTGTTTCATAAATGACATGGTACGCAAACTCATGTGCAGCTTCTGGTTCTAATCCCTTGCCTATTGCCCATCCCAATACAATTGAATACCAGTATTGGCTTCCTGTAGGGTCTATCTCTTCCGTTTTATCATAGACTTCATCGAGATATACTTTTAAAAGTGCTTCCTTATCCATGAATATTTCCTTTTTATTGTTAATTTATTGAATTTCTCTGTTTTTACTTATTGGAATCAAGACCAACTTCAAACTTCTTATCTACAGCGCCAGGTATTGTTTCCCTGTCTGTGCGACAGATGCGGTAGTAATTATTACCGTTTGCATTATCCGTAATAACGCCTTTCTTATATGCCCACGGTGTTTTAGCAACCACGTAGCTGTTACAGAGGCTTTGAGGATCTTCTGACTCACAGATGGTTTCACCATCATAAACGAATTTGTAGATTATCCTCGGCTCTTCACTACTTTGATCTAACCCTTGGTAGAAATAGCTATTATCATCAATCTTGCAATCCCAATTAAGCTCATCAACAGCCTCTTTGAAATCGGTATACTGGTCTTTTACAGGGCTTTCTGCGTAAGCGTTAATAGCAAAAGTTGCTGCTAGTATGGCGCTCAGCCATAAAATGGTCTTTTTCATAATTACTCACCTTGTTGTTTGTTAATGTTGTTAGCGACACCAATAAGCTTTGTAAAGAGCTTAGCCGTGTTTTTCGCGTCCACTAATGCATCATGAGCCTTACCTTCAGGAGTAATGCCCCATTGCTTCAGTGCATCATTAAGCTTTATTTTTTGATTGGTTCCCATCAATGCTGAGTGAACCAAGCTTAAGTTTATAATTGATGTTGAAATTGGTACATCAATTCCTTTCAACTCGCACTCATTCTGAAACTGAAGGTTGTCTACCCCCCAAAAAACAAGTTTTTTATTCTTGATGCCATATTTGACTAATGTGTTCATCACCATGACTAGAGGACTAGCAGATTTAACTTGTTTTGGAGTTACGCCTGTAAGCTTTGTGCAGAATGCGCTTACTTGGTTAATGGTTGGCTTTACGAACAGCATCTTTTCAGACACAAGTGAACCTTGAGCGTTCAACTCGACAATTCCAATTTGAATGATTTCTGGCACATAGCCTTTTGGTGTGGTTTCTTCACAGGTCATCTCTAAATCAATGACTAAGTAGTTATCTTTATTGGTCACAATCCTGCCTTTATTAATTCTCTTTTCTATTAGCCTATATACTTAAAAAGGCTGGAAAAATCCAGCCTTTTTTTATTTGTTAATTAAATTCAACCAGGTATTTTGGTCGGATTCGATTCAGATCAAAAACAATCATTTCATTGTTCATTACTGAAGACTCACCTGCTTTCGCGAATACTGAGTCATGTCCGTCTTTGTGCAGGCTAGAGTCTGAATATTCAGGGACAAAGTACTCACCCATCGCTACATCACATAGGAACATGTAGCATGTGTACTCTTTCTTGCCTGACCAGAAGCCTGCTGAGTAGTTCAATGACTTAGTTGAGTTATTAGAGAAGTACACACCATTACCAAACATGCGCCCTACTACGTGACCCGCAGTCTCTGGTGGGATAATAAGACCATTCTTAAGAATAGATACCACGTTACCAGCACGAGTACCATGCCATAGCGTCCAAACGTTTTTCTGCTCAGACATTTTATTTTCTTCAAAGCCTTTCGTCATATGGTCAATAGTAACTTCGAAAACGCGCTTAACACGCATGTTTGAAGAGCTGTGGTATGACGATTGATTTGATTGGTAAATTTTCTTAATTTCATCGATTACAGTCTGATCTTCAACAAGATTAACTGAACAACCAAACAGTTCAGGTGTTGGTTGATTCTCGCGTTTTTCTTTTACTTCTTTCAGTAATTGCTCGTTGATTTCATCAAGCTGCTCTACTGAGCTTCTAAGGTCGGCAATGATACCAAATTGCTTATCGATTTTTTCTTCTGTATCGAAGAATGTTTCGATAGCGAGTTTTGATTTAGCCTTTTGAGGAATAAGCATTAGGTAATCACAAAACATCGTTCTTACGCTATCTGAGCTAAAATCATCTTTCTTGAAGAATGGCACCATTTGATTTAGCAGCTTTTCCGCTTCATCAATAATGTGTGCATCTACGAAACCAAGTGGCGTTTTAAATAGTCCTAGCTCATCATCGAATTCAATTTCAGTGTTAGACACGATGTTGTGGATGTTCTTCTCGATTAGCTGATCGATAAGTTCAAAAATGACAGACTCGTTATTTGTGCGGATTTGCTCGCGAGCAGCTTTGCGAATAATGTCATTTGGCTTGAAGTTGCTTTGTACAAGATGAGTCTGGTCAATGACTTGCAGTTCACGATACCCATCACGGATTTTAGAGCGTTTTTTCTTTTCCAGCTCTCTTTCCGCAGAGCATTCAGACCCCATCATTTTGGGATGTTGAATCTGACCTCTCGTACCTACTCGTCCATTATGGACACAAAAACTGGAGCCGTCAGTCCAAGCTTTCCAGAATTTGTTGTTGTTATTATCGAGATCAGTTTTAACAAGTACTATCATCTTTAATTCCAATTTTATTTATTAATTAATTGCTTACTTTTGCCGCTGTGGGCTTTATTAGTAGCGAATTATATTTTATTTGTCATTTAAATACAACCATTCAAACTGGCTCAATCTCACAAAAACTCTTGCTGACCAAGTTGTTAGTTGTTATGATTTAGAAAAATACTAAACAATAAATTAATACAATAAATAATAAAGGTGTTATGATGAAAGGTATCCCATATTCTGTTGTGGCAGCATCCACAATAGCCATTTCACAGCTTGCTCATGCAGGTGTGAAGGTAGATAATGATTACAATAAAGAGCAAGTTGATGATTTGATGGTTAATGATATCATTGGCGCATTAAATGCAACTGAATCCGAATCTGAATTCTTTATCGATAGAGATATTGCGGAAATGTTCGCGGTTGATGGTAAGATTGAAGGGCTTGACATAGAAGCGTTTCTCGCTAATAATCAGTTTGAAGCAACAGCAGGAAGAACAGCTCAATGTTGTCATTCGAACTGCCATACTAACTGCCATAATAACTGTCACGGCAGTAGAAGTTGGCGATAAATCTTGTGGTTTTACAAGATTTCATTGTGAAGAACAAAAAATAAAAAAGGTCACTTCAGAAGTGACCTTTTTTTATTCTTATTAATAAAGGTAGTCAATGTGAATAAAGAAACTGTCCAATACAATCCTTTTAATACAGAAGAGGTAAAAGATATACTTGTACCCTCTTCAACCATTAATCCATTCCCTTTACTTACTACGATTGATATGAGGAGATTATTGTCACGCTTTGTACCACCAGCATTTTCTGAAGGTGTAAGATTTATTGATCCCAAGGCAGACCATTCACTCTATGAGCGGCTTTTCTTAATTAAAGAACTCTACGAGAAACGAACACCTTACAAGGCGTGGTATATCAATCTGAAAAAGGGGGAAATGTTGCCTAGAGGAAAGCGATTCAGAGCCATTCACAACAAGTTTAAAGCGGTAAAAGAATAAAGGGAGCCTGGCTCCCTTTTTATAGTCCACCACCCAAGAATTTCTTGAGTAAAGATTCCCTTCTTTGCTTTTTGTCTTCCTCTTCCTGTTTGATTGCATTACTGAAGCTATTCACTTTATTGATGAAATCTTCTGGATAGTCTTCGGTATCAACTTCATTGCGCTCCAAATACTCCACAAAAGTTTCATCACTAACAACCTCTTTCCATTTGTAGGTAATGTCATCATAAATGAATGTCATATTGGTAATATTACCATTCTTAAAACTCACCTCAGGAATGATGTTGTTCGCTTTAAGCATCTGGGTGTATTTTATCAAACCGACCTGTAGACCAATTTCAGTTCTTCTTACTGCTTCTTTGATAAAGTGGATCCCTAAAGCTTTTCTTTCTTTTGGGTGCTCAATCGCGATATTGCTAAGTTCTTCCTCAGCATCACGAATATCTTTAGCAAGCTTTTCCCGTATCGAGTCAAGGTTGTACTTCTCTTTAAGGATTGGGATCATTTCAAGCATTTCGTACCCAATTTGTTTAGAGAAATTGACAGCTTCCTCATTGTACAAAACCAAGGTTTCATCTAGTGGCGCAGCCAGGTATAAACCATCAGCTTTAGTCATCCTTGATAGCCCCACATAGGCTTGTCCACAACCAAATGTGCCTTGCGTTAAGTCTAGAATGGCTTTATCAAGCGTTTGCCCTTGTGACTTATGTATGGTGATTGCGTATGCCAGCTTAAGCGGGATTTGCTTCAAACTACCGTCTTCTTTTGGCTTAACAACTTCCTCATCGGTTTCTTCGCTTTTACCCACAGTGTATTTGAGCTGTTTCCATACATGCTCAGTGACTTTTACGTCTCCACCTCTATCCAACCTGACTCTTACGTAATTCTGCCCTAGCTCAATAACCTCGCCTAAATCACCATTGACGTAGGAACCTGTCTTGTTGGCAATAGCCATTACGCGAGACCCGACTTTAAGCTCTAGTTCTTTCTCAGCGATACAATCCTTAGGATTAATGTTCCCTTTAACAACAGCAGTATAAACCCTTGTAAAGCCAGCAACAGAATCAAGACCATCCCCATTATATTTATTCACCTGAGCATTTGTCGTACACAGCCGTAACGTTCCTGGAGGTGGTGGATTCTTGTTTGTAATTTGATTTATTGTATTCAGAGAGCGTTCAATCTCATGCCCCATACGGATGTTTCTTAGGGACTTAATGTAATATGAGTCAGAAGTACGCTCTGAACTGATTAGACTTAGACAAACGAATTTACCTGTCAGCCATGCATCAGCATTAAATGCGTACACATTCTTACCGTAGCGCTCTTGCAGCGCCTTTCTTTCCTCGTAAGTTTTCACTATAGGTTCAAGCTGACAGAAATCCCCAACTAAGATGATCTGACACCCTCCGAAAGGCTTTTTGCTCTTGTTTAGCTTTCTTAAGACAACATCGATGTTATCAAAGACATCTGCTCTAACCATTGAAATTTCATCAATCAGAATGTACTTAACCTTTTTTAAGAGTTGAAGCTTCTCTTTTTTAATCTTCTTAATGAAATCAATTGGGTCGATGTACCCAGTATGAAATGAGAAGAACGAATGTATTGTTTGTCCTCCTACATTCAAGGCAGACATGCCAGTAGGTCCCAAGACCACGAGGTTTGGGATGGATTTTTTTATTGTCTCTGATAGATACGATTTACCACAGCCTGCCGAGCCAGTGATGAATACATTCTTACCAGATGAAACAACCTGAAATATGAGCTGTTGAATGTCGTTTAAAGAAAGTTGCGCTTGTAGCGCATCAATTTTTCTTATTAGACGCTCTCTTTTTGCAGAATTCGTCAACATAGTATTTATTCATTTATTTTAATAGCATCAAATATTAGCATTTCTGCGAAATTTTGTATAGATCATCAAAGTTTTACGTCAGATTCCCAATAGTCATCTGTTACAGTGAATTTTGTTTCTTTTACTAATTTACCATCACTGTATGCTTTAACTACGTAGCTAGTGCCTGACGATAATTTTTCAAATAGAAAGAATCCATCTTCATCAACATTGGCTTTTACAGTCTTATTGCCAGATATGAATTCTACTTCATCAACAATCACATCAACAATATATCCGTCCACACCAACAACAGGAAGCAGCAAGAAATCAACTCGTGTAACTGTCGCGGGACGCGACTGAACATACACCTCATTCTCTTTAGGGGTCATGTTTACGTCTAGTCCAGACTCATCGATAAACACCTTTACTTCATCATCTGAGGGGATCCTTTCAAAAACATAGTGTCCATTGCTGTCTGAAACGGTTTTGTAGTTTGAAGCATAGAGAGTAATGCCCTCTACAGGCACTCTCTTGCCATCTTGCATGTAGTAAAGGATCCCTTCTATTTTGGCATTGCCAAAAGCATCTTTGCTCTTATGCTTTACGTCCTGACTGGGCTTAATGGTTGTTGATAGTGAAAGAGATGCAAAAACAGCATCGTTACTAAATCCAAGTTCACCTGTTAGGTATGGCGTGAAATTCCAATCTGCTGATAAGCGATAATCGATCTGCTCATCTGAGATTTTAAGCCTGGCGTTAACAAAGTTGTTTCTGTGGTCATTGGTCATATAGCCAATTTTACCAGTATACATATACCGAAACGTGGCAGTCAGGTTCTTGTTTGTTTCACTGTAATTGTAAGCAAGATCCAAGCTGCCTTCATCGCCAAGATTGTAGTTCAATCCAAGATTGTGATTCGTGCGGACAATATCTTCTGACTCCAAAGAAAATTCATACTTAAGTGTTGCTCTGTTGTTGAATTTGTATCGATTAATCGTATCGAATTCATATGATTCTTCTTTTAGTGTAAAAGTGTTTTCCTGATGGTATTTACTTAAACCCCAGTTCTGAGTGAGCTTTAAGTAACTATCATCAAATGAGTTTTCTTCATTAACATCCAAAAGTTCAACGTAAAATGGAGATGACTTAAAATAGTTGAAGTACCCTTTTAATAGGAACTTGTCAGAAGATATGTTTGCTTGAGTCATGAGCCAAGGTGATGGTTGCCAACCTGCGTGAACAACATAATCACTGCCTTGGTCAGAATTGAGTAGAGTTACACCTGCTGTTATACCATCTGAAAGCCCGAAACTATTCTTCAAAGCAAAGTTATTGCCTTCGAAATCTGCAAATAGCTCATAGTCCCATTCCCCTTTAGATAGTAATGATCCGCGCTCACCATTAACCTGTATGGTACGCTCAACATACGTGCCCTCTTTAGAAAGGATTCTTAAAGTGATGTTGTCACCGATAGAAGCCGATATCCCTTTTTCCTGAATTCGACCAGCATTGTCTGCGGGAACTGTTTTGAGGTAGAAACCGTTTCTGAAAATATCGACTTCAGAGTCCACGCCAACATACTCATCCAAATCAAAAGTATTCAAGCTCTCACTTAGCTCGATCTTGTCGATATAAATTGACGCATTGGTTGCCTGTAATGAGGTTAATGGTATGGAAGGGCTTCTGCCTTTACCATATGAGGTGTAATCAAACACCCGACCATTTGGCTTCTCATAGTTCCAATCGAACGAACTCGCGCCATCTACGACCTGTAAGCTGCCAAATAGAGAGCCTTTTTCAACATCCATGACAAACTCAGAAGAAAAGCCGTTAGAGAAACTTCCGTTGTCATATCTTACTGAATATTCCAACATCAATTCCTTCTCTAACTCACTAGGAGCAACGATTGCATCATGTTGCTCAGAAGCTTTGCGTTTTTCTTCTGAATTACTCATCATTTGAGTTCTTTGTTTTTGGATTTCATCTAGACGTTCTTTTTTAAGCTTAAATAGCGGCTGTAGAAACAGCTCGTATGATCTTAACGTCCACGTTGTGTTATAAGGCAAGCATTTAGATATAGCATCAAATCTAAACCAGTATTGTTCACCTTCAACAAGGAATTCGGATTCATCAAATCGACAAACAGAATCACCAAATTCATCGTAAGTTTCCATTGCATCAAAAGAGACGATTCTTTGGAATTCAGTATTTTCAATGATGCACATCTTAGATGATGGATTGCACTCAATGTTAGTATCTGACCAGTCTGATAGATTTGATAGTGATACAAATGGATTTTCATCATAATCCATTTTCACATGATGGAATGTGTAGAGTTGCTTCTTGAAGAGAATATCAATATATGAATCATCAAGCTCTCCAGAACAGAGAGCTTGATTGTGGTATAAAAACAATGCGCTTACTAATACTAGTCGCTTTTTCATACCTGCGACCTGACGCTATAGAACCGTACAGGTTTTAGCTTTTGCTGGTGCGTCAACTGGCGTAAAGGTGACTTTGTCACCAGAAGCAAATCCTAGTGTTCTCTTACTCTCTCGAAGAACGGTTGTGTTGCGAATTTCATCGCCCACTTTAAATTCACCATCAAGCTTATATGGGGAGTTGTTCTTAATTTCGATTTCGCCCTTGCCGCAGTTCATAGCGTAATCAGTGACAATGTCACCTTTTCTACCGTAAACAGCAATTGCTGTTTCAAACTTAATATCTAAGTTCATGTTTACGCCTTCAGTTTCTGTACCAACTGAAGCTTGAGCAGCGTTCTCTTTCATTTTTACAATGATGTGTGAACGGTAGTCGCCTGCATCTTCCTGCTTGGAAACGATTCGAACTTTTACGTCACGTCTTTGACCAGGCTTTAGGTTTAAAACTTTCGGAGCAACCCTAATGTCAGACTCAATATTTTCGATGTCAGCTACGCCATCTTTGATATGCTCACCTGCACGAAGACCTTCCTCGCCAATTTCCAAGTATTGCGGATCAATTTCGAGGCGGATTTGCTCACTACCCGTGTTAGTAACAATGAATGTTTTTGTTAGTGGCTTGTCGATGTCAAATTCTAAGCGTCCTGGAGCAACTAGAAAACTAGTGCTTGCTGATGCTGCCGCAGATGACAAAAGAAGCGCGGTTGCAATTAAGCTGCGTTTTATATTTCTCATAAAAATTCTACCCTAATCTCAGGTCTTGTAGCATAAAAATTCTTTTGATTTTTACTCTTTATTTTCACTGAAGCTCCAAGTCGAATATCTGACAAAGAGCCATATCTATTTAGTATTCCATATCCCTCCCTGGTTACACTGCCTCCAAAGCGATAATTGAAAAGCATAACTTTATCACTTGGGTGACTAGGATAAGGGTAAGGAAACATAAATTTATTTTTATTTGAAACCTTCAACCGAAACCGCTGATATGGTCTTCCGCATGTTATGGAAAATATGGCAGCTCCAGAATCATCAGGTTGTATCGTAAGAACTTGGTTAAAACCTCCTACGCCATCGAAATGTATACCTTTTATACTATCAATGTCAAGATTATTCCTATTGCAATATGAATTACTTGGGTAATTTGGCGGATTGAATCCATGAGCTAATGAGCTTATAGGGAATGCCAGCGTAAATAGCCCTACAGCGCAAAACTTAGCCAAGTATTTATGTCTCATATTATGACTCCATTTTTTATAACGATAAAAAAACGCTCCACACTGGGAGCGTTTTCTTCGGAGATTATCTATTACAGATAAGTTAGGCGGAATGTTGCTGTACCACGGAACTCGCCAGCGATATCGTTAGCTTGTACGTGTGCCGTACCACCTACCCTAAGGTTAGATAAGTCACCAGAGCTACTGAACTGTGCATTACCACTTGCGTCCATACTACCACCGTATGTGAATGTATCTACTGTGATTTTCTTGGTATCATCTGAACCATCACCAGTAGTCATCACAATGGATGATTCTACAACTTGACCTTTAACTTCCCAGTTTGCAGTACCACGAGCAGTAAATACTGCTGCATCAACAGAAGTTGGTGCGGTCACTACATTCACGTTTTGATTTGCAAGAGTTGGTTCGAAATCCAAACCTTTAACTTCTGTCAGATCAATTGGAGCCAAAAGACTTAAAGTTGCGTCGAATGATTCATCTGCATTTGCATGGGCTGTTGCGGCAAACCCTGCAAACATTGATGTTAATGCAACGGATAATGCGATTTTTTTAAAGTTCTTCATAGCGTGCTACCTTTATTATTGTTTATTTGATATTATTTATTTCTTTTTTTATTATAATTAATTTTGGAAAGCATGTCACAAAGTGGTTGCTTCACCCCTAATATTGTAAGAATATTCTTATTCAATGCAAGGTTTTTTATGATTAAATTTAATACAGTATTTATTTTCAAATATAATAAATTAAATATCCTTTAGGTATTAATACCATGACATCGACTAACAAAAAAATCAGTGAGCTTAGATCTGGTGAGAGAGTTTCCCTAAAAGACTTTCATGCTATGGGTGGGCTATCTAAAGCTCGCATCAAAACATCCTCTAAACCAGATCAGAAAGAAAAACCCAAAAACAGTAAGTATCGTGCCAAGAAGGTCGAGATTGACGGAATTACGTTTGATTCTGGACATGAGGGTGCGAGATATAGGGATTTAAAAGTTTTGGAGCGAGTTGGAGAGATTGAAAACTTAAGACTTCAAGTCGCCTACCCTCTTGAGGTAAATGGGATTCTTATCTGTAAATATTATGCGGATTTCGTTTATGTTAAGGATGGTGAGGAAGTTGTTGAAGACGTAAAAGGCTTTAGAACGAAAGAATACAACCTAAAGAAAAAGATGATGAAAGCCATTTACGGTATTGACATTTTCGAGTACTATCACAACCAAAAGAAATTAAAATAACATTACAAACAAAGGGTTTAATAATGAAAACTATTTTATGTGCAAAGTATGGTAAAGAGCTTGAGGCTCTTCCTAAACCACCAGTTAAGGGTGAGTTAGGTGAAAAGGTTTACCAAAAATTAAGCGTTAAAGGATGGCGTTTATGGCAAATGTGCCAAACCATTATCATCAACGACCAAGGTCTAAACTTGATGGAAGATGGAGCCATTGCTCATGTGATGGAATCACTAAGCGAATTCCTTGAAAGCAATGAGATTGAGAAAGAACTATTAAATAAATTAGTTAAACAAGATGTTGAGTTGCCAGATGATCTATTAGCCATTGCGCAAGAGCGCGGTTTACTAGATGAATCGGATGATAAAAAGCTCGAACCAGAAGACATGTTCTACGAAGCATAAAATTAATTACAGCCCTATTACCATTAATAGGGCTTACTTTTTAATATATCGATAGGTTCGTTATGGAACTGAAAGTCTTATCCAATGAAGAATATTCTTTTTTTGAAAGGCATCAGTCGAGAAAGAGAAATCCTTTCGAAGCTGAAAACTATGTAAACACCATAAAGTATAAAGGCAGAGAACTGGTGTTCATTTCTGAAATGGAACCTCATGCCGATATTGCAATCAACAGTGAAAAGAAATGGAAAGTTAAGTTTCATGCAGTTCATCCAGATTACCGATTTGTATTTCATGATAAGGGTCAACTTCACGTATTGGAGCCACAAAAAGACACGATTTATGAATTCGAATATCAGAAGAGACATGGACTCATACACAAAGAGCGAGTCAAGCACTTTAAAGGAAGAAAGTTTTGGGAGTCTCAATGGGAACCAGAAAAGACCGTTAAAGCACTTTTTGAGTTTTTGTAAGAAGTAAAGGTGTGGAATTTAAACACTTCAAAGAATGTGGCTCTATACACACTTCGTACTAATGAGCCACAATAGTTATCATGCCTAATGAAAAAAAGAAAAATGTTCGCTTACATGCTAACATCAATTTCCAAAACCGATTCCTCTAAGTTTTTTGAGCTTGTGTATTTATGAACGATAAGAAATTTTTCTATTAATCTCTTATCAATTAATACAAGCTCTTTATCTATGGGGTGCGGTTTCTCATCAATGCTTATATCTAAAAGACTTTTTGGAATTTGATATAAATATTCATTAAAAAAGTACTTGCTGTCTTCAAGCTCATGTCTCCATATGCGACTATGACTTTTCTTCTCACAAATCTTGATTGTTTGACCTGTTTTCATTTTTATACAATGAGAAACTAGTAGCTCAGGATATTCATCTTTAAACATTTTTGTTTCCTGAATTTAGTTGAATAATCTAAAAACCGCACGTTAGTCTAATTTTTTGACTTCTGTGCGGATTTCTAGGTTATGGTAATTACCCTGCTCGTTATGAGCTTATTTGTTCTTCATGGTCATGCATTTTAGAATGCATACTTCATTACGAAGTAGCAAACTACAACCCAAAATGCGAGAACGATGTAAACGAGAGTGCTTTTCTTGCCTATGCTTTTCAATGCGCTGTAAGAAATTATCGCAGGGATCATTGAAATGATACTGCTTGCAATAGCAAACTGCATTTCAATGTCAGACCAATCTATATTTAACATCATAATAAGCGTTAATGGTGATGAAATAAGTGCAGTTGCAGGGAAAAGATACCCGAGCATTTTTTGATAATCGCCATTATCGTAATGAACGCTAAGAGTCTTCGCAAAAATGAAAATGAATGAGCCAATAAAAAAGTTATTAAATAAAGACACACCAAATGGAACCAATGCAACGATAGCACATAGAACAATTGACGAAGGAATGGTTTCCCAGGAAGGCACACCTACTTTGAAAGCAGCATTTATAGTTACGGCTAGACCTACGACAAAAGACCCTATCAGCATGTGATAGATACCAAAAGTAAGTTTAGGAAACACTCCTTCTTGCAGTGTTTTTATTGGATGGCTGTGCATCGACTTCATGTATGACCAAAAACTTAGCTTCCTTAAGTCTTCATCAATACTGACGTTAACTTCAATCTTGCCATTGCTATTGTGTTCTACAACTTTCTCTTTTGGTTGCTCTACGGGAGCTGGCGCATCTGAGAACAGTTTGGAATCATCTTCAGAGTAGAATTCTTTATTAGAATTGGTACTTAAATTGGTATCAGTTTCAGTTGTTACCTTTTTCATATTTAATCCTTTTTTGTTTTTTATGCATTATACTAATATGGTGCTATAAGTGGAATCATAAAAACAACAAAATTGGTTTATAATTTTGGGTTTCTCAATTATTTATATCTTTTATTTCTATTTTTATGTTGATATACTTTTATTAACTGAATAAAAAATAAAAAAGGCATCTCGCATGAGCGACAATCAAAAATCCAAAATTGAAGAGCTGGTAGAACAAGCTGAACAGCCGATTGCTCCTAAACAAGAGCAACCAGAAGTTGCACCTATTCCTGCTCAACCTGAAGATCAGCCTCTTACTTTTGCTGAAGCAAATGGCGCTACATTCTCTGATGATATGATCGAAGAGTTTAAAGATCTTCCTCAATTCTACAAGAGTGCTCTGTACCTAAAAGAAATTCAAAAACCTGAGAATGAAGAGCTTTACAGCAAGTTGATTGCTAAACATGTTGATAAGTCTCTTGCTGACGAAGAAGATGATTTCGGTAATGACAAGTTTGTGAAATCACTTGTTAAATACAATATCATTGAAGAAGATGAAGAGTTCGCCTCAATCCGTAAAGAGGTGGATAAAAATCTTGCCAAGATCCGTGATTCCCACATCAAGAAAAATCTTGAAAGTGCTGGCTTTACTCAAGACGAAATCGCTCAATTCGATAAAGAGAGTATTGAATCTCTAAAAGTGCAAAAACTTTTCTTCAATGAAATGGTTTTTGAACATAACGGCAAAGGCATGGCTAACATTGCACAAGGTCGCCAGTTTATTGATGCCCTTAAAGTCAATAAAGACGCGATCATGGGATTCTTGGGTAACAAGAATACTCAGTATGCTATGAATGCAATGGGTCTGGCTTTAGCTGTTAGCTCTGGCGGTACTGTTCCACTTATTATGCAGGGTATCAAGTTTGCTGGCATGGCTATGCAGAATGAAACTGTAAAAGGGATTTTCAAAAACTTTACCGATAAAGTTGAAGGTGAATTTGCTAAACGCGGTATCGATATCACTCCTGCAAAAGAGATTGCTGAAAAAGCTGGTGGTTTCCTTGGCGGTCTGAAGAATAGTCGCTTTGTGAAAGCTGCAATGGTTGTTGGCGTAGTTGTTGGTGTAGGCTCTGTTGCAGACCTTGTAACCGATGGTCAAGTTTCTGATTTGGTTGGGCAAGCGCTAGACGGTCCATTAGATGCGGTTGGTCTGAAAGACAGCTTTGAAAATGCTCTTGGTGGTGCAGATGGTACGCCAACAGATAGTGCTCCAACAGATGGTGCAAGCGCAAATGGTGTTGAAGTAAAAGCTGATGGAGCTGGTGACAGCGTAACAACCGAAGTGGTAACGCCACAAGTGACTGAACATGTTGTTCAGAGTGGTGACAAAGCAATGACCATCGCTAAGCAAGCCTATTTCGATGCTACGGGTTCCTACCCTACCGAACAGCAAATCGTTGCGATTGTAAATGACTTTGGTCTTAACGATCCTAACAAAATCATGCCAGGGCAAGTCATTGAGGTTCCAGCGAACTTTGACAAATATGCCCTTGATTCATTGGGTAAGGTGCAAGCGGATTGGTTGATAGAGCCACAATCAGCAGCAGCTAGTGCTACAGCAGTTGCGGACATTAGCGCTGGTGGTGTCACAAGCATTCAATCATTCTACAATATAGAGATGATCAATCAGTCATATGGTTCTGGTCAGACTATTGAAGCCATTCAAAAAATGAATGAAGGGCTAGACATCACGAACCTAAGTCCTGGTGATGAAGTTATCCTTGGTGATATGGTTTATACAGTACCTGATGTTAGCGATGCTATTATCAACACCACTTTCGGTAAATATGGTGCTCCTGACTTTATCGATACCGATGCATTTGTTGATATGGTAAAAGAGGCAAACCCAGACAAAGACTTGTCTGAAGGTTTATTTGGCTTCCAAACGCTTGGAGGCAACTCAGACATTGGATCATTGTTAGCTCAAGACGGATTGCTAGAAATCCCTCCTGTTGACTACAACGCCTTGAACCCATCGGTTACAGAAACGACCATTTCAGGTGTTAATCACAATAACATCAGAATGCATGTATTGAATGCTGCTTACCCTGACGGTGTTCCAGAGCTGCTAGATACAAATGTGTTCATGGATGTTGTTAAGGATATGAACCCTGAACTTGATAGACTTCAAAACAAAGAGTATTTCTCTGCGAATGTAACATTCCCTACTATGGATCAGATTCAAGCGCACATTAATGGCTTTGATTCACCGAATGTTGAGGTTTACCAACAAACCCCTTCTGAAGCGGTTCAAATTAATAAAGGAATCTCAGCAGAAGACATCAAGAAGAAAGCCCTTGAAATGGCAAGTAAAGCCAATGACAAAGGTTATACGATATAGTAAAGTTAGGGCGGATTATCCGCCCTTTTTTAATGTGAATAAAATGAATAAAGAAATAAAAAGACTTTTAAATAGTAAGGCATTTTTTATGTGCAATAAAATTCAACAAAGAATTTTAGATATCAGATTCGGAAATTTTGATTCTGGTCTTAAGCCATTAATAAATGCACTAATGATCCCGCTTTTTGACTATTCAGCGAAAGATGAAGTTTTTGTAGATAGGAAGTCAAGACTGTCGATTGAGGATGGTGATAATGGATTCAAATATTACTTGTCCGTGAACTTCAAAGGCGCTATGAATCAAAAATATCATATGACTATTGAAGTGGCATCGAAACTTGGAAGTGTTGGCTATGAGCTTTTAAAATCTAATATCCCAGACATAGTAAAGATACATCTTTTGGAAGTGTCCATAATGGTGCTGACTGTCTCGGATGATGAATGGAATGATTTCACAATCTTGGAATCAGAGTCTTCTTTTGGCTTCATGAAAAAGCTGGATTTCATTAAGACTAACCGATGTGGAAATTATGAAATACCCGAAAAGATCATGAATGAAATTGACTTTAAAGAACTATGTATGGTAAATGAATTTATAAAAGACCTAAATAATTTTTTGGAAAAAAGAAAAAATGAACGTTAAAAAATCATGTTTAGCTCTACTGATCAGCATGAGTGCTGTTTCAACTGCATTTGCAAATAACTCTAATTACGATTTTCCTCACTTTATAACTTCAGGTGAAGGTGTTGTTCATGCAGTGCCTGACCAGGCTGAGATCACAATGACAGCCAAGTACATAGCTAAAACACCTGAACAAGCAAAAATAAAAGTAGACTTGGCGGTTAATAAGTTTATGAATGATGTGAAGGATATTGATGAAACTATCTCAATTGAAAGCGCGAACATTCGTATTAATCCAATATACAGCTATCCAGATAAAGGTGAGAGGGTTTTAGAAAGCTACGAGTCTGTTCGAAATGTTCTTTTGAAAACAGATGACTTAGAAAAGTTAAACGGAATTATATCTGTTGGAGTGAATTCAGGAATGAACGGGTTATCTTCAATGGTGCTAAAAGTTGCTGATGAAGATAAGTACCGTGATGAAGCGCGACAGTTAGCTTTTAAATCAGCACTTAACAAAGCCAAGACTATTTCAGACAACTTCGGCTTCTCAAGATATAAAGCATATCGCGTAGAATACCAAAGAAATTCACCGCAATATCAGCCTATGAACCTTAAAGCTAATTTCGCTATGAGTTCAGAAGCTAAGTCTAACTCCTATTCAAACTCAACGATTACATTCAGAGACACCGTAGAAGTTGTTTATCATGCAGATGGAACGTCCTACCTAGATAAGAAGTACTTCTAACAAATAAGCCCCTCTCGGGGCTTACTGTAATTTTTGGTAAACTGACACCATGAAATCTTTGGGAGTAAGTCTATCTGGCTTGCTCCCCTTCATTATTCGATCATAAAAATCTATGAAACGCTCACCAGGCTTCACTGGATGAGTTTTTGCATATTTTATCGCATATGAAGAGTCGTAAATCACAGACATCTCATTCTTCATCGTAGATCTGAATTTTAAGATCTCATCTGCTGCTGTTGCGAAGTCTTTTTTATCAAGCACATGCTGATGATAAAGTGAAAACACATCTGAAAACACTTCCATTTTGTGTATGCGTATAGACTTCTCGACTAACGCGTTTACTGGAGACTCTAGTTTTTCCCATCTATCTTCAGGAAAGTAAGAAAGCAGAGCGTCAGCATAAGCACTTTCACTCTCATAGTATTCAGAAGGAATATCTTGGTTATCACGTATAAAATTGAAGCAATGCCCCAATTCATGTAGATATGTGAATCTATCCTTTAACTCCGCTTCAGACTTTGAAACTATGAAGCAATATCTGTATCTGCCACCTTTAAAATTTAAACTAGCAGCGGAAGCTCCATGATCAGATATCTTCTTAAACTTCCATGTTACATCTTCTGCAATAGAAATAGGTAAATCATTAATAAACTTGCTGTCCAGTTCTTTTAGGTAAGCATTGTCGTTAAGACCAACCTTGATTACAGGGATTATTTTACCACCCAATACATTGTATGCTTCCGCAACTTCTGCGCGAGCACCTCTTGGATAGGCTTCTTCGAAACTTGTCGTCTTAAAAAGCTCATTAACATGAGCCAATATGACGAATGCTAGTACTACTGCTGACAGCGAGTATATTCGAGAACCCAATATGAATCTAAACATCTTAACACCTGTCATCTCGAATAAAGTATATTTTCTCTTATACCCAAAATGACACTTAAAGTCAATAAAAAACCCGCAAAGCGGGTTTTGTTAGTTGATGCTTTTAATTGTTTTAAATTCATCAGACTGAAGCACTGTTTCCCTAGCAAAGTTGCCTCTGTCTTCGATTTCTTTTTGGTTCATGATTGCTGACAATACAATGTAATGAGGCACACTACCCTTCAGAGATTCATAAGTGATTTTAAAAGCAGTAAGAGTGTCAATTTCTAGCGGAATGTTTCCAGCCTGAACCTCTCTGATTAATCTCATAGTGAAAGGTCTGTCAAAGTCACTCACCATATAAGCTGGTGCATCAACATTTTTCTCTTTCTGATCTAGGTAATGAACAATATCAGTTAGACCTTCACCCTTTCTCATTGCTTGCAGAGAGGCGTCAATACCCGCGTATACATTGAAGTAATACTCATATAGGGTTTCATCTGCAATTTGCTCTACATCTTGTTTCTGGTTGTAGAACTCCTTGTATTTGTAAGCAGCATCAAGCACTTCTTCTCTTGGAATAATTGGCTCGATTAGTACTTTAAAGTTTTCAAATCCAATTTTGCACTTTGAAGACTGGTAGTAAAATGGTGCTTTAGAAGATGAGTCTCTGTCATCTAGAGCAGTCATAAAACACCGATTCTTGCCTTCTGAATTTGACGCGAGAAGATAAGGTTTTGGTGGGTATGCATTAAGTGCCTCTTTAAGTTTACCTTCTACTTCAGTTAAGTCAGAGTTACCGAACGTGATTTTATCCAGAGAATGTAGCCTGCTAAGATCAGACTCGCTGAAAAAGAGAGGGACGACCGCTCCATCATAATGAACATAAAGTTCCTCTTCCAGTGTTGATGCATCTGACGGGTCTTTGTACGCGTCATGTATGGTAAGGACTTTTGTCTTATTAAACTTATTCATTGTTGCTTCAATTAAGTCAGGGTTTATAACATGTGTTACACCTAACCCAATACCGATTAAGATGATAATCGACACTAAACTTACTATTACGGCTTTCATATGGGTCAAACCTTATTCATTTTGTTTATTTAATTATCAGGTACAATAGCAAAAACAACATTAATTGAGCAATAGCTATTTGAGGAAGCATTTCTAATATGAGTTTACCTTTAAAGTCTGAAAAATCATCATCATTTGGAATGATAAGGTAAGATTCATTTTCATTATTTGGATTTACCCATACTGGCACATCAGAACCTATCTTTAACTTAACTAATCGCTCATAAGCGGAAAACAAAGGAAAGTTGGTAACTGACATCGAAGATGTCTTGCCGTTTGAAGTCAAATACTCATAATCAATTCTAATGTTTTCAGTGAAAACCAATCTTTCTAGATTAGCATCGTCATTTTCCATCAAATGCGCATTCATAAGAACATCTGTGATGACAGCTCTTTTCTTAGACCATTTTCTTAATTTTTTAGACTGATTTTGGTAGTCTCCAACAACATCTCTCATGTCGATGAGCTTTTCTCTAATGTCATTAACTAGAAAGACAAACAGAAGAAGCGCAAAAATTCCAATCAAAACATTCATACAAGCACCCATAAAGTAAAAATGAACACACAAAATATAATTGTGCAGTATCCATAATATCTAAAAGGAATTACATTCCTTGGGTCAGTTAAAGAGGACAGTCTTAAGTCACTTCTATTAATGTAGACCTGTCTAAACTTGCTCTCGCTTGCAATCACCTTTTCAATTTCATACTTTGAGCTTGATAGCTTGCCGTATTTGAATGCTAGTGACACATGAATGCGTTTGCCTTTAAATTTTGTCTCTACAACTATTTCGTTCTTTTCTATATCTAAGTGGATAACCTTTCCCTTTATAGCATTCCCATAACTTGACTTGATCGTATGGAGTTTATGAATCTTATAGTAATTAAAAAAGAATGCTAAAATTAAAAAGGCTACCCATAAAAGCAGCCAAATATTCATTTATTTATATTCCGTTTACCTGATAAAGCCTGGTTCTCTTTCATTTTCAGAGGTATTTTCCAGTTTTTGCTTTATTACGTCAACATTTACTTTGGATAAAGAAACAGCGTTAAACGCGCCGAATCGCTTAGAAAATTTTTCAGACGCGCTATTCGACTGAGCTACTTCCTTAGTAACAAGCTCTACATTCTCATTCCACTGTAGAACTGAAGCTAGCATTCTCGGCGTTTTTTTTCCTTCCAGCAAGACAGATTTCTTTGTTTTCAAACCCAATACAGAACGATACTCCTTTAGTAATAGCTTCTCTTGATTTCGTAAGTCCATATCTTGCGGATTGTAATCTATACCCTTCGATACTGATCTGGCTTTCTTCCAAATTTCATTGGCTTTATTAAGTCTATCTAAACTACCACTACCAATAATCTCATCAACCTTATCCAAGTTGAATCTTTTAAGCCCCCTTTTGATCATGTAGTCGATAGCGTAACTTCTTGAATGGAACGAGCCTGAAAAGTTCTTCTTAATAATTTTTTCTGGGTTGCCAATGCTTGTATCATAAGTATGATGCTTCCCTTCAGAGTTTTTCAGAAGAGTGTAGCTTATAGCATTCTCAATGGCTTTATCTGTCCCTTTACTAGCCCAATGGTCACATTCCGAATTACCAATTAAATGGTTAACAAGCTCTCGATGATGCTCTGCTTCAACATCAATGTAGATCTTTTTCCCTCTATATTCATCTAAAACATGAGAACGTACCCATTGAGCTTTTAATGATTCAATCATTTGGTTGGATTGTAATGTCTCTCTGATTTTTGACAAAACATTAATATGCTCATCAATAAGCTCTCTTGAAATTCCAAATTCAGTTAAACCTGTTCTTTCATACTGTTCTTCGCCAGTTGCATCAAGTATTTCATCCATTGAATTTAAGTAATACATGGAATCTTGAGAATCAGTAATAATTAAAATTCTTGAGGGTACTTCAACAGCAGCGACAGCGTTCAAGATAGCGTGTAATTCGGCTTCAATGTTGTCAGCATTATCTCGGTAGCCAAATCTCATGCCCTGCTCACCACTAGCTCGTTCTGCCATCCATGCCCAACCACAAAACCCTTTTTGGTCAGAACTAAGAACATTGCCTTTAGCAGAACCATCAGTATAAATGGTTATATTTTCTGTAGCATATGGAATCGATTTCCTGTGAACTTCAATTGTATGATTAATTCCTTTTTGTGAGTCCCTGTAATTCTGCATAACTTCAGACGCAGGAACTTTATGTTCTTTTTTCATTATGCTTTTTTCTCTTTGTTGTTTGTTTTATACTTCGATTATATCATAACTATAAGAAATAAATAATATGAACTATCAACTAGAATATGTACTATCTCAGGAAGGCGATCTGATAATCGGACTACCTTCTGAACTCGCAAAAAACAAGCCTATTTCAGCATTTTATCATGATGGATCAGTCTGTCTTGTTATTGGTGAGAGTGGAATTCTTTTAGATTTTCTTCCTGCTCCATATTTATCAATATTAAAAAGTAAAGGTTACTTTTTTATCAGCTCTCTCATCGATGACCAGCAACTCATGTTTGAGTCTGTTAAGATCAAAGAGCGATACGAAGTTTAATTATTTAACCCAAGTATTAAAGAAAAAATATTGCCTTATGTCAACCCCTCTGCAATAATTCACTATTATTATCAGAGGGATGGATACCATGAGCTTTTCTGAGTTATCGATTAGATTCAAGAAGTGTTTCACTGACATTCTTTTTCTTTCAGATCTTGTCGTCAAGTCGGTTGATGAAGAATCTGTGATATTGCCTGAATTTGAAAACCACAATTCTGGTATCGGGTTTTTGACTTCTGCTCTCAATGATTATTGGCACTCAGGTGAAGGAGATGCTCGTTTTACATCATGTCATGTTGGAATCGTTTTAGCCAATCGCCAAACTATTCAGTACTTAAACCTTTTGAATAAAAAGAAGGTTGAATTCCACCAGCTATATAACTCGCTTAATGAAATATCCAAGCTTGAGATGGACAATTTTCTTGTTACTCTTTGTAAATCAGGTGCAATTCATGCCAGGCTTTCAAGGCTGGGTTTGAACCGTATCCACATAAAGCAAGTATATCGTCATATTTACAGTGTTGATGGTAATGTGAAGAGTGTCGCCTATTCACATTACAAGCGAGGTAAATCCATTGTTAAGTATGACAAAGAGAAAGCTGAAGCTGATCTTATAGCTTTAAACAAATCTCAGCCACCACACATCAAGATTCAGCTAGAGAAGCTATACCAACACCCGTCTTCAATACCGCTTGTTCAAGTGAGAGCTAACGCTCCAACAATAAAGGCGAACATTTTTTTTGAAGATGTTACAGCCCCACTTACCATTAAAACTAAAATGCCCATATTTATGCGTTCGACAGGTGATTTTAAGGTTTCATTCGCTCCATCCATGAAAAACAGAAACGTTTCTACGCGATCCGACTCAACCATTGAGCCTGAACCGTTCCTACCTAGTATTTCTGTCTATAGAAAAATAAAGCCATAGCTATGAAGGTCTACTGCACTTCCCAGTAGATCGTAAAATTCCCCTTTTTTCACAGCGCCTTAAATTTTTCAAAAAAATCGTTGCACTTGTCGCTTTCTTGCGTATACAATCCGCTTAAAGAATTATTTTGTATCACAGATAAAAACTCAACACGCTTAAAAATAAAGACTTTTGCTGTTGACAGAATGTTTTTTATACGTAATATAAAATGAAATTTTTAGAATAAATCTAAATCAATCAATAAAAGCGAAGGAATTAACGAATGTTAACGAATCTTGATAAGTTAGAAGCTGAAACCAAAAGCGTTATAGAAACTGCTCGTAATGCTGAAAACACAGCAAAAGTTGTTGAGCAAATTATCGAGGGCGCTGATCAAGTAGCAATTGACTCTATGATTGATGTTGAAAACGCATCTCTGAGCCAAGTGTCAAAGTTTGGCGATTCAATGAACGCAGACATTGTAAACCTGATCCACGGTCTTGATAATCAAACCAATGAGGTTGGCGCTCAACTTTCTAGTCTTCAAGAAGAAAAACTATCTGAAAAGATTGTTGGTATTTTCTTTAAGAAAAAAGCGCGTGAAATGCGAGCTGAACGTATCAAAACAAATGATATTTCGGACAACCTCAACGAGCTGATCAACCAATCAAACCGAATTAAGCACATCCTAGAAGGTCAACGAGATATTCTACGTGAAAAACGTGAAGTTGGCTTAGCCACCCTTGAAAATGCGCAGAAAACTTTCGTTGAAGTGGTTGCTAAGCGTGAAGAAGCAGAGAAGAATATCCGAGACGTTCTTGCCCCTGCCCTTACTGAGCTTGAACTTCAAATGCGTGAAGCTGCTGATCAAACTACTCGCGCCGAATTTGAAGCAAAAGTTTCTAAAGCTAAGATTGAACTGAATGATGCAAATAATGAAATTCAGAAACTTACTTCACAAGGTCAGTCACTTGAAAAGTACATCTCAATGCATAAAACTGCGATTGACTCTTTGAGCAACCAGCTAAACAACCAGATTGTTCTAATTGAAAAACTGACCACTGATACTGAGCACCGTACAGTACTTTACGATCAATTCGAGCACTCACTAAAAACTGCTGACCAGCAAATGATTGCTCACGCAATCAATGATATTGGTGCAGCAGTGGATAACAAAACTCAAGAAGGCATGGCTGCTATTGGTGCTGCGACTAACCGCCGCATGGCTGAGACTCTTGAATCTCATAAAGGTCACATGGCTAACAGTACTGAGATTTTGCGTAAGAAACAAGCTGCTGACAAAGAGTTCTATGAGCGCTTTGGTAAAGTTCTTGATGACCACAAAGCTGCAAATTACAACTAATTGTAAAGTTTCTACTTTTCCAAATGCCTGTTAAATCAGGCATTTGTTTTCAAAGGTTTATCAAATGTCTGATCTAATTAATAAAGGGACTCAAGTTGAATGTAATGAACGTACACGCCATTACTTCAATGTCCTAAACCACGTATTACCAAAAGTAGAAAACTTATTCAGAAGCAGCTCAAAACTTCCTGATGGATTAGGTGTAGATCATTACATTAATCTTTTCTATCGTTCGGTTAACGCTCTATCTCTTAAGTACTACTTTAACGGCGATGAACGCGATGAAAGCGTTGAAAGACTTACAATTCAGACAGACGGTAGCGGCTTCCCGACCAGGAAAGAATTCATTTTTCTAGATTCCATCAAAAAGAATATTGAAAATGAACAAGCAAACTACCCTTCTGCTGAGCAATTAAAAGAGAAAATTCTTTCACATGTCATGACTAAGAAAGAAGTTCCTTATGCTTTGCAAAAGAACCTGTCATACAGATTGTACTTGGATTGGGTTGAGTCTAATGATGTCTTCTTGCCTTACAACGAACCTTCTTGGGGTTTAATTAAAAGCAACGAAAAGACAGGGCGACCAACCATTCTTATGACTTGGGCTAACTTCGACCATGATAGAGGCATCCCAACCATCTACATCATGAAGGCTGAAGTAAGCCGAAGAGATTTCGAAGTTGAAGATTTCGTTGATCAGCATACTGATCGCCTAAAGCAAGTTATTAAGGACAACACAGTCTCAGCTTACAAACTTCTACAGATTGCTAAAACCATTGATGGCGAATTTGACGACCTTCATCCTGTTGAATTGAAGCGTGTCTCTCTGGGTCCAATTTACTGTAGTGGTATCACAGAGCACAATGACATTATTGAAAATGTGCTTAAAAAAGTAGCTGATACTGATGATAACTGGTTATTCCAATGGAAAGTTGAAACCTTATTATCAAAAGGTTCGGAAATTAAAAGTCGAGGAATTTTATCTTCAAAACAAGAAATTCAAATTTACGACATTCCAAGACATGATGCTGTTTGCGTAGATAACGGTATTTCAAATTATGCTGTTAGTATGATTATCCCTTACCGCGCATACCAAGCTCTTGCAGATTCTGACCAAAAAGCTTTATTAAGTGAAAGAAAGTTTGTGGTTGGCGATGATGGTGAACTAATTAGATTGTAAACACCTGATATTTAATGCAGATTACCGTAATAATAACCAAGATAAAAAGTCTTGGTTATTAAAATAATTAATCAATAAATGAATTAACGAGTAAAAGATGACAGAATCAAATAAAAACCTAATCAAGATAGATGAGAAGGATATCGAGAAACACTACACTAACGCGATGAATCGAATTAATCGATTCAACTACTCTAACAAAGATAGTGCGAGTGATTCGAGTGCCTCTTCTTTTTCAATGACATCATCACTTTCAAACAACACTCTTGTTGAACTAAACAAGTCAATCTTGAATGTGACTCCAAATGATGCCCTTGCGTCTGAATCTCAGCACAAAGTAATTCATGCATTACGCCGCGCACTGTCTGTATCAACGGCTATCAATGAACAATACACAAACTTCTCAGGTCTTTCAGATCTAGAAGAAAAGATTAAGCGCAATCAATACTTAACTGATGAAGAGAAGACGCGCCGTTCTGAGATGAGCAAAACTCTCACGATTATCGGTACTCATGTAACTGCATCTTACATTGTTCATGCTCTAGGTGCTCACACTACAACTTCAAATATTGAAGCGCAAACTTACACCATTGATGTAAGCTCAAATCTTAACGCTCTATACTCAATGCTTAATGGCTTGAACGAAAACGTTAAGAACCAGGCTAAGTCGGATGAAGTCCTAATCAACGTTGTTGTTGATTACTTTGAAAAAGTAATTTCAAACAATGAGCGTCACGTTGAAGGCTTAAAACACTTATCTGCCTATGAGAGCAACACTTTCTTTATTGAAAAAGATAAGTTTGAAGTTCACGGTTTTGATAAAATCTCCAAGAACGCAACTAAAAAAGTTCAAATGAAACGTGTTGAGCCGCATGAAGTTGTTGGTAACGCTATTGCAAAGCAACACTGCTTGAAAATCGTTAAGAAACTTCTTTGTTACGACTTTGAGCGTAAAATGAACCCGTTTGTTGAGATTGGTGGTTTCCCATTCACTATTCTTGGTGACGGTAAGCCTGGTACTGGTAAGACAACATTGATCCAGATGACCTCAACTTTACTATCTGATTACTGTGAGCGACTGGGTCTACCGTACTACTACGAAAACTTCAGTACTGACAATATCAGTGAGTATCAGGGTAAATCTGCTCAGAATGCTAAAGCATTCATCAACAATGTTGTGAATCCTGACTGTCTAGGCTTTGGTACGATTGATGATATCGACCAGATTGCAGGTAAGCGTGGTGATAGTAAATCTTCTGCTGGTCAGCAAGAAGTGACAGCAGTTCTTATGGAGTCTTTTGCTGGCGCTAAAACAATTGTTCGTGGTAACTGCATCTTTGGCATGTTTACTAACCATGCTGAAAATATGGATCCAGCACTTCGCCAACGTGCAATTACACGATTCTTGATTGACGGTCCTAAGACCAAAGAGGATTTTGCTGACCTGTTTTACATTCTATCGAAGAACAAAACAGAGATCCCATATGGCGATAATGAGCCACTAAGCACTCAAGAAATTCAAACAGCAGTTCAAGAAAGCTATGAGCAGCACAATAAACCTCAAGAGCCACAACTTCTTGAAGTTTACGAAGCTACCGTCAAGCAGCTTGGTCATGAATTTGAAAGCTTTGAAGATGTAGCGATTTACTGTGACAACGTACTTTCAGTATACCCAGACTTCTCTGGTCGATCAGTAGCTAACATTGCATCATCTGCGCTTGGTCGTGCTTCAGACGCAGACCTTCCTGAGGAATGGTTCGAAGAACGCTCAGTGTTTATCGACAAGTCCTACGAAGAAAAGCTGGAAATGATCAAGTCATACGTGAAGAAACTTGAGATTGCACTAATTCTTCAAGAATTTAATGCTTACATGGACTCTGAATTCCGCTCTAAGAACAAGAGCGATAATGAAGAAGTTAATGAAAAAGTTCGTCAAGCCCGTCTGAATGAGAAGGCTACCTTGCTTCTTCAAAAAGAACGAGAAGCAGAGAACAATCAGTAAGTCTTATTAGCGGGTGCCAGTCACCCGCTTTAGTAATGAGAATATTTTATGAATTACACTAAGCAACTTGAAAGCATGATTAACAGTCAGTTACTGTTAGTTAATAAACCCCATATGGTAGAGCGCTACAATAACGCTCTAGCAGCGCTTACAGGCAAGCGCACTACTCTAACTGAGTTCCACATCGATATTTGCGGCTACAGCCCTGAGATTGCTGCTGAGATGGAAGATAGCAGCTTTTTGAACCCTAATGGTGTAAACCGCCAGTTCATCATCATTGATGTTCGTCAGGCAAACTTGCGTTCTATTAGCTTATCTTTCTCATCTACCCCATTCGTTATCAAAAAGTTTATTAACGACAATAAAAATGAAATCATGGCGTTAACTGCTTTGGATAGTGTGTTTGGTGAAATCGAAAATAATGTTATTCGCGTTGAGTGTTTGAGTGACATCTTAAATATCCACGAACTATCAATTGTTTGTGATACACCGAAAAAAATTATCAAAACCAACCAAGAAATCGCGGGTAAAGTATCAGAACTGAGAAACTCTGATAGTATTGAATTTCTTTCGGAAGATAAGCTTGAAGACCTTGCTTCGTTGTGTCGTAAGACACCAAGTATTTCTTACGATTGCTATCTCCCTAAAAAGAATAAGTATAAGAAGACTTCAGTATTTACAAATCACTACGGTGGATTTTATCGAATCTATCTGACGAATGGTGATAAATACGTCATCTTTATGGATGAGAAGAAGTTTCCTCACGACCAAGTGCCTAAAGGCATTAAGTGCATCAACTTCCAAGAAATTGACAAGGTTATTGAAATTCTTCTAAAAAGTAGAATTCTTGTTGATAGAAATGGTTCTGAATTGCAAGAAGTTAAAGAGCATCTTAGTAAAATCCGTGATCGTATCGTCATTGACCACCTTGCTAGTAGCCAGGGCGTTAACCATGAAAGCGTTGATTCATATCTAATCAACCAAATGGTTAGGGATAATCCTGATGACTTACCTGTTGAGTTTCATGAGATCAGTCGAATCATTTCGAAGCTTACAAGATCAGAGCGAATCAAAGTAACTAGTAAGTACATTCTGTATACTCACAAAGTTAATGGTACTTTGCTTGAGGGTGAGGAAGGTAGCTACCTAATCAACCACTTAATGTCTAATTACATGAATTACTCTTACAATAAGTTGTTTCAATATAACTTGGATGCATTCAAAGAAAGATTTGCGAAATGGCCTGATGCAAAGAAAGCATATGTGCTTTCCTGCTTAAAAGTTTAATCGGCGCATCTCTTTAATTTACCAATAAAAAAACCTCAGATCATTGACATCAAACATAATATTTTTTAAATTACATGTTGGTCTATTATCTGAGGTTTAACGATGAGTAACACTGGGTGCTCCGAACTAAAGAACATTCAAAATGTTTGTAAAAAGGGAATCGGGGGTCTCTGCGGCTCATCTGTATCATTAGCAATTTCCGAAATATTTAGTGATTTAGTAAAAAGCTCAATCATTGTTTGTAAGGATAACAATGAAGCTTCTGAGATTTTGTCTCAGTTGAGATTCTTCTCTGCTGTCAATGAAGACCAAATCATACACATTCCAGAGATTGAAGTTCTTCCATATGATACAGAATCACCGAACGCGTCAGTTTCCGCATTAAGAATTTCTGCGTTCAACAAACTTGCGAGTATGAATGGTGACAAACGTCTTGTTGTTACCACTGCTGCGGCAGCTACCCAGTACATAATGGATTTCGACTACTGGATAAATACTCAGATTAATTTAAAAGTTAATGAACAAGTATCAATTCAACAAGTTGAACAAAAACTGATTGCTGTAGGTTACGAGAAAGCGAATCTTGAAGTCACCAAACCAGGTGAATTCACGGTTATCAATAACATTCTTGATATCTACCCCCTATCACATGATAAACCTGCACGTATTGCAGTTTCAGACAGTGATCACATTACCTCTATCAAGACTTTCGATAGCATTACTCAAAAGAGCATTGCTACACTTGAGTCTATCCAAATTTTGCAAGCAAGAGAGGTTCCGCTTGATAAACCATCAAGCATCCTATTTCGCAAAAACTTCAGGAAAGAATTTTCATCAGCAACAGGTGATGTAACCTACTCACAAATTTCAGCAGGTGAAACTCCTGAAGGGATTGAGTTCTACACTTATTTATATGATCAGCACACAACACTAATGGAAAAACTGTCTGAAAGGCAGTTTAATGTATTTCTAACTAGTGGATTTAGCTGTCATTACTCTCAAGTTATTTCAACAGCTAAAGAGAGATATGAAGAGTTAAAGGATGATAAGAAGCGAAAAATCCTGCCGCCACAAAAGGTATGGCTAAATTCAGAGAGTCTAATTGACTGTATTTCTAGAACAAACAGCATCTTTCTTTCTGAAGATAAAAAAGGTTTTGATACAGTATACGATACTGAGAATACAGGTTTTAGCAAAAAGCATAGCTTGAGTGATATCATGTCTATGCTTTCTCCTTATGTGAAAAAGGCTGAAAAGGTCGTTTTTGTGCTTCACTCTGAGGCTCGTAGCGACCAAATAGTAGCAATATCCAGACTACTAAGAATGAAATCCCTCTTTGCTAAAAAGTGGGATGAGGCAAAAAACGCTCCTGAAAAAGCAGTGATTGTTTACTCTAATGTAAACACAGGCTACTTCGATAATACTCATAAAATCCTAGTTGTTACCGAAAAAGAAATCTTTGGTATGCCTATACAGGCTAAGATAGAGGATGAATCAGAGGTAGTTGATGAGGATAACAATCACCAATTTATTAAAGATCTTGAAATCGATGATTTAGTTGTACATACACATTACGGTATCGGTAAATACAAGGGGCTTAAGCAACTATCTCTTGAAACGGACGGTAATGAGTATTTCACAATAGAGTACCAAGACTCGGCACTTGCTTTTGTGCAAATCAGCGATTTGCACTTAGTAAATAAATACAATGGACTAAACCCTGAATCTGTAAAAATTGATAGGTTAGATGAAAAAGGCAGCTCTTGGAAAGATGAGATTGCAAAAGTAGTCGATGATATCGAAGGCACTGCCCTAACCCTTATTGAAGCTCAAATTCAGCGTGAAAAAATGGTGGGTATACAGATACCCGAGCCGAAAGCCGACTACTACCGCTTTTGTCGTGAGTTTCCATATCAAGCAACGAATGATCAGCTAAAAGCCGTTGAAGATGTCAAAAACGACTTGGTCTCTGCACGACCTATGGATAGATTAGTTGCAGGTGATGTTGGTTTTGGTAAAACTGAAGTGGCTTTACGCGCATCTATGATTGTTGCCTCTGCTGGTGCTCAGGTTGTCCTGGTAGCTCCCTCAACCATCCTTGCACAGCAACACTATAGAAGCTTTAAAGCTAGGTTTGAATCGTTTGGAATCAATGTTGTAGAGCTAACATCAGGCACACAGAAAATTGAAAAGGAAATTATCCAACAGATAGAAAATGGTGAGGCTCATATCATTATTGGTACTCATAAAGCCATAAAACGAGCTATCGATTACCATAATTTAGCGTTGGTTATTATAGATGAAGAGCATAGATTTGGTGTAAACGACAAAGAAAATATACGTAGTAGATTTTCAGGCATTAATATACTAGCCATGACAGCAACACCTATTCCTAGAACACTAAATATGTCTCTAAGTGGAATTAAGGACACTAGTACTTTAAGACAGCCACCAGCAAATAGATTGAATATCAGAACAATTGTGTCTGAATTTAATGATCAGTTAATTGTTGAAGCCATTAAGCGTGAAATGCTTCGTAATGGTCAGTTATTTTTCTTACACAATAATACAACTTCTATATATGCTAGAGCTGAATATCTTAAAAATCTATTCCCTGATCTAAGGATAGGTATTGCTCATGGTAAAATGCACGCTCTAGAAGTTGAAGCAGTGATGTCAGCATTCTATAAGCATGAATTTGACATGCTCATTGCTACAACAATCATTGAGAACGGTATCGATGTTCCTAATGCAAACACTATCCTTATTGAAAATGCGAACGCCTTTGGCTTGGCAGCATTGCATCAGTTAAGGGGTCGTGTTGGTCGCTCTACTCGTCAAGGGTACGCTTATCTACTTACTTCAGGGAACAACATCACTGAAGAAGGTATGAAACGACTAAATGCTATGGAAAAAACATCCAAGATTGGTGAGGGCTACAAGCTTGCGAACCACGATCTTGAGATTCGAGGTGCTGGTGAAATACTTGGTGAAAGCCAAAGTGGTCACATTTCAAAAATGGGATACTCTCTGTATCACTTTATCTTGAATAAATGTATTGAGATCCTTAAGAGTAATAATTTTGAAAGCTTGAGTGACTTCCAATTACAATCGCTTAAAGAAGGTGATGAATCTATTAATATAGACGTTGGAGTTAAATACAGTATTCCTGAAAACTACATACCTCATCCTAATTTAAGACTTTACTACTATAGAAGAATATCTATGGCTGAAAAGGTATCAGAGGTAAATGATGTATTCCAAGAAATGGAGGATAGATTTGGTAAATCTCCATATTTGGTCGGAAACCTAATATTTATCACTAAGCTTAAAATGGCAGCGAAGAGACTGAAGATTGTTGGTATTCATGCAAATGAAGACGGTGGCAAGATTATCTTCTCTCGCTCAGTGAAAGACAGAGATTCCATCCTCAACATCTTCGTTAAAGACCCTGAGAATATGCAAATCTCTGCTGTGCATGGTGAAAAGGCAATGATACATTTTAACAAGAAGTTACCTAACACCAAAGATCGCGTTGGGTACATAAGACAGATACTTCTGTAAATGTTTAGAGGACTGCTCCGTAGCAGTCCTCTACATAATTCCATTGTGTTGTAAGACATCAATAATTAGCGCTGCTAAGTAATACATTGATATGAAAATTACTGTATATGAAGGGATCTGACTAACCACTAATGATAATGTTGGATTGTTGTCCAGCACACAATCGCTAGACAATTCTGGATTGTAAAACACCTTCACTTGTCTACCCTGCACTGCCTTACTCATTAATTCTTCTTTCTTCATTCTACAGTATCGTCTTAGAGACCCGTACTTTGCGTAACTTGAAGCCAAATCAAACTGATCGCCTCGATACCTTACTCCATTTACCTCATATGAATACACAATCTGAAAGCGTTCTGAAAATGCATTTTTCTTTTGTGTGACATAAAGAATTTTTCCAGTTACTGAAGGCCACCCCTTTGCTCTAGAAACATAAAAGCTTCTGACAATATGATTTACAGCAGATAGAATCATGGCAATCATCATGGCTATCAAGACTTCTTTTGGTGCGAGGGTGAATATCTCAGTGTATTTAGTATCTAAATAATTAAAGAAAACAACCAGTAAGCCACCACTTATTAATATATTAAAAAACATAGTGCCTCTTTTTATTATTAAATTTTTTCGAAATCCTAACAGATAATCAAACAGCCTACAATATCTACTGATATTTAAGAGTTATATCACCCTAAAGAAAGAGATTTCTTACCAGGCTTTCTAGGTCGCCACAATTCATGTGAAGGATCTTTGCCAGCAATTACTGATATTATCTTCATGATTTCGATATTTCCACCAGAAAGCTTCAAGAAATTGTTTGCAACTTCTGATAAGGCACTTACATATGATTCTGATTTATATCTTTTAATTGTTTGTTCCGAAAATCTTTCTGTTATTTCGCTATCTGTGGAAACTTTATTAGTTTCTAGATAGATCACACTTTCCCTAATCTCACTCTCCTTATCAATTACAATGGATATCATCTTTATGATTTCAGCTCGCTCAGTTCCAGGCATTTGCTGAACTGTAACTTCTCGACTTAAATCGTTTTTGTAATACATTTTTGTTTTTATAGTAAAATCAGAAATTGCCACAACGGGAGAACTTGTTTCAAGTAGTGAAACCTCTTCATCCTTTTCGTTAAACTGCCTTACCGTGTATAAGAAAACTTCTTCCATATCATTCATGAGGTCTTTTTATTTATTATTAAAGAATGGTATTATTATAAAAAAGAAAAAATAAACGGTAAATAAGATATGAGACCTAACTTCATTAAAGAGTACAAGAAAAACGAATTTTGGCATGAAAAAGGTGTGTTATTTGACGTGCTTCAAAGGTTTGTAATGGAAAACGGCACTTATTCTTCCGATTATGAAGATAATGATGAAGGTTGTTATCGTTGGGCATCTGATTGTGGTAGAACACAAATTGAGGTTTCGTACCCTTTTCCAGATGTTCCTACATATGATGATAGATATGAAATTCTCAACAATCCAGTAAGACTAAGTCGCAGAGGTCGAGTTGAAGTAATCGAAACGGTTTATAAAGCTGATCATGCTGAAACATTAAAGCAATCTTGGGAAGCATTTACAAAAACTGACCAGTGGAAGCAATATGTTGATGAACAAGAAAAACTAGAAATCGTTGTAGACCCTAATGACATCATCCCTGAATTTATTACAGACTGGATTGTTGTTCATAAGCTAGACGAGGAAGGTCAAAAAATCATTGAAAAAGAAGAGATTCATTTCTCCTTCAATAATGATGGGACTGATGATCGCTCTGAAACAGTTAAATTTGATAGTGTTGTTTTCGCGCCCATCTATAATGAGCGGAAACGACAATTTGAGTTGGAGTCCGCCAACAAAAAACAAAAAAACATGGCAAATGTTAAAGGAATGGAGCGATAAGCTCCATTTTTTTTGGTTGAATTATTTATTTCGGGAAATATAATAACGTCAAAAGAATGATAACAAATAAATTATAATAAACGGAATAACAAGAAATGAATAATAATTATCTAGAAATATTAATGCAAATGCATGAGAGTAATAGCTGGATCTTTTACGCTATAGTATTCATGTTTGGTTCTGCTATGGCTACATTCTTAAACGTATTGCTTTATAGGATGCCAGTCATTATGGAGCACGATATTGTTGAAAACGTGAAGTTCTATCTGAAGGAAAAGAAAATAGCGCACGATCCGATAGAGTGCGGTGCTGACAAGTATAATACCCTAATGGGAAGATCATACTGCACCACTTGTGGAACGATGATACCATTTTATTACAACATACCTGTTTTAGGCTGGTTGCTGTTGAGAGGTAAATCAGGTTGCTGTAAGCAACCAATCCCGATTCGCTACTTTTTGGTCGAGTTCTTATTTTCTGCCTTTGCTTGTGCTGCATTCGCGATGTTCGGGTTTTATCAGGCGCTAGGTATTGTATTCTTCTCATACTTAGCAATCGCTATTTCCGATATAGACATCAAAACTAAAATGATACCTGATGAGTACACTTACTTACTTTTGTGGTTAGGTGTTATTTTTAACTACAATGGTACTTACACCAGTTTAGAATCAAGCGTGTCAGGGGTGATTGTTGCTTACAGCTTTTTGTATGTGATTAATTACCTTTACTGCTGCATTCGAAATACTGATGGCATGGGTGGTGGTGATTTCAAGTTACTTGCAGCAATCATTGCATGGACTGGCTTATCAAGCACATTAAATGTAGTTGCTCTTTCCTGTTTGTTCGGCATTTTGACATTTGTGTTTAAAGGTCTCATTGCTAAAGGTTACAAACTGGAAAAAGAGGCTGAGATTCCTTTTGCTCCAGCCCTATTACTCGCAGGATTCACCTGTTTAGTTATATAAATCAAACCCCCTTACTTATAGGGGGTTTTTATTTAATTATTTATTGCAAAGATGGCAAAATAATTGATATTATTTGCCATTTTTTATTGACTCTTATCTTTCTTGTGGTATAAGTGATAGTATGTTATTGCGATGAGTAAAGATTATGAATGAGCATATATCTAAAACCAAGATACAAATAGGTCTCGGTTCTATATTTACAGTAATGCTCGCGTTTGTGGGTGTTATGTCTTACGTTTCAGGACTTGAAAAGTTTCAGACTGGCGATGCGACTTTTGCAAGCAATGTCGTGATTTTCCCCTGCATGTTAGCTTTTCTTCTTTCTGGCTTTATTGTTCTTGTAACTAAAAACATCAAAGCTCTTGAAAAGGTCTGTATGGAAAGCATAAGCCTGGAAGATGAATCCAAGTTATCAAATTTTTTGGACACAATTAGCTTAGCAAAAAGAGTACCTCTAATTACGGTGACAGCCATCCTTTTGCTTACTGGCATTGCAGTACCTACTGTTATGAGTCAAATGGCTCACAACAGCATGTACACAATCGCTCTGTTTATCCTAAGCACACTACTGTCAACCGCAGTTTCAATATCTGTAGTAAAGAGTGAAATCTCCTACTTGCTAAAAAAATAACATAATCTTACATATCGCAGCACAGGCACTTCTAGGAAGTGCCTTTTTTACGCTTACAATAAAATCAAACGTATGATAAGATTGAGGAATCAATCAACAATGAATCTTTTAATAAATGAAAATACAGGATATTCAGTCAATCTCACTTGCAATAAGCGAGTCAAACCCAAGTTCAATTGCCCATGAATCAGGTTATACCCCCATCCTGCAATCAAGATTGGTTCTAGATTCAGGCAGTGACCATGAATCCATTAAAGATCTCATAAAAAAAATATTCAAAGTCGATTTCATTGACAATGAAAACTTCAATATCAAGTTTCTGAACAATCAAAGAGAACCCGTTACCTATCCCGCTCCTGACATTGCAACCGCAGTTGCTAGCCAAGACAAGCAAAGACTTATCAAGTACTTCTTATTTAAACAATTCCAGATTACAGGTTTGGATGTTGAAATCCCGACTAAAAGTAACGTATCATTCACCTCAAAGATAAAAAGAAGAAAATAATGAAAAGAACAAAACGAGCAAACTGGTTTTTTCACAAGAACAGAAAAACAGGTTCAAAGTTTAAGATCAGATAGCGCGACATGTCCTTTCTTATTTAATTAAATTAAGGATTAAAAAATGAAAATAAAATTATTAATACTGTCTTTGGGTGCTTCCTTGTCAGTCAATTCCTATGCAAGTGATTTCTTTACTGTTAACACAGGCTCTCCTGAGGTAAAAGTAGCAGAATCTCACGCTGAGCCAGTTAAAGTCGAGTCAGAGACTCAATCAGAAGTGATTGACGTTCATAATGGGATAAATATTGAGCAACAATCTGATTTTATTAGGAATACTGTTGCAAAAAAACAAATGTCTCTATATAATTTCGCTACAAATAAAGAAGAAACTTTCATGTTTGAAGAGATTGATAACGATGTCGATTACGCTAGAAAGTTTATTCCGCCATCTGAAGATGTAATTGCTATGTTCGACTACTTTGTCGAAGAAGGCGCTTCTCCAGGTACGGCACTGCTTTTAACTTACAAAAAGCTTGATGAGGCAATCCAGTCACTTAATGACTCATCAGCAAACAAATAGGATGATATTGAATGAGAGCTGCTACAGTCGTTGAAAGAACAAAAGATGGAATGTTTACTTATGATATGCCTTCTCGACTACTTCAATCCAGAAGCGTATTTTTAACTGGTCAAGTTACTGATGATATGGCTGATGAAGTTTCGATGCAACTCTATTGGCTTGAACAGCAGAATGAAAACAAAGATATTTACATGTACATCAACAGCCCTGGTGGTAGCGTAACTGCTGGCATGGTCATTCACGACACCATGAATTCAGTTAAGCCTAACATCGTAACTATTTGTCACGGACAGGCTTGCTCAATGGGAGCCTTCCTTCTTGCTGCTGGTGCTAAAGGTAAACGCTTCGTTATGCCCAACTCAAGAGTTATGATTCATCAGCCGCTTGGCGGATTCCAAGGTCAGGCATCTGATATCCAGATCCATGCTCAAGAAATCCTTTCAATTAAGGATAATCTCAATCGTCATTTAGCGCACTATACAGGTCAGCCGCTAGATGTGATTGAACGAGATACAGACCGAGATAATTTCATGAGCGCAAGAGCTGCGATTGAATATGGTCTTGTTGATGCAATGAAAGGCGTGGATGTTTTAAATAGACAATAAAAAACATTTGTATAAAATAGAGGCTTAAAGCCTCTATTTTTTTATATTAAATTTGGAAAAACTATGAAATTAGAACAAAAGCAAGGCTTCAGAGTCTCTGAAGATGGAGCTTATTACATCAATATTGAGTCTGAAGATATCCTAGAAAGAATGAGAAAGAAAAACATCTCTTTATCCAAGAAAGCAAGAAACTTAGGAATTTGCATCAAAGCAGCACCTGTCATTGCTTTCTTTATTGCCTACCCTCTTGGGGCATTGATATCTAGCATTATCCAGAAGCCTGTAGAAGACGCTTTTTACATCGTTGCCCCTGTAATTGCCATAACGCTATATATTAGCCTCAAAAAGCTCTCAGGAGCGCAGCAGGATGTGATTGAAGCGATGGGTAAACAAGTAGATAGTGCCGTAGCGGAAACGCAAGAGATAGCCTATGGGGAAAGAAATGTGAAGGAGGATGTTGAAGATCAGGAAGCTGATTCAGATTCTGGTTTCGGAGAAGAAAATCAGAAGCACACGAGAAAGACAGATTAGACGATTGAATTTCCGCACCTTTTACGGTGCGGTATTATTTAGTTCGAGCAATGTTTCATGCACTACGTGGTCTGTCATTAAAGATTCAGCATACTTACTTAACCTATCATCTCCAATTTCATTTATTCGAACTGCTTCGCGTTTTAGCATTTTACTATTTGCTATCAATAAACGCTCCATATTATACGTTAAATACCCATCCTTACTAATGTAGAATTTTGCTAAATCCACAAGAGATAAAGTAATTCTTTCACCATTTGGCGTATTGAAAGCGCTGTTTTTCTCAATCTGCTGGCTAATGCTTTCATTTGTCATTAAGTATTGAATGAATTGTTTGATAAGCGCCTTATACTTTCTCAGCTCCATTGTACGTTCGTTCAATAAAGGGATAACGCTTGGATCTGTTGGTTTGTCTGTAAAAATAACTTCCTGAGTATTTTTAAATCCTTCGCAAGCTTTTATCTCACCTGTCGTTTCAATAGCTCTCGATTTCTCCATTAGAAGTCCATGCTTTAATTCAGTTGGAGTTGTATCAATTCTATATGGATACAAAGAGCAAACTTTTGGTCTTCTTGAATAGATACTGCACTGTTTAAATTCATTTAAATTTCGGCACGGAACAATTGCGGGATTAACAGAAATAAACTCTAAGAACACCGCGACTTTACGATCAGACTTCGTTTTTATTGATACAAAGAAATTGTCAGAAAGATATTTTTTCTGTTGCTTGTAACTTCTATCGGGAAACTCAGGACTTACAAGGTTTCGTATGTCGTATGCTGATAGTGATAGATTTACAGCAAAATCATCATAATGTTTGAAGAAATATTCTTCTGGCGTTAAGGAGATGCCACCGTAGCAGCAAGCTCCACAACCATTACAGCTAAAATTAATCAACTTTCAAATCCTCTAAAGCTTTAATTATCGAATCGACCCGATCTCTGGATACACCAGAAATTGTTATCTTGCTATCGTCTATATACAACACTTCATTGTGAGATACTTCTGTAAAGTGCATAACATCATACACGGCTACCTCATGGCTTATACCCTTCAGCTTTTTGTGTCCCTTATAAATCGCTTCGACTTTATTGTTAACCAAGTTGAATGTCTCTTGAGCTATGTATACAGACCCTGGCTCAGCCAATGATTCGATTCTTGCCGCAATGTTAACGACCCTTCCGATAACCGTATATGCAAGACGCTGGCTAGAACCAATGTTACCGACATGACAATACCCGCTGTTAATGCCAACACGAATTTGAATGTTTCTTTTTATGCCGTGAGTTAGCCACTTGTCATTTAGTTCGTCCATAGACTTCTGCATTGCAATGCTCATTTGAATGCAATTATAGGCATCCTTATAAGCACCTTTTGTGACAGGATCACCGAAGAACACCATCATGCCATCACCAATATACTTATCTACCGTCCCGCCATGTCTTAACGCTATTTCGGTCATTTTTGAAAAGAAATCATTCAGAATTATAGCTAAAAGCTCAGGCTCTAAAGTTTCAGATAATGATGAAAACCCAACTATGTCAATAAAACATACAGATATTTTCTTTCGTTGCAGATTTGTGCTTATATCATCACCTTTTTCATACATCCTTACTATCTGCGGAGACAAGTAATTAGAAAGTATCTTTGAAAGCTGCTTTTGTTTTTTTCCTTTTTTCAACAAATCTTCACGTATCGCTATCAATTTGTTTGTTCTATCGTGCTTCTGTAGTGAAACGATGACAATGAATATCATTGAATAGAATCCACCAGCCCACTGCATTAGCGTAGATGTTTTGTCCATTTCTGGTAGTAAGTTGTATCCTTGAGCGGCTAAAGCCACAAATAACGACCATGTCATATAGTAGAACCAGTATTTAAGCCCTCCTGCTGATATGTATATATAGCTTTGAATAATTAAAAGCATAAATACTAAAAGCGGATCGCTTTTCAAGTGGCTAAAGGTTAAGCCACATAAAACTGAGTCTACGAACAATAATAGCCTATGAAATTTATCACCAATCTTTGGTGTAAGCATGTAATCGAGAAAATACGATACGACCAGGTAGAAAAAAATTGACATAGCGAGTATGTCAATTTTAGGGCTGAACTTATTACCAAGATTTGATTCATACTCAATATAGTAAGAACCAAATATGATTGTTAAGTAAATAAATCCAAGAACCCTTACCAACCCAGTTTCATGTCTTGAAAATGTGTTGTTAGTTTTCATATCTCATGTTTTATAGCATGAATAAAAATGGGGCGCATAGTGCGCTTGATACGCCATTACCAACTGGCGCTCCGAATTTGTTCTTTTTACAGAATTTCTTTACGGCTGTCTTACAAGGGCTTGAACCATCAGGACACTGCTGCTTAACGACATCTTGTGGTGACATTGCCATTAAAAACACGCCAGAACAAGTCATAAAAACACCAAGAATGTTTTCATTGTCTTTATATTGCTGAGCTGATTGTTGAGCGCTTTCATCAGATTGAAGGTCATGCTTTTTATAGCAAATGTCACTAGCAAATGATGAGGTGGAGATTGTTAACATCAAAAAGAGAATTAACTTTTTCATTTTATTTAATCCATTCATTTTTTGTTAATTCTACCACCCCATTATAAGCATATCAATTTATATGCTTTTAATTCACAGCTTTGGCGTCTTCTTCAGATTTGCTATTCTCAATCTGCTCTTGCATTTCTATCTGTCTCATGTGTTCAATAACACGCTTTTGATGATTGATAGAGCCGTAAATTGAGCTGAACATGGTTGTTGTGAAATCCATTTGAATTGATTCAATCATTTGTTTGAAGAATTCAATAGCGCCAAGTCCAAATTCCTGAAGAGGGTTTTTCTGAGCGTAACCCCTTAAGTGGATCCCTTCCCTTAGATCATCTAAAAGCTCAATTTGTTCGAACCAGTATGAGTCTAAAGTTTTAACCATCACCGTTTTGTAAAGCATGATATCAGCACGAGCATTATGAAGCATATTCAGCTCGTTAAGCGTTTCTTCAAACCTTGCATACACGAGTTGAAGCAACTCTTCTTTGATGCTCTCAATGCCATAACCTTTGTCAATGAGATCACTAACTATCGGTTTGACATCCCACTCAACTTGCAAGAACGTATCAAGTGAATCCACATCCCAAGTGTAATCGTTGTTACTTGGAAGGTACTTGTCTACAAGAGCATATACTGCGCTAGCAACGATGCCTTTAACGCGTTCAACACATTCGTCAGGGTTAAAGTCATCTTTTGTTGCAATCTCCAGCCACTCTTGACGCATTGCAAACATCTGTAAGCGTTGTTTATTGATGATATCATCGTACTTGAGCAGTTCTGCTCGCATGTTCGAGCCTAATCCCTCGCATTTAGCCTGAGCTTTCACTATTGCTCTATCTAGTAATGGATGCGAAAGTTCATCATCATCACCGAAACCAGCCGCTCTCATCCAGTTTCTTGTGCTTTCACCGCCAAAGTTTAGCATTAACTTATCATCTAGCGACACATAGAATTGAGAGCTGCCAGGGTCGCCTTGTCGTCCTGAACGCCCCCTCAACTGAAGGTCAACTCGACGACTTTCATTACGACTAGTACCTACAACATGAAGACCACCAATGCTCTTAATATATTCAGACTCGTCTTTGAATCTTGCTTTAACTTGTTTGATTTCTTCTTCATCTACAATGTTATTGGCTTCAATATAAGCCTCACAGTTACCACCAAGCAAAATGTCTGTACCTCGACCAGCCATGTTAGTACTTACCGTGATTGCATTTCTCTCACCTGCCTGTGCGATGATGCTAGCTTCTTTTTCATGGTTTTTTGCATTTAAAACATTGAATTTAAGACCAGCTTTTTCGAATATATTTGAAATCAAGATACTTTCTTGAACAGAATCTGTACCCACAAGAATTGGTCTGCCAGTCTTATGGATCTCAATAACATCTTCTAAAATCGCCTTGTACTTTGTTTCCTTAACCATGAAGATTTTATCTTGCTTGTCTTGACGCTGAACAGGCTTGTTAGAAGGAACCACCACTACATCCATGCCGTATACTTCTTTGAACTCATGCGCTTCAGTATCACCCGTACCAGTCATACCCGCAATTGATTCATATTGTCTGAAGAAGTTTTGTAGGGATGTGCTTGCAATCGTTTTGTTATCAGGATTGATCTCAACACCCTCTTTAGCCTCAATAGCTTGATGTAGACCTTCAGACCACCTACGCCCTTCTTCAACACGACCTGTGGAAGAATTGATGATTTTGATTTTTCCGTCTGACACAAGATAGTCTACGTTATTTTCATACAAATGTTTTGCACGAATTGCAGTTTCCATTGACTTAACCATGTATGTTTTGTCAGGTTCATACAGGCGACCAACGGTATCAATTACACCGTGCTCAAGAAGTAACTGCTCAAATTTCTCGTAACCTTTTTCAGTTAATTGAGCTGATTTCGTTTTAGGGATAAGAGCGGCATCAGCATCGACTTCTTCAACCTGTTTGCTACCAGTCGTTTCTTCTTGAATCTTTGTTGTGAAGTGCTCTGCAAGTTCCCTCATTAGAGCAACCTCTTGAGAGTCAACATCGCTAGCTCCACTGATAATTAGTGGCGTTCTAGCCTCATCAATTAAGATTGAGTCCACTTCATCGATTAGAGCAAAATAACACTCTGGTTGAACTTGCTGGGAAACATCTGGGGCGATGTTTTTTCTCAGGTAGTCAAATGCGAATTCTGAGTTTGTACCATATACAATATTACAAGCATAAATTGGTCGTCTCTCTTCATTACCTAACTTGTTGTTTAGAGAAGCCACGGAAAGTCCAAGGCACTCATATAACGGTCTCATGATCTCAGCATCACGGCTTGCCAGATAGTCATTAACAGTAACAACATGAACCTGATGACCAGTAAACGCTCTCAATACTACAGGCAAGGTTGCTACCAATGTTTTACCTTCACCCGTCTTCATTTCCGCGACGTTACCATCGTTAAGGATAAGTCCACCGATAAGCTGGACATCGTAATGCTTCATACCTAACTTGTTCTCACCTGCCACCTGGCATAGTGCAAATGTACGCGTTGCTATGGCATCGATACTTCCATCTTTCTTGAACTCGGCTCTTAATTCATTTGCCTTGCTTAGAAGCTGTTCATCAGTGAAATCTTTGAATTCTTCATAATGCTTAGCAATTTCAGGTGATTTTTTATTGTATTTTTTTAGTATTCGATCATTTTGCGTCCCGAAAACCTTTTTTAAGACTTTCACGGCAGCATTATCTTTACGTGAGTTAGACATCATTAACCTTTATTCAATTTTTTATTTGTTATTTAAATTGTCAGTTGATAATACCAAATCTTGAAGTTTACGCAAGGCAAAAGAAAAGCATAAAAAAATCAGAGGGCAATATTTAAAAGCCCTCTGATTAAATGATGATCGTTATAGGTTGAGAAATACCCAAAATTTACTGTAAGTGATTGAGTATATGATCAAACCATATAAGCAATGAACCAAATATGAAAGATAAGGTTTATACAATCTTGTAAAGAGGTTTACCTGTATGGTCAATAGTATAGATATTTCCAAGCGGTCTACTAAAAGCGTGGATGGCGCTCAAGACTTTATTCCCTTTAGAACCAGCCTTTCTTAACAGACTCAATCTCAGGGCTACATTGCAAAAAACAAAACCCTTTTCTCTCTCGATATTTACATCAGGAACTTCACGAAGGTTCTTTTCCACATACGTTTTCAGTATTTTTGATTCACCCATAGGTGAATTATTAATGTCTTTAGAATATCTGTCATTACCATTTCTCGCACAGTTTATACGCTGAGTAGGGATAACTTCTAACACACAAGTATTGTTTCTTTGACAATGGTTTAGTAACTGTCTACCACCGTACTTAAGAAACTCATCAACCTTTTCGAATGGATCTGCCAAAGAACCATCACCTTTTCGATAATCGTAACTGTGGTTGCATGTGTAGCAAAATCTTCTCAAGACTTCATTGCCACTTCTTACGCGAATCATTGCTCCACCATACATGCCTTCAGAAGTATATCTGGTGATCAATTGAGCGAGAAGATTTCTAAAGTTTTGTATGTTGTAATCTGTTACCTGCATCAATTCTTGATGCTTGATGATAACTGCAACGAAGAATTTTTTTCTTTCACCCATGATGCGAGAATAGAGCATTCTCTTTTCCTCAATTACATCAAGAGGGTTTCTCATGCCCTGAGCTACCTGTTCATTTAGCTGTCTGAATTTTGGCATTATTTCAAGCATCAAGCCTGTTGGCTTTGGACTCATAGTAACTTCTAAATACCCTTTCCCGATTTCAGAAAGTTTTCCTTCATCACCGATCTGTATAACACTTGCCCATTTACCAATGATAGTAGGCTTACCAATTTGCGCGATTGAAGTTTCATCGACTGATGCTTGTTCAATTAAAAGAATGCCAGTTGGTGTATCCTTAGAATTATTAGGATCTGCTAGACAAGGATTGTGAGCATTACGATGTGTCTCAGAAAATGAATCAATTGTAGGAATGGTTGTACCACTAGTGGTGTCTTGCGCCCTTTTAATCAAAGTTTCTTCTGGAACAATGTATACTCGAACCTCTTTACCACCCTCTGTTACACCGTCAGCATATGACTTAAGAAAGTCGTGATTATCCAGAACATATTCCCTTGGATAAAACACTACACCTCCGTGTAGGGGCTTTAGTTTTTCACTTATGCTTTTGTCATTCATAATCTATTTATTTCATTAATAAAAATTAGTTGTTTTCGATTTGGAACTTGTATTTTATATTTATTTGCGTATAATCACAACAATACTAAACGAAATGGTAACAGATTTTTATTGAAAGGAATAGTAAATGAGTAAAACAAACAGAGCAAAGTTTGTGATGTGTCCTGTACATGGAGCAATTGAAATCAGTAGTTGTGAATCTGCTGCGATTGACCATTACTTAATGCAAAAGAACAGACACATTCTACAAAACGATGTCCTTCAATATGTCTTCCCTGGCGCAACCCATAACCGATTTTCTCATTCAATTGGTGCTATGCATATTGCAGGTCGTGTAATCAGTAAGATTATTTCTGTCAAGACAAGCGAGTACCTTAAAGAGCGGTTCGCTGACAATGTATCTTCTGTTAGCGAAAAGCATCAGTTAGCATCAGATTACCTTATTAATGTAATTAGATTGGCTGCGTTGTTTCATGACACAGGACATGCAGCATTTTCGCACCAGATTGAAAAAACGAACTGTCTTCATTATATCTTCGAGAATGAATCGACTTTCCTAAAACTATGGAAAGGTATCGACTTCGAACAGTTCTATGAAGAAGTTCCTTCAACTATTGAACATGAACACTACAGTGTAAGAGCTGCATACGAGATTATGACTGATATTGATGCTGAAAGGCTTGGTATCCGCATCAAAGATGTACTCAGCGTACTAGAGACTACAAAAAACGAACCATCAGAAACTCTAATCAGTCACTCTGATGCTTTATGGGAGATCTTCTCAGCGAAGTCATTCAATCCAGGAAAAGGTTCTGAGTTGTCCTCTAAAGAGAAAGCAACGAAAATCCTTAGTCTATTGCAAACAATTTTATCAAGTGAGCTTGATATTGATAAGATGGATTATCTAAATCGAGATAGCTTTTATTGTGGTGTCGCGCATGGCACAGTAGATCTTGGAATTATCATCCAAAATATCAGTGCTCATTATGATGAAGAATCTGGCTGGTTTGGAATGACAGTTAACTCAAAAGCTCTAGGTATCCTACAGAACTTTGTTTATTCCAGATACTCGATGTTTGAACATGTCTACAACCACAAAACTTCCAACGGTTTTGAGTTGCTATTGAACTTGGCTATTGAAGAAGTAATGTCCGATGAGGAAACCAGAAAAGAAATTGAAGGCTGCTTCACCTGTATCGAAAGCTTTGCGGATTTAACAGATGATTACCTATGGCAGAAAATCAAAACTCATAGCAAGAAATTTGTGGGTTCTTACTGTCGAAAACTAATCAGAAGACAGCGATTGAAGTATCTTGGTCATTTCGACTATAAAGATTCTTTCGACATTAAAGCTAAGATTAGTGAGCTTGAATCAAAAACTGGTTCATACGTAAACTACAGAATTATTAGTACAAAATTCTCAAGCATTGACAAAGAATACGATCAGATCAAGGTTTCAAGCAAGTGTCCAATTGACAACTCTGTGTCTCTTGTAAATATTGGAGAAGCTTCAAGTTTCTTTGGCAAGCATACAAATAAAAAAGAAATCTTCTTCCATGAAACTTAATTAGAAGGCGACTAAGTCGCCTTCATTAATCAATTCTAAAACTTTTGACTCTTCATGCCTTTAGCATTATATTTGAGTCAATAAACAAAAAATATTTAAATAATTAAAATAACGAGGCTTCACAATGCAGTTAAAATGGATAATTGCGATTATCGTTACGGCAATAATCGTAGGCGTGACAGGCAACACATTCATGGATTACAAAGGAAAAACGGATCAAATCGGTGCTTTTCTTAATAGTTACGGTAATAGTTTTGCAGTAACCTATGATGATGTAAAAATGACATCCCTTGGATCTGATGTATTTACCATCAAGAATATATCTATCACTTCAAAGAATCTTAGCGTTCAATCTAGCAATGCGACGATTAACTTTAATGATATCCAACAAGGAAAATTCAGCATTCAAAACGCAAAATTTAAGTATTTTGATTACACTGGTAATGCTGAAAACATTTATGTTCACAATCTTAATTTAGGTAATAAAGACAAAGATATCTCCATTTCTCTGAATCGCGTTGCTATCAATGGTAAAGGAAATTTAATTGATAATGCAGATATGAACATTCAAGTTAAACAAGCATATGATAAGTTTCAGTTAGATAGTGGATTGACGACCTTTGATGGCGATCAGTTGACGGTTTCTTTGAAGTCTACATTAGACAAGGCAAGCGTTGACAACAATCAAATCTATGAGGGGCTTAAAAAGGGTGTCGTTAATGAAGTGAATCTTGACGTTAAAAACGTAACAGCCTTTAATAAGCTAATTAAAGAATACCCTTCTATCAAATCTGATTTGAATGCTTACGCTGTAAAATTTGTTCAACACCACTACCCTAAAGCCAAGAGAGCAGGTATGGATATGATGGACTTCTTGAAGGATCAAAAGACACTTAGTATATCCATTAAACCTACTGCTGATTTAACGCCATATGATTTCTTACAACTTAAAGCACTTGATAGCCTTACATTGTTTGATGCATTAAACCTAGAAATCAAAAAATAACAAAGCATTTTAAAAAAAGCCATCAACCTGATGGCTTTATTTAGTTATAGAGAAATGAAATGATAATAAATAACCAAGAAATTGAACAAGATATATCTTTATTTATTGAAAACAGAGAAAATATCAAACAACAATACATTAGCTTATCGGTCTTTGGTTCTCTCAATCTTTTTAAAACTATTGAGCAATGTGTTACAACTCTTAATCAAAACTATACTATCCAAGATACAGTTTCCCTCTCAACTCTAAATGATGACCTTGTAAGCATTATTAATGGATTGTTATCTGCATATAAATGCTTCAACAATACTTTTGATGAGATATATTCGTTTGGTCACTTCAAGAAACATCTATCAAAGTCAAATATGCATTTCATAATGGAAACCGAATCTCACCCAGCTATAGATAATCTCAATAGAAAAAGAGATAGGCTCGACTCCTTTCCATTTTATGATCTGAAAGAAGATGATTGCATTTTATTACAGAAAGAAGATTCATTGATTGTGCTTAACTCCTGTGGAGTTTCATTCATATATCAGGAAAATGATCTCGCAATAACTATTTCTCAGAATGTAATTACTATTTTCTCAGGTGATAAAAGAGCTACATTTTGTAGTACTACCATAAAGAAGGAATCCTGTGAAATAACAGGAATTGCAGCGCATACTTGCTCAAAAACTGATAGTGACTTGGCAATAGTAATTTATCTTTCCAAAAACTATCAGATTGGATTATTTAATAAAGTTGTGGATATAGATGGATTCCAGGCATCTTTAATTTGTGTAGACAAAGATAAATTATATGGTGGGTTATCAAAGTCTGACAGTATGATTAATATCATTAAATATGGAGATCCTATCTTGTTTGCATTGTTAATGCATAAAGAAATTGATCTACAAGAGTTCGAATTTAGTGAACTGCCCTACTCTAAAATTGTCAATATAGGTTAACAAAAGGTATCTAAGCCAAGACATTTCGCTTTCGTCTTATAGTTGCCTAGAATGGTGCTCAGAAAGCCTCTATAATATTGGATATGCGTTCAGTGTGATGGAGGTTTACATAAAACAAAATACAATGCACTCTATTAACTTACTTCCAGCAGTTATTGTCAGCAATGTAATTAATGTACCTATTGATATACTCAATTGCCGTACTTGTTTTTCTCTTTGTGCAAGGTTCATAATAATTTCTGGATTCATAGCCATTTTTAGTATGAAGGAATACTTGAATGGTGTATGACTTAACCTCAAAGTTTGCATCTAAGTTGTCTCGAACCTCAATGTATGATTCTTTGTTTGAATCAGGTTTAATAATCACCTCTCTTGGTGATACTAGCTCCGTAGTTATTGAGGTATTTAATTCAGTAATCTTATTAACTAAATCATTAAGAGACATTGTTTAATTCCTTTTATTTAGCACACAAAGCGAAATAGCTTGAGGTTAAGCCTCTTTTTTCAATTTAGATATCCTATGCTGCAATTTTGTTTCGCACTTCCATTACATGCATAGATGTCCCTAGTTTTACATCAGTTTTAGCAAGAGTTACACCGTAATTTCTCGAAATCTGATCGAAGTTATCCACGACACTTTTAAGCTTTTTATCATGAATTTCTTCACTAAGCATCTTCTGAATGTTGTATAGTCCGTTGTATTGTTTTAGGACTTCAATAACTTCTGACTTTGATATTTCAGGGGTTCCAGGAACACCAAGCGAACTGAGTCCATGAATGGAATAGTATTCACCAAGCATTGCTTTTGGTAACGCAATTCTCGACTTAAGCCACTCTTGAGTCTTCGTGGATGTCAAAGCGGCATCTTTAATCTCGACACTTTCGCTTATTAGTGAGAAGCACAATGGGCAATTGGTTATCAGCGTAACCTTGCATTTGCCAGTGCCAATTTTATTGCAGATAATGCTACTGATATCAAACATCTCAAGTTTAGAGACTTGTACAGATGCGTATCCACATTGCTTTAAATAAGCTCTGTGCTTACCCAATAGTGCCAAATCCGAAAAGCTAAAGTCGTGCTTTTTAATGCTATAGGTGTCAACTAATTCCTTTCTCCAGCTATTTACCATGTCTGAAAAAACGAATAGCGCATGTGTAGCACCAATTGAGCTGACGATTTTATCCGCAACATCAGCCATAGCAGTATGACTAACCTGCGCTTGCTCTTGTTTCAACATTTGAAACAAATATTGTCCATCAAAAATCACCAAATGCATAACGTAAACCTTTCTTTTTTAATTGTCTTAATAATACCAAAATTATTGCAAATGACAAGTAATAATGCTATTTTTTATCAAAAGTTTAAGGAGTAACTAATGTGATAACTCAAATCTCTATTGGCGATTTTGTAATTTGTCAAAATGCCAACATTATGCTTGATAAAGGCTTTACCGCGCTTACTGGTGAAACTGGCGCTGGTAAGTCAATCATTCTTGACGCTTTGGCGCTCGCCCTTGGTGAAAGAGCAAACTATAACAAAATCATGAGTGGTAAAGATCAAGCCACTATCACGGTAGCCTTCGATGTAGTTAACTACCCTAAGGTTATCTCATGGCTTGAATTTAACGGCTTTTCTCATGACGGAAACATTATCATTAAGCGAATTTTAAAATCGAATAAAAAAAGCCGCTCATTAATTAATGGCGAACCAATATCTACTACTCAACTCAAAGAGCTAGGTAATCAATTGGTTTCAATTTATGCTCAACATTCCCATCACCAACTCACTAAAAAAGAAAGTGGTCTGAGCGTTTTGGATTCGTGCCTGGCTGAAAGCTCCGCCCTTGCAGCTACGAAAAGCAGTTATAAGGAATACATGCTTACCATAAAGAACCTGCAAGAAGCTAAAGACAGACTGGAAGCTATGAAGGTTCAGCAAGAACTAAACCGCTTTTATCTGAATGAGCTAGAAGAACTAAATCCCGATGATGATGAGTATGACAGCTTAAAAGAATCCTTTACTAAGCATAGTAATAAAGAAAAGATCTTATCTGATATAAGTTCAGCAGCTTCTGTCTTAGAAAATGAGGATTTCTCAGTTGCGTCAGCAATTACTGAAGCGCAGAAAAAGTTGAATCACCTACTTGGTACAGATCAGGTGATTGATGATGTCTATGGAATGCTTGAAGAAGCTTCAATTAACGTTCAAGAGTCAGTATCAAATCTTTCAGCCTTATCGAATAACTATGAAATGGATGATTTTGATATCAATGAAGCTGGTTCTCGTATCGCCAAGTTTGAAAGCATCGCGAAAAAGCATGATGTTAACCCTAATGATCTTTTAAGCGTTAAAACCAGGCTAGAAAGAGATGTGAATGGGTTTGATGAAGTAGAGCAAGAAATCATCGAGCTTAAGGAGAAATCAGAGCAAAAATTTGAAGCGTTTAAAGAGCATGGATTAGTACTCCATTCTGAGCGCCTGAAAGCGGCAGAGTTGATTGAAGCTAAAATGCAGGAGATGATGCCAGGCTTAGGGCTTGAAACTGCTCAAATTTCATTTGAGCTAAAAATGACAGACGCAGCTAAAAGTACAGGTTTAACTTCTTGTGAAATTTTGTTCAGCGCGAATAAAGGGACTGAGAAGCAACCACTTTCGCAAGCCATTTCTGGTGGTGAGCTTTCAAGGGTTTCACTATGCTTGCAAGTTGCAATTTCTGAAAGAAGTTCGCTACCTACTTTGATTTTCGATGAAGTTGATGTCGGTATTGGTGGTAAATCAGCGGATTCTGTGGGCGCTATGCTTAAGCAGTTAGGCGTTAACGCACAAGTGATTTCAATTACACACCAACCTTCTGTTGCTTCTTATTCTGATCACCATCTTGTAGTCTCTAAAGACAATACGCAAGATACTGTATCAAATAAGATTGTTATGTTATCTGATGAAGAAAAAATCAAAGAGATTGCGCGTATGTTAAACGGAGATGAAAATTCACAGGAGTCCATAGGATTGGCTAAGAGCATGATTAGTCGCAGTTAATTTTTAGTGTAAGGATAAAGCCAATTTGATATAATGATATAAAACAATCATTAATCTAATTAATTATGTCAAATTACAACGCACTATTAGCCAAAGCTTCGTATGTTGAGCATGGACAAAACAAAGAAATCCTTAATGGCTGGAAATTTGAAGAGGTAGAAGGTGGAAAATACATCGTTACCCGTAGTAACGGTACGAAAGTCGAACCACCTTCCGCCTCTGAAGAAGCCAGTAATGATCACTGCCTCCTGAAAGTTGGTGATGAATTACCAAAAGTCGGTGTGATAGCACAAGATGAAACTGGAGACTTAATCATTGGTGACTACAAAATTCAAAAAGGTAAAGATTTGCTTTTTGGATGGAGCGCTAAGAAAAGTACAGGTAAGTCTTACAAGGTAACGGATCCAAGTGGAAAGCAACACATTGCTAAAGTTGGTGAGTACTTCATTCCAATGAATGGAGTTATAGAGCTTGATGACTTTGGTAACATAGCTGTCCCTGGTGGCAACTCCATTCGTGTGCTAAAGAAAACTTACGAAATAGAATTAAAGGTACAGAACAAGCGAGAAAATGAGGGGTTTTCTTGCTATATAAACATTAAAGAAAAAAATAAATCAACAAACGGTAAGGATGGCACGAAAGGTGTTTTTTACCCTGCAAAAAAAACTAAAGCTGCATACTTCACTGAGCTTTACGGTGGAGAAGAAATTATTACTGCATATTTCCACCCTACCGCTGAAATAAATAAAGTTATCACTGAAACTCTTACTCATGAACAAGCGTTAAAAGTTAAAAAAATTAAAGAAAAAATCAATATCGTTTTATCTGAATGCAAGCAGTTCAATATAGATCCTAACGAGCACCAGGAATATCATTTTCTTAGAGAAGAGCTGTTAGATATCAATAAAGAGTCCAAAAAATACCCAATGGATGTAACCACTGGGTATAGAGCTTTCGGATTGCAGCCTGTTAAAGAAAAAAATCAAACAACTGGTTACTCAAGATAGCCTTTCATGAACGCAGCCATGCCTGTTAGTTCTTCCTCACCAGAAGCCTCAATTTGTTGAGGCTTCTCTTTTGGCTCAACCTCTGATGGTTTAGGTTCAACATCCTTCTTATCTACAGAACCATTTGTCCATCTAGCCAATATGTCAGCAGGATCTTGCTCATCAGATATTACGTCAGACGCTTTTCCTTTTTTGATCTGCTCGATACTTTCCATGAACTTTGATGAATAGTCATCTTGAATATCTTCCTGAGGTTCGATTTCCTTTTCTTCTTCAGTGAGGCGTAGATCTTCATCACTTGAATTATCAGTAGTGTTAGGCTCTTCAACACGTTCATCTAGATTATCAGTAGAATCAGACTCTTCAATGCCTTCATCTGAATAATCAGTAGAATCAGACTCTTCAACTTGTTCATCTAGATTATCAGTAGAACCATATTCCTCAACACCTTCATCTGAATTATCAGTAGAATCAGATTCTTCAACGATTTCACATGAATCGTTACGTACTTCTATTGGTTCTTGATCTTGTACAAATGAGTTTTCAGGGGATACATCAACAATTCCCTCGGGGTTTGTATCTTCGTGATTGCCCGATTGAGTTGTTGATAACGAATCTTCTAGCTCGACTAGAGAACCAAAATCAACATGAGTGACAGTTGATTCAGTTTGTATATGATCATCTAAAGTCTGGATTTTATTTTCATCAACGTCATTTATATTTACATCTGTTGAATTAATGCCTTCATTATTATTTGAATCACTTTTAGATTCAGCATCTACGTGACATTCATCGACAAAATTTTCTTCATCTGAAATATGTGGAGAAGTTGAATCTTGAGATGGCTCTGATTGCTCCAGTTCTTCATCTGAGCTAAGTTCCGCTTCTACTTGGTTTTCTGATTGTTTAACATGATTTACGATTCCATCCATCTCTTGTTCGCAATCTGTATCCTTGCCTAAATCTTTTTCATCAGAATCCGTTACAATTTCATCGATTATTTGAGAGTCTTCCTCTATTTCCATTTTATTGGATTTCATGTTTTCACTTGAAGAATCATCATCGTCATCATTATTGATTGGATATGAGTCATTTTCTATTAGTTTAACGGTGTCAGTTACTCTACCCTTTGAAGAAGTTGGCATATGTCCCTTATCAAGAAGGTACAGAATCCTTTGATTTCTAGTCATAGACATTCTTGATGGATCATTTCCAACCCAGTAGAACTTTTCAGTATCAGTGTTTATAGAGTCACTTGTCTCACCTCTAAGCAACAAAGACATCGTTCCGTCTTTAGATAGCCTCATGGGATGACCTAGCGGCTCTGACAGGGAATGCATTCTATCAAGGAGAACTTTTGTCTCATCGAAATTTTGAGGGTTTACAAAGTTGTAGGTTTTAGCTACAACCTTACAGATTTTGATATTTCCCTTAATCGTTGAATAAAGAGATTTGACCATTGGGTAAACATTTTTGGATGAATAATGCTTAGTTGTAAATTTTCCTGAATTCATCCTCTTTAAAGGAATAATATCAATCAAAAACTCATTACTCTTAAACGCAGTTTTTGCATGGTCTGAATCAAAATACATGTCTGCTGTTTGTTTAGCTGTTATATATTCTTTTGTTTTTGGGTTATATTTTTGGTACACCTCCAAATAGGAGTTTGGGATCACTTTATAGTCTTTTGTGAGCAAACGAATAGCAAAGCCACCAACCATTCCAGATTGAAACGTCTCATGTATTGATTGTTTTACATACTTTCTGGCTTCTTCAATTTCGCTACTAATAAAGGTTCTAATTTTATCGTGTGAATATATAATGCCAGGGAATGAAAAACCAGAATATTTAGCCATTTCAGTTTTGATGGAATCTATTTCATCATCTTCTTCTTTTTCTAATGCCACTTGAAGTTTTTCTGCTAATGACTTGTAGATCTCGAAATCTTTAGGAATAACCAATCGACCAAAACTTATTAATGGTTCATTACTATCCTTGTCTTCACAAAGGACAGTTGCCCACTTAGCAACATAGTTGGTTTCATTATTGTTGTAATCTTTCTCATCTAGAAAGCAACGGGTAAATAGGAGAACCCCTTCCCTTTTATCCTTACCGTTATCTTTCGTTGCAGTACAAGCCTGTTTAGCCTTTCTGTCATCACGGCTAAACTCTTTTATTGAAGGGCTATTTTCAGTTACTTTATCTAATCGAAGTTTAACATTTACAAGCTCACCTTCATGAGTCACACCTAAGACGCTATGAGAATTCTCAGCGCCTCTTTTATTATAAACTCTTGGGTAAAGTATGATATTCATATTATTTCTTAAATAAAAAAGTGGATATAAAATATATCCACTATGTTATTACAGTTGTCGATTTTTTTAAACTAATAAAAAACTAGAAGAGTTCAAGTTCGTCATCGTATGAACTAGCTTTTTCCTTAGACTCTTTTTCCAGTTCCTCTAAAACACCAGGCTCGGTTGGATCGAAGTTTCGCTTGGTTTCTTCATGAATGTTGTGAATCTCTTTCATTTCAACAACAGAGTCTTTAATTAATGATTCAACTGAAGATGCTAGGTTCGTGATGAAGCCATAATCAACATGGTTTTTGCTTCTTGTTACATTTAATCTTGTTGATGATTTAGATTGAGAGAAAATCTCTGGGTCTTCAGGATTTCCACCAAGCTCAACAAACTTCTTCATCAGCAGCTTACTGTCCACACTTGGTTTAGTTTCTGATGTAGAAAAGCTAATAGCTCCAACCTGAGTTTTCTTGCCTACAGGAGCGATGTTAACACCTTGGATCTGTAATAGCTCTTCAACTCTGCTACGAGCAGTTTTCTTCATCTTATCAGATTCTGAAGCCAGCTTATTGTATAAAGCATACTCAGAAATTGCTCCTTTAAGACCTGAAGGCATATCGTTTACTGTTTCGAATTCCTTATCGTAGGAAACAACAGGTACAATGCCCTTCTGAACGTATTCATTGTAGTAATAGTCACCGATGTCTTTAACGGCTAAACAAAGATCATCATTAATTGGTTCTACCGTTACCATACAAGAAAAATCTTCCACCGATAGAATAGCAGCAGCGCAATGATCGATTTTCACACCGTACTTGCCTTCAATGAATGCTTTATTTTGAGCCATAGCAGCTCGGCTTCCATCACCAATATCTTTATATGCAGCTTCAGCCTTTTCATGGTTTTTAGGGATTCTGAAATCCACCATCCAGACCTTATCAAACTTATCTTTGTAAAGACCGCCGATATTCGCAGACATCCAAGGGTATTCATCCCACGGCTCACCAGATTTAACCTTCGCCACTAGTGCGTCTAGCGGTTTAAGCTCATAGCGATGCATTTCTTTGAGGAATTCTCTCATCGCATCATCTTTCAATCTCATACTTCTCAATGCGGCATTAGGCATAGATTGTACGTTAGTCATTGCTAGTTTTTCTTGAACCACAGTAGAAACACTGTGAACATCATCATTACCATAACTTACAAAACCACCATTATGGGATACATATAAAACCCCCATATCGCGTGGATTGAAGGTCGAAAGACGTTTAATCGAATAGCGCAATGAATTCTCAACTTTCTTGGATAGTGACTCTGGAGTAAGAGATTTTTCTACCCTTTCAATGTCAAGCTTAAGGATTTCAGCGCCAGAACGAAGCCAGTCATCCATGATGTCTTCAGACACATGTGGAGCAACTTGCTTGAAGTAAGTCTTTAGTTCGTCAAATTTAATTTGCATTTACTTTTTCCAAATTTATTAATATCATTGCTTTCCTTAATATTAACACACATAAAATCAATTTCGTAATAAAAAATGAAATTTCACACACTGAAACTGTGTCCTTCAACGGACTTAAAAGCACTAATCGGCAAGTTGTCGCATGATGAATTTGGAAAAGCAATGATGTTGCTTTTTACGCTATGGGAGCACGGAGACGAACAATCTAATCTAGATATAGACTCGGAACATGTTCTAGCTATCTTCGGAAAAGCAGGTGATGCAGAAGATTTTGTTAGCAAGGTAAGCTCCATTGATAGTGACATACTTACAGTATCTCTAGACTTAGAGAGTTTAAGTAATAAGGTGTCTTCTTATTTTCTAGCTAAATTGCTAAAGAATGAACAGCTAGAGCAAGCAAAGCTTGCAAATCTTCGAATGCTTAATACTCGCTCTTCGCAACAAAGCAAATCTTTGTTCGATGCGATTAACAATGAAGATAACGAACTTGCTGTTAAGTATGTAGATCCTACCTTGGAAGTTCTTGGCGAATACAATGGTTGGTTGCCCACAAAAAGGTATGAAACCGAGGGGCAGGTATTCCGTGTTAGGGATAAGCACCTAGCACTTTTAAGGCAGGCATTTCCTGGCGTTGATGTTGACATGGAAATTCTTGACATATATGAGTGGCTTAGGGATAATCCGCTCCAAAGAAAGCCATTAGCAATGATGAACTCATTTATTCAACGCTGGTTGTCAAACTCGCTTACAAGTAGTGTTAATGCGCTAAATGAAAAAGATAAAGAATTCAATTTTGATGATCTACCTGTAGATTTTTAGGTAATAAATATGTCTATATCCGATACTGTTTATCAGTATATACAAAAAACAAAGAAAGTCGATAATAAATCACAAGATATTGTGTGTTTTACCTCTGTTGATGCAGAGTTGATTGTGGCTGAAATGCAAAGATACGGCATTACGGATGACAAAATTGAAAAATTTGTATGCAAATACCTTGAAGATCGAGGTGACACACCTCAGGCTTTAGATACAATTCTTGCTGCTGCAAAGCGTTACTCGTATCAGCCGTATGTCGCTGAAATGTTTAAAAGATTCAGCTCCTATTTTGAATCCTTTCGAATACCAAAAGAACCATCGAAAGTCACCGACTTGTTCAGGGAGTGGGTGGATGCATTAGAGCGTAAATCGATAAACCCAACTACAATACAAGAAAACTTGGATAACCTTTTATCTGGATGGACTGGCTCTTTCGCCCCTACTCCAAACCAGTTTGTGGATTTTTGTGAAAATTCTCGCGTAATCGTTAATCAGCAATTTGTTGCATTTATGCAGAGAATGTCCTTCAGGTATAAGAGATTATGGGATGACTCAGGTGTTTTTCGAGTGTTTTTATACAATGAATTTGTACAAAACAATCTGGAAAGTGTAGATTTCAAAGCATTAGAAATCGAAATTACAAAAGACCCAAGATACGTTGATTTTCCGCCGAACGTGTCTCATTTGATTACAATATCAAAGTCTCTCCTAATCGAAGGCTGTGTACCTCCTTGTAGGGCGTACAGTGTTGCAACAAACCCTAAAAATGAATTGCACAATAATTGGATTATCAAAGAAACAAGGCGAAGAATTGGCGGTTTCGATCTTAGAGTCGGTGAAATGTCAAAAATGAAAGCTAGATTTGATTCAATGTACGCGATTGTTCTTGATGAGGTATACAGCGGAAAGCTTACAGAAACACAAGCGAACTTGGCACCAGTTAAGCAAGACCTTCCTGACGGAGATCCAGTTAAGAGCGCAGAATTTTTTGCGAATCTGCTGAACGGGATTTAATATGAATGACTTACTATACAACGAATTAAAAAGATATATAAATTCAGTTGATTTTCTTGAATTCAATGGCTCTGTGAACAAAATCAGTCTGGAAATCATGTTTATAATCGCAAAGCATTCAAATAAAATGAAAAAAACCTTTGAAAATGATAGCTTGTATGATTATTATGTGTCTAATAAAAGAATTTTGGTTGATGAAGCTCTATCGATTGATTCGGGCAATACACAGTTTAGGAATAACCTTAACTACTACTTGAACACTAGATGTCTCAATCACCCTGGATTTAAAAGTGAACTGCTAGAAATTTTTATTTTTGAGCACATCATTTAAATAAACTAAACAACTAAATAAATTAAGGAATAAATATGTCTTTTAAACCATTTGGCGTTTTAAATGCTTTCATTTCAACAAAAAATGAGGCTTTCCAAAATCTATCTGCTGACAGTATCAATAAATGCCTAGAAAGCCTGCCTTTTAAGCGCGTATCTGGCAATGTTCGACACTATTCAGGTTGGGTTCCCCCACATTTTGACATGCAGGTTCTTGGTGCTGTATCAGAAGGAAATATTCTGATGGCGCTTAAAACTGAAGAGAAGAAAATTAATACTTCAGAGCTTAAAGAACTGTTGGATGCTGAGTTCGCAAAATTTAAGAAAGAAAACAATGTTGAGAAAGTGCCAAAAGACGAGAAATCTCAGATCAAGACTAAGCTTGAGAACGAGCTTCTTAAAACAGCACAGAGTAAGTTTTCAACCACTCTAGGATGGTTGTGTATCGCTGAAAAGCGCCTAATCCTAAACACTGGTAATATGAAGCAAGCAGAGCGATTCATTGACCTTCTAGAGCGCACAATCCAACTAACCGATAATGAGTTCAAAGGTTTTGAGTTTGCTCCACTACAAGTGGCTACAGATATCCCTCTTAAAATGACAGCTTGGGTTGAAGACACAAACACAATGCCAGATCAACTTGAGCTTATGAGTGAGTGTGTCATTCGCGAACCACAGCGTGATGGGCGTAAACAAGGTAAGATATCATATTCAGCTCAAGCGCTTGAAGGTGATCGTAACCTAGAAATTTATCTTGGCGAGAAAAATTACAGCGTTGTCAACCTAGCATTGTCTTATAGCAATGAAGATGAAGAAGTGAATGCGCGTATGAGCATTGACGAAAGCTTTATGATTAAGAAATTCAAGCTAGGATCATGCTTCAAGGAAATTCTTAAAGGCAATGAATATGACACGGAACTACAGCAGTTCGACACTGAATTCAACGCTTTCACAAAATACACAAATACCGTGCTAAACGGTGTTATCGAATGCTTTGGTGGTCTTGCTAAAAATGAAGAAATTTCTAGTCAAGGTTAAGAAGCCGATTGTTATATTGGGGCTACTTGTAGCCCCTTTTCTTCTTAATTCACTCCTTAAATCTAATCACAAAGCACCCATTTCTATTAATCTACTTAAGAAAGTAGATGGAATCTATGTTCATCAATGCAAAGGTTTGATGAGCGATGATTTAGTCATTACTGCCAGCCACTGTTTCACAGGTGATGATGAAGAGTACATTCCTCTCTATATACATTCAGGCGCAAAATACTACGAAGTAATGAAACCATTTTATGTTGGTAAATACACTGGCTTAACAGGTTCCGACATTGCCTTATCTGGAAAGTTTAGTTCTGAACTTATCGGTGAGTGTCAAGATTATGGATATACTGCAAATTACCTTAACATGTGTAACTTAACACCTAATGGTGATGGTTCTGCATATTATTCAGATAATTGTATTTACCCTAAGGGAATGAGCGGTACTGTTCTTGTAAACAAAAATCAAAAAGCTTGTTTAGTATATTCTGGTTTTTATGATATTATCGACAAAAATAAAAATTCAATAAAAAAAATAGGTGTTTTTAAACCTCTAAAAGGAATAAAAAATGAGTATGTTGATTGATGCTAACCCTGTAGATCTTAGAGCAGTGAGTGAATTCGTATCAAACTTTAAAACAAGAAAAGCCTACGTTGGCATTTTTAGTGATGGACTTGACCTCTCAAGCGTTACCAGTAAATTTGAGTCTATAGAAGATATGACAAGTGTTTACAGTAATTTACCAGTGGAAATCAATAAGTTCATCAATGGTTTTATTTTTTGCAATGACTTCTACCTGCTTTTTGGTAAAAATAGAGTTATTGGAAATGTAGCTGCAAGTGAATCGTATTCGGAAATGTTAAAACTTCTTCATCTTATAAGAGAAAAAAGTTTGAAAACGGAAATTAATTAGTTTAAGTTATAAAACAAAAATTATGAATAAAATTATGAATAAGATTATAGCTTTTACTTCTATTCTTCTTTGTTCTAATGCTATCGCCTCTGAAACCAATCCTTTCCTGCCATATCAGTATATTGAAGATAAATCGGCAATGTGTGAAAAGGTAGATCCAGTTGAGCAATCGCTTTCTGAAACAGGAAGAGCTTCCGTTAACCAAAATCTTGACTTCGTGGCTGAAGTAGATGGTGTCAAGATTTATTACGATTCAGCTAAAGACGTGTATGTAGAGATTTCTAATAATGAATAAAAATAAAGTTAACAAATTAAGTTTAATAATTGGTTGTATTCTGGCTGTTTCTACTTTGTCTGGTTGTACCTCGGGTAAATCTATTCCTAAATCATTGGAAGAAGCATTAAATCAGGACAAGATAACCAATAATGTTGTAAATGATTGGAAGAATGAAGAGCCTCCAATTCGATTTGTTCCTATTAACGACCTTTTAATTTTAGAGGAAGGATCCCCTATACCAGATAAGTTTTCTAATAAGAATATTAAGACTGGTTTTCGAGTTAGTGCTACTCTAAATGACCTGGTTCCAATTCTGAAGCAAAAAGGTTTGTATCTAGTTATGCCTGACGAAGCTATTAGAACCATGCCAATAGTAATGATTGACTTTGATGGTAAGCTTGGTCATTTACTGGATGCTTTTGAGGCAGCTTATGGCATCAACTTCAGCTACCATGCTGGCGATATTGTTACTGTTGAGAAGTTAACGTCTTACCAATTGCGAATTCCTCAAGATGATGTGATAGCCAAACAGATACAAAACGATCTTAAATCAATGGGTGCTGAAGAAGTAAGCTACTCTGTAAATGCGGCTACAATCTTCTATAAAGCTTCAAAAGCTAATCATCAGAAGATTACAACGTATCTTGATAGGCTGACAGTGAACACCAGCTTGGTTTCAATGCAAGTAGCTATCATAACAGTGCAAGTGAATAGGCATAAAGCTGAAGGCATTGATTGGAGTAAGTTTGGAATAAAAATTGGTGACGGCGTTCAAACTGGTGACACCATAACCAGTGATGATTCATCAGATGACTCGTCAGATTCTGACAGTGATAATAGCAATAGCACTAATCCTGCCGAAGAACTAGGAAGCTCAATTAGAGATGTTAAAGCAAATGCATCGATAACTGGTACATCGTCAGCCCTGGAGATCGGCAATGGAGAGTTTACTCTTTCAAACGTTATTGATTTCTTATCTACCTATGGTAAAGCTGAAACATCACAATCATTAATTATGAAAACCTTATCAGGTCGAGAAGTAATGATGAGTGTTGGTGATAAAGTTCCGTATATAGATGAGCTTAGTGGAACATCAGATACTGAATCCGATAGTGAGTCTTCAGATGTCTCTGTTACATACCTTGATTTAGGTACGAAACTACATTTGAAACCTTGGTTTGATGCAAAATCCCAGCTCGTTACAATCGATTTTGGCATGGAGATTAGCAGCTTAACTAAATGGGTAGAGCTAAATGCTGGTAATCAATTAGGAATGGTTTCTCAGCCTCAAACTCGTGAGCAGAAGTTTAGTGATGTTATTAAGATCATGGCTGGTGAGTCAGTAATCATTGGCGGTATTAGTTTTAATGAATATAGCGATGATAGAAATGCCCCATCATTTGCTGAAGATTCAGATATTGCTTATCAAAAGCAGAACTATTCTAAAAACAGTACATTTATAATGATCCGTCCAACAGTTACCATTTTTGGAAACAGATAAGAAGAAATAAAAATGAGTGAAGATAAAAAAGGCTTTTTAAGTCGAATTTTCAAAAGAAAAAACAAGCGCCAGGAGGCGCTTGTAATAGACGATTCTCCTACTCCTGATTCTTTTGCTGTTGATGATTCTAACTCCGATGCAAGCACTCCTGATGAAAACTCAGTCATCAATGTTAGTGACGAAAAACATAAGAAAGGTTTTTTTGCTAAAAAATCCAAGAAACAAGATAAGAAAAAGCAGACTAAAGAAAAGGAAGTCGTTGTTTCTGAGCCAATCGAGTTCTACATGGGTTATTATGCAAAAGTAACCAAAAAGGAAGTTAAGGAATATTTATTTAACTTTGCTTCAGCCAATGTAACGCCTATTGATAATGCTTTCTACAACATAGTTTCTTATGGCGAAGGTTATCTTTGGGAAATACATGAAGGCGGTTCAGGTCGCGGAGCTTTAACCTCTATTATAGAAGAGCTTGATGATTCAGATAGCGTTACCATAATCAAGGAAAACTTTTCATTAGCAGTGGTCAAGGATGAAGAGAAGATTTCTGTAGCTAAAATTAGTGCTGCTAACTTGAAGTACCACAAAGAAAACAAAAATATTGTTTTCAAAGATAAGATGAAGAAATTTACTTCTTCTGGATATGGATTCTTTGTCTTTAGTTTGATTATGCTTACAGCTTCATTCATTCTGCTTGGCGCTTCTATGGTGAACAGACAAGATGAAAAGAACAGAATCACTAATGAGCATCTATATGAGAGTAGGACTAAAAGCCCTATGCTCGAAATTAATAAGCTCAATAGACACATGACAAATGAGAATAGCGGCGTTTATGTGAAAGATATGCGTTATGTGGTTGCAACAAACACATGGAAGATCACTACATCCCCTACTCCAAATTATGATTCTATCAAGCAAAACGTTATTGATCGTGTTACTAAGAAAGAAGAAACGGTTGAAGAAGTAAAGGATTCAATTGAAGATCTAGAAAACACAATCGCTAATACTGAACCTAAAAAATCTAAGAAAGATGTTTTGAATAAATTAGCGGAGTAGATATGCCATTTTTAAAGAAAAACTTTTTCAAATTTGCTGGAACTCTGATTTTCTTCATTGCACTATCAGTCATTGGTCTTTCTGTATACCTTTTTTCCAATCCTGGTGTTGAGTATGAAGAAAAGGCTGTTGAAAAGTTTGCCTATGAGCAGTGTAAAAAAGAATCTGTAGAGCTTGGTTACGCTGTAACAGTCCATCCTAAGAGCAAGTACCTTATTTTGAAGAATGTCGGTCTTGAAGACTGGAAAGAAGAGCTTGCCAAGTCATCAATAGTTATCGAAAGGTGCAAAGGATTTACTCTTAGAGAGTACTGTATGGGTGAATCATGTAGGGCTTTTGGTGATAAAGAGCCTATGTCTGGAATAACATTCGCCCTTAAGCCAGCAAAAAAAGTCATTATAAAATAGTAAGTTAAATCAATCTTAAGCGAGCCTCGGCTCGCTTTTTTATTGTCTTAAAATAGTTAATTTTTACATTTATCAATAAATAATTTTTTTTACTTTGTAAATAATTAATAAAAAAGAGAATTAAGTTTGCTAAAAAAATTGTTTTTAATTATTTAAAAAAAATGGTTGCTAGGTCACATTATTAACAATATTATTTAGACATGTGATGAACATCACACAAAACAAAAAAACAAAACGAACAAATAAATAAATAAATAATAAAAAAGGTAATTAACAAATGTTTAACTTAATCATCTCAATCATCGCAATCGCTCTAGTTGTAGTTCTAGCAGGTGCTTCACTTTACTACGGCGG